>JAGYOX010000019.1 GCA_018399235.1 Desulfobacterales bacterium | reverse complement strand
CCAAGGCCCGGGACCGAGCTTTGCAGTAACTTTTGCGACAGGTTAAAGGCACTGAGGCACTAAGGCACTGAGGCACTAAGGCACTGAGGCACTAAGCTTTTGATTTTTTTAACCTTATACCCTATACCTTAAACCTTAAACCGTTAAGTTACTTAGAAGTGTTCCCCCCGGCCGAGGCCCGGGACCGAGCTTTGCAGTAACTTTTGCGACAGGTTAAAGGCACTGAGGCACTAAGCTTTTGATTTTTTTAACCTTATACCCTATACCTTAAACCTTATACCTGAGTGCAAAACCGTGAACCGTGAACCGTGAACTGTGAACTGTGAACTTGAAGTTACTTAGAAGGTTGAATCAGAAGATGGCCGCGCTGCCATACCGCGTCCATCTTCTGATCCAGAAGGGTGACAAGTTAGGAGGTAATGCCAAGCCCTATAAAAAATTATGCAATTTATATACCAAAAGATAGGTCTTAGATGCTCCGCAAACTATTCAAACATCATTATCCCCGCCTGGACTGGATACAGGTGGAAATCACTTCCCAGTGCAACGGCCGTTGCCTGTATTGCCCCCAGCACACCTATCAAAGGCAGTGGCAGGCTCGAAAGCTTTCGATAGAGGCATTTGAGTCCATGATGCCGGCGTTTAAAAAAACCGGACTGGTATATCTTCAGGGATGGGGCGAGCCGTTTTTACACCCGAAATTCTTCGACATGGTAAAAATTGCAAAATCCGCCGGTGCAAGGGTTGGGACCACAACCAATGGAACCCTTTTAAGCCGACCGGCCGCCAACCAGCTAATAGCCGAACGGGTTGATATTGTAGGATTCTCCTTGGCCGGCATTACTGAAAAAAACGATCGAATTCGGAAAGGCACTGAACTGAAAGCAGTTAAACGGGCCATTGATGACCTGCATCAGGCGAAAAACAGACAGGGCGTCCGTTCACCGGCCATTCATATCGCCTACATGCTGCTTCGATCCAATATCGATGAAATCGAGCGGCTTCCCGATTTTTTTGCAAACCTCGGCGTGGACCAAGTGGTAGTCAGCTCGCTTTCCCTGGTCACTCGGCCAGAACTGGCCAATGAAGCCATCCTTGCAGAAACCCGGGAGCATTGGGCGGAATTGACCGAAAACCTCCAGCAAATACAGGAAACCGCCGCTCAGAAGGGCGTGGACATGCACTTTCAACTGGTTTCCCCTTTTGTCTCCCCCAAGCCGTGCGATGAAAATGTCAAACACGCACTGGTTGTAGGCGCCGACGGCAATGTTTCGCCGTGTGTGATGACGAATATACCGGTAAAAGAAGAAACAACGTATTACTTTGACCAAATGCCCTATCCCCTTCCGCATTTGAGCTTCGGCAATATTCTGGACCACCCCCTCAATGAAATATGGCGCCGGCCGGACTACCGGAATTTCCGTCGCAAATTTGCGACTCCGGGCTTGCCGACCATATGCCGCAGATGTTACAAAAGCCACATGATAAAAATCGAACGGGAAATCGATGCGCCGGGCTATGGCCTCGTTCCGGAGTTTTGATAGAAGACACATGAAATGGCCTCCAACGACGACAAAACCCAAAAAAGCGATCTTCCAGCCAATGTAACGGAAATCATCCTCGAGAGCATCTCGGAGGGGGTGTTTACCGTGGATAAAAACTGGCGGATCACCTCCTTTAACCGGGCCGCCGAAGAAATCACCGGCGTGCCCCGGGAGGAAGCCATCGGCAAGCACTGCTGGGAGGTATTCCGTTCGAATATGTGCGAAAGCGACTGCGCCATGCGGCGAACCATGGCCGAAGGGACCCCCATCGTCAACTCCTCAACCTACTTTATCAACAATGAACGCCGTCGGATACCGGTAACCGTATCAACCGCCGTTCTGAAAGACGAAAACAAAAACATCATCGGCGGGGTGGAGACCTTCCGGGATGTCAGCCAAGTGGAAGCGCTTCGAAAAGAACTTGACGGCCGTTATCAGATGGGCGATATGGTGAGCCGCAGCCCGGCGATGCAAAAAATATTCACCCTGCTGCCCCAGGTGGCGACAAGTGACAGCACGGTTTTGATCCACGGCGAAACCGGCACCGGCAAGGAGCTTCTGGCAAGGGCCCTTCACGAGCATAGCCATCGAAAGGGAAAGCCGTTTATCGCCATCAACTGCGGGGCGCTTCCGGATACCCTGCTGGAATCCGAACTGTTCGGCTATAAGGCCGGCGCCTTTACCAATGCCGTGAAAGACAAACCCGGCCACTTTTCTGCGGCAAACGGGGGTACGCTGCTTCTGGATGAAATCGGTGATATCAGCCCCGCCTTCCAGGTCAAGCTGCTTCGCGTGCTCCAGGACAAAACCTTCCAGCCTTTGGGCTCCACAGAAACCTTAAAGACCGATGTGCGGGTCATCGCATCCACCCATCGGGACCTGTCCGAAATGGTTGAGGACGGCAGCTTTCGCCAGGACCTATACTACCGGATCAATGTGGTGGCCCTGGCACTTCCACCGTTAAGGGATCGAAAAGAGGATATTCCACTGCTATGCGAACGGATCATCGCCCGGATGAATCGAACGCGGGGGCGAGCCGTATCGGGAATTTCCCAGGAAGCCCTGGCCGTATTGATGTCCTATGACTACCCCGGCAATATCCGGGAGCTTGAGAACATCATCGAGCATGCTTTCATCCTTTGCCCGAACGAGATGATCATGCCCTCCCATCTGCCGGAGGAGTTAACGCCAACGAGGCAGGATGTCCCTGCTATTGACAGCGGAAGTATGAAGACGGCCAGACGATCGGTCGAAGCCCAAACCATTATCGACGCCCTGAAGCGAAATAATTACAACCGCCAAGCCGCTGCCCGGGATCTGGGAATTCATAAAAGCACCCTGTTTCGAAAAATTAAATCCCTTAATATTGAACTCCCGGCCACCGACGGCCGCTCCAACCGCGGCCTCTGATCATTCAAAAGTTTATACAGGATCAATAAGAGTCGCATAAATGCATTTTTTATGGTATTAAAGTAGCATTAATGCAACTATATTGCTCCCATTCTCTTTGATAAAATATTATAACACTATGATATTATTATATTAATAATTATAGTCGCCATTTTGCCGCTGCTGGCATGTTAAATGCAGGTTCTAATTAATGAAAAGGAGAGGCAAATATGAGGGTCGGCGTAACTATCTGGGGAAACATCATATCACCGGTATTTGATGCCGCAAGGACATTGCTTGTGGCAGACATTAATGCCGGCAGGATAGCTAATAGAGAGCAGTTTATGCTTCACCCCGGATCGCCGGTTCTCCAGATTGAAACCCTGCGCAGAGCAGGCGTCAATGTTTTAATCTGCGGGGCGGTTTCTGAAGTCCCGGCAAACATGATTGAAGGTGCGGGTATACGTCTGATTCCATTTATTACCGGCAATGTGGACGAGGTGCTTCATGCCTTTTTAAGGCAACAGCTGCCGACAGCCGATTTTATGATGCCTGGCTGCGGCAACAGACGCCGTAGACGACGCAGAGGTCGATTGGGTTAGTATTTGACGCGGGCTTTGCCCGCAACCTGAAAGGCGGCATAAGGGTCGCCAAATAACGAATTGAAAATAAATTCTTTTTATAAAACGTGAGGAGGTGAAAAATTATGCCAAGAGGCAATGGTACCGGCCCGCAGGGCCAAGGACCGATGACCGGAAGAGGTATGGGCGGATGCGGCGGAAATGCCGGCCGCACGCCGAATACCGATGCCGCTTTCAGCCGCGGTGGAGGGCAAGGCATTGGCCAGGGCCGCGGATTGGGCCAGCGAATAGCAACCGGTCTTAATAACCTCAGACAAAGGGCCCGTGGAAAAAGCTCCAGACGGGGCGGCGGCCGCGGTCGAAACAATGCCTGAGGAAAATCATAAATCCATCATATAAAATATAAATGAGGAGGTGAAGATTATGCCACTAGGAGATCAGACAGGACCCATGGGATTCGGTTCAATGACGGGGCGTGCCGCTGGATTCTGCGCCGGCTACGGGGTGCCCGGCTACACTAATCCCGTATTCGGCCGCGGCAGAGGATTCGGCTGGGGCCGAGGATATGGATTCAGAGGCGGCTGGGGCCGAGGCTTCGGCCGCGGTTTTGGCCGTGCCTGGGCGGCGCCCTATCCGGCTTATAGCGGATACGGTTATTATCCACCGGCGGCGCCGACCGCACCAGCAGCACCAGCATCGCCAACAGCACAGGATGAGCTGGGCGCCCTGCAAAGGGAATCCGAATACCTGAAAACCGAACTCGATAACATCAATCGACGGATTTCCGAACTTCAATCTGAAAAGGAATAGATAGACTTAAAGGAACGTTTGATTCGTACTCGTGCTCGTGCTCGTTCTCATAATCGGCTTTTATTTTTCGAGCACGAGCACGAGAACCGTCCCGCTTGTGCGGGACTGAGTACGATTAAGTTCCTTGGAAGCACCCCCCCCGAGCCGAGGCCCGGGACCGAGCTTTGCAGTAACTTTTGACAGGTTAAAGGCACTGAGGAAGAATCGAAATCTCAAATCTCAAATCTCAAAAAACAAACAATACCCAAATTCCAATGACCAAAATTCAAAACAACGGGGCATTCGAAAAAAGAGGGGTTGTTTTAAAAATTGGGATTTGGTTTTTTGGAATTTGTTTGAAATTTGAATATTGTAATTTGGGATTTGACCTTAAACCGTGAACCTTAAACCGTGAACCTTGAACCTTAAACCTTATACCCTATACCTTAAACCGTTAAGTTACTTAGAAGTCCAATATCTGTTATAAAAGAGGGATAAAGAAGGATAAAGGGGGATTTAAAATAAGGAGACGCGCCCGATGAGAATTACCCTTATTTACGACAATGATGCATGGGATAGCCGGTTGGAACCGGACTGGGGTTTTGCCGCCCTGATTGAGGCCTGCGGCCACAGCATTTTGTTTGATACGGGCGCCAAAAGCCAAATCCTTTTGGACAACATGAAAACGCTCAACATCTCCCCGCAATACATCGAGGAGATATTTATTTCCCACGACCACTGGGACCATACAGGAGGATTACTTGCAATCCTGGAGCAGAATCCGGTCCGGGTCTATGTGCCGGACACCATCTCTTCGGCCCTTCCAGCTAAGGAAACCGTTCCCTTCAGTCTTTCGGGAAAAATCCACAAACATATCTACTCCACCGGCACCTTAAAAAACATCGAACACTCCATGTGCATCCAGCAGGACGGCAGGGTCGTTGTTATCGCCGGCTGCTCCCATCCCGGGGTTAAAACCATACTCAAGGCCGCATCCGAATTCGGCCGGGTCTCCGCCCTGATCGGCGGCCTTCACGGGTTTAATGATTTCCCCGTGCTTGAAACCCTGGATATGGTCTGCGCCACCCATTGCACCCAGCACAAGCAGGAAATCCAATCCCGCTTCCCAAAAATTTCAATCCCCGGGGGCGCCGGAAAAGTGATTGAGTTGTAATGGAAAACGAAAACGGTTTGTTTTCTAATAAAAATACTATTATAATCCTACCTGCCTGTTAAGAATTTTTAACCCAGAGTCACTAACTTGTTTGATCATTGTCTTGCAGCGCTACTCAACTCACACCCTTAACCAAAGGCTGTTGCCATGATTCGATTCGATGATCTGTTCCATGCGAATAATTTTGACCAGGCCGTCAAAAACCTGGCCGCTGAATTCAGAGAGACACACGGACTGCCAAAAATTCATCAGCTCGGGCTGGTGGTAAAGGACGTTGAAGAAGCGGCCGGGCAACTTGAGGAACAAGGGGTGGGGCCGTTTTTCATTGCTGCCGGCGCGCCGGTGCTATGGGTGGAGCGCGGCGTGCAGAAAGAAGTAAAAGGCAAAATGGGGCTTGCCTATTACCAGGGATATGAGCTGGAGCTTTTAGAGCCCCTGGAGGGGTCTAATTTTTACACCCAATACTTGGCGAAGGGCGGCATTGTGATTCAGCACCTGGGGTTTCTGGTGGATAACGTCGACAAATGGGCGAATCAGCTCGCAGACCAGTCCGAAACCGACCTCTATGTGCGTGGGCGCCTCAAGGCATTCCCATCCAAAACCGACTTTGCCTATATGGAACCGTTAAAAGAAAACGGCCTGATCATGGAATTTATCTGCTGGCGCATTCTGGGCCTGAATCTCGGTCCCCCAAAATTTATTTTTAAAACCGTGGGCAGGATTGAAAAATTGACGGGCAAGCGCAGCATTTCGCTGTAATCCTAAACCGGCACGCTCAGCAGATCAATCAATTCATTTCTTGAAATTTAAGCCTGGCCTTATAAAATGTTATGTAATCTTAATTTGTTGTGCTAACATTAAAAAATAAAACCGCCATTTTCAGACATAGGGCGATATTATGATTTATTTTAAAGACCTACTTTACACGAATAATTTCAACCAGGCGGTTGAAAGTCTGGCCAGTGAGTTCAGGGAAGAACACGGATTGCCGAAGATCCATCAACTGGGATTGTTGGTGAAAAACGTCGAAAATGCTGCTCAACAGCTTGAGGCCAAAGGGATCGGGCCCTTTTTTATTGCCGCCGGGAGTCCGGTATACTGGATGGAGCGCGGGGATAAAAAAGCCATTAATGGCAAAATGGGCCTCGGTTATCACCAGGGGATTGAAGTGGAACTCCTCGAGCCCTTGGATGGATCTGATTTTTATACAAAAAATCTTGATCCGGAGGGTAAAATTGTCGTCCAGCAGCTTGGATTTCTGGTGGACGATGTGGAAACCTGGGCGGATAAACTATCCATAGCCGGGACCTCTCTATGGCTGCTGGGCCAGCTCAGGTTAGGACCGGTGACATACGATTTTGCCTACATGAAACCTTTGGAAGACAGCGGCCTGATTATTGAATTCATTACCTGGCGGCTGCTTGGCCTGCGAATATCCCCTCCCAGAAACCTGCTGAAGTTCCTTGGCCGCATGGAAAAATTGACCGGAAAACGCACCATCCATGTATAACCTCTTTGCTGGCGGGCATCATGCCGCTGCCCTATAGATACAAAAAATACACCCTGCAGATATCCCTATGAAATGGCGTGCGACTGATTTAATCGACTTTGAATACCTGCTGCGCGAACGGTCGGGGAAAAATTGGGAGGATGCGGGGATCGATGAGGATCGACAGATTTATCAGGCCTTTATTGAAAATCATCCGGAACCGATTAATAGAAATGAGCTCTTCAGGTTCTGGCTGTCCCGGAAAAGAGAAGATATCCTTCAATCCGCCAAGGCTCAGACGGTACTTCCCGGAAAAGCGGCTGCTGAAACGATTGGCCTTACCAGGTGGATAGCCGGTATGGCCGGTTTAATTTTCGGTGCAGGCATATGCGGTTCACTTCTGGCCTACTCTGGGGACGATCCGATTAATATATTCTCCTGCCTGTGGGTAATGATCGCCCCCCAGATTGTCCTCCTTTTGCTGCTCGGGTTATCAACCGCTCTCCGGGGTATCAGCCCGAAAAGCGGCGGCGCCAGTGTCTATCCGCTGTTAACCGGTATTTTCAGGCGCACCATAAAAAAACTTATCACCGCCCGATACAAGGACCTTTCGGCCGCCAGACGGGCCCAAATCGAAGCGGTAACGGGTATGATCGGTCAAAGCCGCTCGATTTACGGAGCTATTCTGTTCCGACCCGTTCTTATTATCGGCCAAATATTCGGCATCTTTTTCAATATCGGCCTCATCGGCATCCTTTTGCTAAGGATAACCATAACCGATCTGGCCTTTGGCTGGCAGTCAACGCTCCAACCGGCAGCGGAAACCGTTTACAGGGTGGTGGACGTAATTGCCCTGCCCTGGTCATGGGTGGTGCCGGAGACTATTGCCCATCCAACGGTTTCACAGATTGAAGGCAGCCAGTTCCTTTTAAAAGAGGGGATACAGGGTTTGAACACCCCTGCTCTAGCTGCTTGGTGGCCGTTCCTTCTGCTTGCAGTGATCTTTTACGGTCTGCTGCCGCGGCTGGTGATTTTTTTCGGTACCGTTTTCCGGCAACAGCATGCGATCAAACGCCTTTCATTTACGCATGCAGCCTGTGACCGTCTGCTTTTGGCCATGAAAACGCCGCGGGTCACAACCAACAGCCGTGGATACGAAAAACCGGAGGATCAACTATCAAGGCGAGCATCCGCTGCATCCGAATACGGCCAGGCCGAATCCAAAGAGATGGATAAAGCAGCACTGGATCCGGCTATCATACTGATCCCCGAAGATCTTGCCGGGCAATACCGGCAGGATGATTTAGAAGAAAGGCTAAGGCTGCGACTCGGCCTTGGAATGAAAGCCGGAATTACATGCCAATTTGATGCGAAGGTGGATGCACAGGCTGTTAAGGATAACCTGGAAGGGGATGCGGCGGCATCCGGCATCCGGCTGGTGATCATACAGGAGGCTTGGCAGCCGCCGATTCAGGAGATATTGTCATGGTTTGCATCAATCCGCCGAAATGCTGGTATCAAAAGCGGTCTTGTCATCGGTTTAATAGGAAAACCAGGGGTATCAACAATATTTACGCCGCCTGCGGATACGGACAGGATGATCTGGGAGCACGCCATTGCCAAACTGGGCGACCCGTATATTAGGGTCGAAGTTTTAGGAGGGTAATCCTTGGAAGAAATCCATTTGATAGATAAACCCCCTGTTTTTGCCATACTCGGCCACCCGAACGAGGGAAAATCCTCAGTAGTGGCTACCCTGGCAGAAGATGACAGCGTGAGGATCAGTCCCACCCCCGGGGAAACCCTTAAATGCCTGGAATACCCGGTAAGCATTGACGGTGTGGAAGTCCTCCGCTTTATTGACACACCGGGTTTTCAGCAGCCCCGTCATACCCTTGCCTGGATGCAGAATTTTGAAGGGCCCGGGGCAAACTGTATTTCAGAATTCATTCGCACGCACCATAATAATCCGGACTTCGGCCATGAGTGCGAGCTGCTGGGCCCAGTAGCCGACGGGGCAGGCATTATTTTTGTGACAGACGGCTCCCGGCCGGTTCGTCAGACCGACTCAGTAGAGATGGAGGTTTTACGACTGACCGCCCTTCCCCGCATGGCCATTATCAATCCCAAGGACAAATCGGACTTGAGGTATCTTGAGGATTGGAAAGCTGAGGCCCGCAAGCACTTCAATACCATCCGGATATTTGACGCGCAGCGGGCCACCTATGCCGAACGGATTGAACTGCTTGAATCCTTGAAAATGATTGACCCGGACTGGCAGGCGGCGCTTACCTATGTGATTGATGCCTTCAAGCAGGACTGGGAGCAACGGATCGCTGAAACCGCAGGTATTATCATGGAGCTTGTGGAAACGGCCAGCGGCCACTCTGTGAAAAAAACCTGCCGGGATTCGGCCCGGATGGACCGGGTAAGGCAGGAGTTGGCTGAAAAATACCAGGCAGACATCCAGCACATGGAGCAGACCGCCCACAAGCGGATCAAAAAAAGGTTTAAACATAATATCTTTAACCTGGAGCTGCCAACACAGTCGATTTTAAATGAAGACCTGTTTTCGGCCCGCACATGGAAGATTTTAGGATTAAATAGATGGCAGCTGGCTACCGCTGCAGGCGCCGGCGGCGTGTTGGTCGGCGCAAAGATTGATCTTGCTTTGGCGGGATTAAGCTTTGGCGTATTTACTGCCCTCGGCGGCGCATTAGGGGCGGGATCCGCCGCATGGGGGACGGACCGGATGGCAAAGGCAAAAATCAGGGGATTGCCCGTGGGCCGTGTTAAAATCCGGGTGGGGCCGGCCCAGAATGATCAAATGCTGTTTGTCCTCGTTGACCGGGCCCTGATTTATTTCTCCCATGTGATCAACTGGGCGCACAGCCGGCGGGATCAGCCGCAGCCGGGCATAAATACGGCGGCAGGGGAAAAATCCGGCTACACCGCCGCATGGGAGGGCAGCCTGAAGCAGACCTGCCGCCGATTTTTCAGGGCGATCCGCAAAGGCCACACCCAGCGAATGGAAGAATTAAAAACACAGATCACAGAGGCGGTCACGGCGCAGTTAAACATAATATCCAACGCCTGACAGATGATAAGACACGAAAGGAAAGAAAAGAATCCATAATGGATCATAACTCTCAAACAAAAAACGACGGGGCCGGCAGGCAGGACAGCGATCCGGCAGACACGAAGTCCGCATCCAACGACAAGCAATGGCAGGTATCAGGATTCAGGGTTCCGATAGCCTCCGATAAAACCCGTTTTCATGACTTTGACCTGCCCGATGAATTGATGCACGCCATAAGTGACCTGGGCTTCAGCTATTGCACGCCCATCCAGGCGGAAATTCTGCCCAGCACCCTGGCGGGCCGGGATGCATTTGGACGGGCCCAGACCGGCACCGGAAAGACAGCCGCTTTTTTAATTTCAATCATAACATACCTGACGAATAATCCGATTCAGACAAAACGAAAACCGGGCACGCCGCGGGTCTTAATCATTGCCCCCACGCGGGAGCTGGTGATGCAGGTCACCGAAGAAGCCAACCAGCTCGCCAGGCACTGCGATTTAAACATAATTGCCATTTTCGGCGGCATGGATTTCAAACAGCAGCAGAAGCAGCTCGCTGGCCGGCCGGCGGACATTATTGTGGCCACTCCCGGCCGTCTGCTTGATTTTTCCCGACGCCACGTGCTTTATTTAAAAAATGTGGAAATACTGGTGATCGATGAGGCAGACCGGATGCTGGATATGGGGTTTATTCCGGATGTTCGCAAAATCATCTACGCCACCCCCCAAAAAGGAAGCCGCCAAACCATGCTGTTTAGTGCCACGCTGACCGAGCCCATCACCCGCCTGGCTGCCAGCTGGACGAAAAACCCGGTCCATGTAGCCATCGAGCCGGAGCAGGTCGCGGTGGATACGGTGGATCAGATCGTCTATGTTGTCACCAATAACAACAAATTCGCCCTGCTATATAACATCATCGCTCAGCAGAATCTCACCCGGGTGCTGGTTTTTTGTAACCGTAAGGATGCGGTCAAGCGGCTGGCCGACAAGCTGAACCGCCATGGCATCAAAAGCCAAATCCTCACCGGAGATGTGCCCCAGCAGAAACGGAGCCGGCGGCTTGAGGACTTCAAGTCTGGCAAAATCCGCGTGCTCGTGGCAACCGATGTCGTAGCCCGGGGCATCCATATCGAGGCAATGGACCATGTGATCAATTACAACCTGCCCCATGATCCGGAAGACTATGTCCACCGCATCGGCCGCACCGGCCGGGCCGGTGCGGCCGGAACATCGATCAGTTTCGCGGACGAGGAGGATTCATTTTATATTCCCGAGATCGAGGAATTCATGGAGCGCCCACTGCCATGCATCGAGCCGGATGACAACTGGCTGGTTCTGCCAAAGCCCCCTGCAAAAAAAAAGGGGGGCGGACACAAAAAAAGATTGCAAAAATAATTTAAAATCAATAGTTAGTCCTTACCCTCTGCTAAAGGTAAGATATCTGCTTTTCCCTCCCTTGTCCCTTGATCATCCGGCAAAAGCCAGACAATCCAGAGCCCAGGTTGTTAAAAAGCCTATTCATTTCCGGTTAATTTATCGGCAGGGATAAATCCAATTTAAAAGAGAGACGTATCAGATTATGACATTGAACCGTAAAACGATTGAAACAACAAATTTTAACACATTAAATATTCCCGCCCCCTTAATAAAGGCCTTGGAAACATCCGGTTATGAAATGCCCACACCGATTCAGGCAAAAACAATACCGCAACTCATGGCGGGAAAAGATCTCATCGGCCAGGCCCAGACCGGAACGGGCAAAACCGCGGCATTTGCCCTGCCCATCCTTTCCCGGATCGATTTGAACACGGCCGCCCCACAGACCCTTGTGTTAACCCCTACCCGGGAGCTGGCCATCCAGGTTTCTGAAGACTTTCACCGTTATGCCGCCCATTTGAAAAATTTTCGGGTATTGCCCATTTACGGAGGCCAGGATTACAGCGGCCAGCTCCGCCGGTTGAAACAGGGCGTGCAGGTGGTTGTGGGCACACCCGGCCGGATCATGGATCACATGCGGCGAAAATCTTTAAAGCTTGACGCCATCCAAACCCTTGTTCTTGACGAGGCGGATGAAATGCTCCGCATGGGGTTTATCGATGATGTGGAATGGATTCTGGGGCAAACCCCGGCAGAACGACAGATCGCGCTGTTTTCCGCCACAGTCCCCCAAGCCATTCGCAATATAGCAAAAAAATACATGCGGCATCCCGAGCAGATAACCATCAAATCTCCAACCATGACGGTGGCCACCACGCGTCAGCGCTACCGGATAGTGGGCGAAAACCATAAACTGGATGCGCTGACCCGAATACTTGAAGCCGAGCCCTTTGACGGGATAATCATTTTTGTCCGAACCAAGACAGCCACTCTGGAACTGGCCAAACGGCTGGAAGCCAGGGGATATCTCTGCGCGGCATTAAATGGGGATATCTCGCAAAGCCAGCGGGAAAAGACCCTTGCCCGGCTAAAAGAAGGGCATCTGGATATCCTGGTGGCAACAGACGTGGCCGCCAGGGGGCTGGATATAGACCGGATCAGCCATGTAATCAACTACGATGTCCCCTATGACCCGGAGGCCTACGTCCACCGGATCGGCCGCACGGGCCGGGCGGGCCGAAGCGGGGAAGCCATCCTGTTTATCACGCCGCGGGAGCGGCGGATGCTAAGGGTCATTGAGGGCATTACCCGGCAGAACATTGAAGCGCTCGAACTGCCGACCCCGGAAATGATCAACAACCAGCGCTTGGCCAAGTTCAAACAGACCATTCTGGATACCCTGGCCACCAATGACCTGGGATTTTTTCACGGACTGATGGATCAGTTCCGCCAGGAGCATGACGTGCCCGCCCTGGATATCGCTGCCGCCCTGGCCAAAATGGTCCAGGCCAACACCCCGATGCTAATGCCGGAAAAAACGTTTGAACAAAAGGCCCCTAAATCAAAGTCCGCCCATAAAAAAGGGACGCTTAAAAAACCGGCCAAAATCGGCAAACCGAACCGGGAAAAAACAGGCAACAAGAAAAAACCGCCCAGACCGGCCGGCAAAAAGAGACCCCGGACAGCCCCAACACAAAGAGATTATTAGCGTTTGCGTTTTCTGTCGGCTTACTCAGGCTTAAACGTTGAAACGCCCTTGATGTTTATTTTTCGAAATCGCTTGCATTTATTTAAAAAGATGTTATATTAATAATAATCAACAAAGGCCTTGCCTTTTGAACGGCAGGGCGGTTTTTTTCTGAAGGAACAGGTTGTATAGCCGATGTGTCATCCTCCAGTTTAAGATTTTGAGAATTTATCTGAAAGGAGGATGTAAACATGGCAAACGGAACAGTAAAGTGGTTTAATGACCGCAAAGGTTTTGGCTTCATTGAGCAGGAAGACGGACCGGACGTATTTGTACATCACAGTGCAATCAACGCGACCGGCTTTAAATCCCTCAACGAAGGGGCGCACGTGACTTTTGACATCGAGCAGGGTGCTAAAGGCCCGGCTGCTGCCAATGTGACGGCAGAATAATCTGCTTTTTAAAGCAATTCGTATGACAAGGCATCTCCCGTAAATCGGGGGATGCCTTTTTTAATTGCCGACTTTATGAAACCGCCATGATAGCGACTGCGATGCACGTCCCCATTATTCTTGCACTTCTCTATCCAGTCGCCTGTCAGAAAGGAGAAATCCATGGCAAAATCGCACTACCAGTTCAAAAAACGCCAAAAGGAACTGGAAAAGAAAAAAAAGAAAGAGGAAAAGCGGCAGCGTAAGCAGGAAAAGAAATCCGGTGAAACCAATGACACGGAAAACGCGCCGGAACCCTCAACCCCGGATGGATAGGCCGGGCGCCATACTGAAAGAGAGCCTCCTGGAATTATGCAGAAAACGCCCAGCAATATTTCTACCGACCTTCGTGGCATCGGAAACCTTACCATAGATGCCATTTTGGGCATCACGGATGTCGTAGAATCCCTGCACCAAACCATCTTAAGCTTTGGTGGCCTGTTATCCGCCGGCAATCGAAAGCGGACAAGGGGCATCACCGGCATGGTTTACCGCAACATCCACACGGTGACCGAATGGGTGGGCGGTGGCATGGATTTTCTGCTTGCCCGGCTTAGCGCCCGGATCGGCGAAAAGCCGCCTTCGCCTGCCAGGGAGACAGCTGTTGCCGCATTAAACGGGGTTTTGGGCGACCATCTGGCCGCCCGCGATAATCCGCTTGCCATCTCCATGCAGTTCCGCCGGCATGGGAACCCATTGGAGAAACATGCAATTATGGAAACGATTCAAAAATCCAATGGAAAGCTTATCCTAATGGTTCACGGATTGTGCATGAATGATCGCCAGTGGCAGCGAAACGACCACGACCATACCGCTATGCTGGCCCGCGATCTTGGGGCGACGCCCATATATCTTTATTATAATACCGGGCTTCATATTTCTGAAAACGGCCAAAATTTTTCCGACCTGCTGGAAGCCCTTGTCGAATTATCCCTTCAGCCGATTGAACTCTTTATCATCGCGCATTCTATGGGCGGCCTTGTCTCCAGGAGCGCCTGCCATTATGCCGGCATATCCGGGCATAAATGGCTTAGCCATCTTCGCAAGATTATATTTCTGGGCACGCCCCATCACGGGGCAGTGCTTGAAAAAAGCGGCAACTGGATTAACATACTCATGGGAATCAGCCCGTACAGCGCCCCTTTTGCCCGCTTGGGCAAAATCCGAAGCGCCGGCATCACTGACATGCGATATGGAAACCTGACCGACAAGGATTGGAAGGGCCGCGACAGATTCGATTGCTCAGGGGATCAACGCACGCCCGTTGCCCTGCCGAAAATCACAACGTGTTATGCGGTTGCCGCAACCATAGGCAAAACCCGAAGCAGATGGGGGGATGATGTTATCGGCGACGGGCTGGTGACTGTAAACAGCGCGCTTGGGGTTCATAAACATCCGGATCTGACCCTCTCCATCCCAAAGTCCCGTCAATGGATCGGCCGGGATATGAACCATATGGATCTTCTCAGCCATCCAGAGGTCTATAAAACGATTAGGCATTGGATAAACAGTTAGCCCCAACCATAGTTGGAATGCGTATTGCCAAATTTTTGATGGCTTCGTAAAAAGCGGTTTATTCCGCTGGCGCGGCATTTTTGCAGAAAGGAACTCAAAAAATGTACATATTGTCATTTCGAGCGTTAGCGAGAAATCTTTAACCAATAAGATTCCTCGTCACTTTCGTTCCTCGGAATGACATTGGTACAATATTCTAAAATAATTACATATATTATTGAGTTCCTTGGAAGTAACCCCCCCCGGGCCGAGGCCCGGGACCGAGCTTTGCAGTAACTTTTGCAACAGGTTAAAGGCACTGAGGCACTAAGCTTTTGATTTTTTTAATCTTATACCCTATACCTTAAACCTTAAACCGTTAAGTTACTTAGAAGCGGCTTAAAATATAAAAATTCATGCCTTCCTTAGTTGATGGGCAGGCAAAGGCCGTTTAGAGCGCAGCAGCGGCAGCAGCAAGCGGAACCCTTTCTTGTAGATATACTGCATGGCCTTTGTTCTCAGCATAAGCCGAATGAGCCTCAGGCCGACAAATCGCCGGGGCTTCCATTGCCGGTCTGTCATGCTGATTTCAGTGATTCTGAAGTTGCCGCCGAAAAGGCTGCGAATCATGAGATAGGTGATAATGGCAATCAAATCCCAGGCCCGGCGAACATGAATTTCGGGATAATCCAGTTTTTCGCCCATTGCCATGCGCTGGATCTCGACCAGATGATAAATGTCCAGTTTGCTGCCAAACAACTCCCGGGCGGTCCACAACAGGTAAAGGCACCCGCCGCAATAGCTGACCATCGCACCGGCCCCGGTATCTTCCGCCTCTTTCAGTTTGCGGCCGGCCACATCCATGATGTCAAATAGAATGCTCATGGGGCGGTTCCAGGAGGCACCGGCACCGAATCCGCAGCAGAGGGCATTTTCCCGGATATGGGCCATCTCAATTATCTCGCAGCCAGTTCTCCGGATAATCTCTCGCGGCGCATCCCAGTATTGACCGCCTCCGGCCTTGGAATAGCAGTTGTCATGGATGGTAACCGTAAGGCCGACGTTTTGTTTCAGTAAAATCTCCCGGCGATCAATTTTCTCCAGCAGCCACTGGTGAAAATTGACCACCTCGAAGTCATGGGCGATATTCATTTCATTGGGCAGCACATCCGTAATCATCCAATGAACCGCATCCAACAGCGGAACAATGCGCTTGACCGGCCACCGGCTGAAATCGTTTCGGCACTTTTCACCGATTTGTTTAACCATATCCAGATATCCGCCCTGGTATAAGTAGGCCCCGCACTCCCAGTGGTCCAAAATATCCACCGGCGTAAAATGATCTAGCAGCGCACTTTCACCCACCACAAAGGGAAGCAGGTGAACGTAATTGCCAATAAGCAGGATATCGCCTTGAGGGTCCTTGCTCTGCCATTTTTCGATCCATGCTTTTTCTTTTGATGTCAGGGATAGCTCCAGCATCTGCCAAATATTCAAATCCATTGTGGGGCAAACGAAGCGGTAAATATAAGGGGCACCCCGCTTGTTATAGAGATCGTTCCAACGCTCCAGGATCAGCTGGTAGGGCTTGCAGTCATAAGGACAAAAGTGGTTGCAGGATCGGCAGGTCGTGCAATGGGCGAGCACATGACGGCTTTCCCGCCCGTCAATCAGGCGTTTGATTTCATCCTGGGCCGCATCCAAAGGCAGGGACAGTTCAGGACACCTATGGAAGCATTCGCCGCACCGCGTGCATGCGTCGACATTGAATACATGCCTGTTTCTCTCGGTTTCGTTCATATCCTATCCGGATCTATGCGTATTATAACATAAAAGGATTGATATGGCGCTATTTTTTGCAGGTATTGATGCCCAGTGGTTTATAAAGCGGGCAATACCCGGTAACCGCGGTCATAAAAAAGGAGCCGCTAAAAATCAATAAAAGAGCCCAATTGCCCGGCAGCTTGCCGCCCAAAAAAGCAACAACAATGACGATAGCCAGGATCAACCGGACCAACCTGTCAATTAATCCCTCGTTTACCTGCATTTTAGACCTCCTGCAATTTTGTTATGAAGCACTGTAACGCCTGGAATTGTCTAATTATTAACCCCCAATAACGCATAAGTCAATGTGATTAATCAATTTTTTTCGATAGGAAACCCTAAGTCGCCGAAAAAGTTCAAACGGCGAGACGTCTAAATACAATTACCGCGCCCAAATAGATTATCTATGCGATTCCAAATTGCCATTCAACAATCTCATCCCCGGTTTTTAATACGGCTGCCACATATTGATTAAAAAAGGTTTGCGCCACTATGAATTCTTTTCCCTGATACGCAACAGCCATATGATAATCATCAATGACCCGCCGCACCCGGCTTTGAGAAAGACCTTTAATCCCTACCCCGACCCGCTTTAAGACCACCTCCTTGGCCGTCCAGCAGCGAAAAAACGTCAGCGCTTGGTCAGTCTCCATCAGACACTGTTCGGCCTTATTCAGCACCTTGTCAAAAAGCCGGTTGGAAACGGCACGAATTTTCTCCACATCAATGCCAATAGGATGACCGGCTGCCACGCCGGCGACATATCCGGGTTTGTGGCTCAAGGACCAGTAAATGCCATTGACCGGCAGGGGAGCGCCATTAGCGTCCGTATCAAACGCATCAATTGATAAACCGAGTGCCTCAGCCGAGCTTGACACTGCCTGACGGGCATAACGTCTTAAAAAATCCACCTGCGGTTTTCCGGAAAGCTTCAGGCTGCCGCTTGGGACGGCCCAAATCGTTGGGTAAATTATGGATTGAGACATCCGCGGGAACCTTTACTGATGAATTTTTAAAAAGCTCTTCTAAGTAACTTCAAGGTATTAGGTATTAGGTATTAGGTTAAAAAAATCAAAAGGTTATCCATATAAGGCGGATAAGCAAAGCGCATTCGTCAATTCCTGATCGGTTTATCGAGATTTGTACAATCAATGTAGTGGAAGGCTTCAGCCTTCCAGTGGACGCGGCTTGCTGCATCGGTCGCCCCTGCGAATGACGGGCTAAAGCCCGTCTCTACATCGCATCTACCATAAAAGTTACTTTTAGGCTCGGTCCCGGGCCTTGGCCCTTGGCCCGGCGGGCTTCCTTTCTGCAAAAATGCCGCGGCGGCGGAATAAATCGCTATTTACGAGCCCATCAGCTATTCGGCTCCAATGTAATAATAATATCCGCCACGGTCGCGCCAGCTTCCTCTTCATGAACAAAGAGGGGGTTGATATCAAGCTCTTTAATCTCTGGGTTGTCGGTTACCAACTGGGATAATCCTACCAGCAGCCGCTCGATTTCCTCGATATCCGCCTTGGGCTTGCCGCGAAAGCCGGTCAGCATTTCATACCCCTTGATGCTGCGGATCATTCGGCGGGCGGTGTTCCGGCCAATGGGGGCAAGACGAAAAACCACGTTTTTGAATAGTTCCACGTAAATCCCGCCGAAACCGAACATAATCAGATGACCGAAGCCTGGGTACCGGTTAACCCCGAGGATCACCTCTTCACCGGGGGCTGACATTTTCTGAACCAGAATACCGTCGATTTCAGCATCCGGCGCATAGGTCACGGCGTTTTCGTAGATCTCCGTAAAGCCTGTTTTTACAGCATCCTGGGTTTTCAGATTGACCTTTACCCCGCCGGCATCGGATTTGTGCAGAATCTGCTGGGAAAATATCTTAAGCACCACCGGATACCCCAGCTCGTCGGCGATCCGGCCGGCCTCTGAAGCGGTCTGGGCAAGCCTCATGGGACAGACCTTAAACCCGTAGCATTCCAGGAGCGGCGCCCCGTCATATTCACCCAAAATTGTTTTTCCTGAAGACAGGCAGTCATCCACAATCTGTCGCGCCTTTTTCGAATCAAATGGGGCCTCATATTGCGGCAGAATACGGCGTTTGAGCCATCTGGTGGCTTCATAGAGTTTACCCATGGCGCGGGCCGTATTTTCCGGAAACCGGTAAACCGGCACATGGTTTTCCTGGAGATGTTTGACCCCGGCCGAAACGTCCACCACGCCCATGAAGCTGCAGATAATCGGTTTGCTGGTTTTTTGATACGTATTGACAATCGCCTCGGCCGTGCCGATGGCGTCGGTCATGGATTGCGGGGTCAGAATCATGAGCACCCCGTCGACCCCGTTGTCCTTAATGACCGCCTCCAGTGCATGCTCATAGCGGTCCCTACTGGCATCCCCGATCACATCCACCGGATTGTTGAAATTGGCGGTGGGGGGTAAATGCTCATGCAGGGCATCATCAGTTGCTTTCGAGAACCGGGCCAGGCTGAGCCCCGATACCTCGGTCATATCCGTGGCGATGATCCCCGGCCCCCCGGCATTGGTAATGATAGCCACACGGTTGCCTGTGGGCATCCGCTGGGCGGAAAACGCTTCCGCATAATCGAACAAATCATCCACTGTATCCACGCGAATAATGCCGGCCTGGTTGAAAATCGCATTGTATACGGCTTCTGTCCCGGCAAGAGAGCCGGTATGCGATGCCGCCGCCTTGGCACCGGCCACCGTTTTTCCGGATTTAATTATCAGAATCGGGGTCGGCCGGTCACCGGATGTGATTTCTTTGACCTCCTCGATAAAGTTCCTGCTCATGCGGAGCTCTTCCATATACACCATGATTACATGCGTTTCAGGATCCCGGTGGTAATATTTCAACAGGTCAATCTCCTCAACATCCGCCTTGTTGCCGATGGAGACGAATTTTGAGAATCCGAAGCCCCGGTCCGCGGCAAAATCAAGAACGGCCGTGCACAGCGCCCCGCTCTGGGAGATAAATGAAATATTGCCCTTATGGGGAATCCGGGTGGAAAAACTGGCATTTAACCGAACATCATGGCTGGGATTGATGACCCCGAGACAGTTGGGGCCGATAAGCGGGATATTGGCCGCCCGGCATTTTTCCGCAATTTTTTCCTCAATTTCAGCCCCCTCCCCGCCGACCTCCTTGAAACCGGCGGAGACGATGACAATACCCTTAACTCCCTTTTCAACACAGTCGTCCACGGCCTTTAGGGCGGCGCTCGGGGGAAGTATGATCATGGCCAGATCAATCGGGTCCGGAATATCCAGCAAAGAAGGATAGCACCGGACGCTCAGGATGGAGCGGGCCTTCAAGTTGACCGGGTAAAGGGTCCCCTTGTATTCGCCGCGCAATACATTGGCGAAAATATCGTGCCCGACTTTGCCGGGTGTGGATGAGGCGCCTACCACGGCGACCGATTCCGGTGAAAATATGGCATCCAGTTTATCCATGGGATTCATCTCCTTTCTCGCCATTACCTGCGTCTAACTTGGCTTTTACCTGAAGTATCATTTCATAGACCTTATTTTTGGAGACACCGTAGCGGTCTGACAGCTCCCGCGAAAGCTTGACGCTGCCCTTAGATCCGCCTCTTAATGCCTTGCCGATCTCTTCTTCAAGGACCTTTGAAAAATCCCCCGTGTCATCTCCCTTTCCGGAAACCAGAAGAGTCATCTCACCTTTGATATCGGATCGGCCCGATAGCCGGGTCATCACCTCTTCGGCCCGGCCGCGGAGGAATTCCTCGTAGCGCTTGGTCATCTCGCGCGCCAAAACCACCGGACGGTTGCCCAACAACTCAACAATCTCCTGTAAAAGGGCGATGATTCGATTGGGTGCTTCATAAAATATAAGTGTTACCGGCTCATCCGCAAGCTGTTTTAACCGGGCCTGTCTTTTTGCGGGTTTGTGGGGCATGAAACCCACAAAAAGAAATGCATCCGAGGGCAGACCTGAAGCGCTTAAAGCAGTAATAGCCGCAGAGGCGCCGGGAATCGGAACAATCCGGATATTGGCGGAAATGGCGGCTTGAAGCACCCGGTATCCAGGGTCCGATACGGTGGGGGTGCCGGCATCGGATAAAAGCGCAACCGACCCGCCGTTAGCAACTCTTTTTACGATCTCAGCGGCGCGCGCCCGTTCGTTATGTTCGTTACAGGAAATCAGCTTGGCTGAAATCCGGTAGTGCGAAAGGAGTTTTCGGGTATGCCTTGTGTCTTCAGCCGCAACTATGTCCACTGTCTTTAGGATATCCAGCGCCCGAAGGGTGATATCAGTCAGATTACCGATGGGGGTAGCGACAATATAAAGAGTACCCAACGCTTCCCCTGGTGATCGTTGATCAGCCATAGCAAAGATTAAAGGCGTTTTGAATGATTTCAATTTCAGGCGTATCTCCGGCGGCATTAATCAGGACGACATCAAACCGGGCCTTGCTTGCAATTTGACGGTTTTGCTTGAGATACGATAGTGCGGTGATGGAGAGCTTTTTCTGTTTGTGGGGCGTGATGGCGAGACGGGGACTGCCGTATCGATCCGACCGGCGGGTTTTTACCTCCACAAAAACAAAGGCGCCATTATCCCGGGCGATTAAATCGATTTCACCGAGCTTATTCCGGTAATTGCGTTCTAAAATCCGATACCCAAGCTTTTTGAGATGCCGCTCCGCCAGGGCTTCGCCCCTCTGACCCAGTTTTTGTCTACGGTTCAACATATATAATGGCGATATCCGCTCTACTGCGAACCAAGTGCAGTCACCCCTTTAAAACTCCGTCGATGGATCGGCGAGCTTCCGTGCATTTCAATGGCTGACCGGTGATCTTTGGTCGGGTAACCCTTGTTTGTTGCGAAATCATATTCAGGATAATCCATGGCATATATCTCCATCATCCGGTCCCGGGTAACTTTGGCGACAATGGATGCGGCGGCAATGGATATGCTTAGCTGGTCTCCCTTGGGGATGGCTTTCTGGGGGACATCAACCGGAAGTGAAAGGTTCCCATCGACAAGAATAAAATCCGGCGCAGGGGACAAATTGTACAGGGCCATTACCATGGCGGCAAAAGCGGCCTGAAGAATGTTGATCCGGTCGATTTCCATCGGATCCACGATCCCTACGCCAACCGACCGGGCATATTGATAAATGTGCTCGTAAATGGCTTCCCTTTTTTTTGCGGAAAGCCGCTTGGAATCCGTGATCCCAAAATCCGGCAAGGCCTCGGGCAAAATCACCGCAGCAGCCACAACCGGCCCTGCCAAGGGCCCCCGGCCTACCTCATCGGTTCCGGCGATTCGTTTAAACCCCCTGCGCCACGCCTGATTTTCGTGCACCCATTGATCCGGCTGCATGGCCCTCACACCTGCTTTATCGGCCGACCGTATTAATTCCGTCGAAGCTCTTTGATACGGGCCGCCTTGCCTCTAAGGTTTCTTAGATAGTAAATTTTGGACCGGCGGACCCTCCCATGGGCGACGACCTCGATTTTATCAATGCTCGGTGAATTCAGTGGGAAAATCCTTTCCACGCCAACCCCGTAGGATACCTTGCGTACGGTAATCGTCGCATTGGTGGTACCTTTTCGTTTGCTGATCACCACGCCCTTGAAAACCTGTACCCGCTCTTTCTCACCCTCTCTGATGCGGACATGAACGCGGACCGTATCCCCTGGAAAAAATTCAGGATAGTCGAGGCGCAGGTGTTCTTTTTCAATCTGTTTGATCTTTTCCATGACAACCTCTGTCTCTGTATTCATCAGGCCAAAATGCCTGATCAGTATTTCTGGTTAATTTATTCAATCTGAAACGCTACACACATACCGTCAATTCAAACTTCAGCGAGAAATCCTTTCTAAAAGATTCCTCGTCGCCGTCGCTCCTCGGAATGACATTCGGTCATACCCGGAGAAACAGCATTAATTGTTCAGGACCAGCTATTCCGTTCCCAACACCCTGTCCAAAATAATGGCGGCGGCAGCGCGCACCGGCAGGTGATTATAGCCGGTATTTCCCTGAATCGGCTCAAGCGCATAATCAGCTTCTGCGATAATATCATCCGTCAACCCCCACGCCGTTCCCAGCATCAACAGAAAGGCCGCCGCCTCCGAATTCAGCTTCCGCCGCAAGGCTGAAAACGATATCACGCCGTCATTTTGCATGGCGCCTGTGGCAATTTTCCGTACGGGCCGCTCCGGCTCCAGGGAGCCGATTTCATCTACAGCCGCCGCAAGGCTTTCCGCAACTCGAACTAAATCGAGCGCTTCCCCCCGTTTGGGGTTGTATGCCGCCCCATAGCCTTCCCGCCAGTGTGAAATAATTTTACGGACCAACGCTTGCTGATCCGCAAGGGGGGTTATCACATAAACGGCAGTTACGCCATAAGTTTTTGCCACTCGGGACAGATCATGCAAATCCAGGTTGGTCACTGCAGATGCGATGGTCTCCCCGTTTTTGTTCTTAACCGGATGGTGCAGCAATGCCAGATATATGCTACTCGGCAACCAGTTGTTCAATTAAGCGGCACCACCTTTTTAAAGTTTCTCTTTCCGCTTTTGAGATCGTACGGTTTCCCAGCAGATCCGGTCGTCTGACAAGCGTTCTTAACAACGCCTCCTCAAACCGCCACGCTTCAATGACGGCATGATTGCCGGACAATAAGACCTCGGGGACCGGCTTCCCCTCAAATACCGGCGGCCTGGTGTAATGGCCATGTTCAAGGCGGCTGTCTGAAAAGGAATCCTTTTCGGCAGAGTCCTCGCAGCCCAGTGCACCCGGCAAAAGGCGGGTAACAGCATCAATAATAACCATTACCGCCGGTTCCCCGCCGGTCAGGATATAATCGCCGATGGAAATTTCTTCGTCGACATACGCTTGACAGACGCGTTCATCAACGCCTTCATAGCGGCCGCAAATAAAAATCAAACCGTTTTCGCGTGCCAGCCCTCTAGCTGTCTGCTGCTGAAACGGTCTTCCCTGCGGAGACAGCAAAATCTTTTTTGCCGAAGGTTGACGGCTTTTAGCCGCCTGTATAGCGTCAGTTAACGGCTCGGGCTTCATCACCATGCCGGCGCCGCCGCCATATGGCCGATCATCTGTCTCCTGGTGTCGGCCTTTGGCAAAATCCCGAATATTGGTAATCGAAACCGTAATAATTTCGTCGGCAACTGCCCGCCGGATGATGCCGTGGGACAAAAACGAGTCAAAAATCTCGGGGAAAATTGTCAGAATTTGATAATCCATCTGCCCGGCGCATCCTAGGATGCCTCTATCTATAGCCCCGCCCGCTACAGCCCTTCTGGGAGGGTAACCAATATCTTCTTATTTTCAGGATCAATTTGCCGGACAATAGATTCAATAACCGGAATCAGCCGCTCGGTCCCATCATCCCTGACCACCAGAACATCATTGCTTCCAGTAGCAAAAATATACTCAACCCTACCGATATAGGCATGATCCGCATACACCTCAAGACCGATCAGATCGCACCAGTACCACGTGTCATCCCCGGTTTCCGGGAGTTCTGACCGATTGATGAAAAGCTTTGCCCCAACCAGTTCTTCCGCGGCCTTCCGTGTCTCAACCGTCTCAAAAGCTATGCGAATTACGTTCTTATACGGCTTATAATCCCTGACGGTATAGGCTTTTCGCCCGCCCTTGGCTATTTTGACGTAAACCTGCTTCCCACGGGTAAAAGGCTCTGAATTTTCGGCAAAAGATACTGCCTTCAGATATCCTCTTATCCCGTGAACCCCCACGACTGTCCCGATGTGGAGGTCACCGCCCTTTTCCATCCCTTCAGTCTTCTACGATTTCCAGGACAGTCCGTTTTCTGTTTTTCGCTGATGCAGCGCTCAACAAGGTTCTCATGGCACGCGCCGTTCTACCCTGCTTTCCGATTACCTTTCCCAGATCCTCCTTCGCCACTTTCAGCTCCAAAACCGTGGTCTGGTCACCTCCCACTTCGGTTACCACCACCTCATCCGGATTGTCTACCAGCGATTTTGCAATATAAGTGATCAGCTCTTTCATTGTCCGACTCCTTTAATCGATTCTGGGAATTAAGGACGTTCGAGGTACAAAACTATTAGAGCAAGGCTCAGGAAACTCCTTGTTTTTTGATCAGACTGTTAACCGTACTGGTGGGTGTCGCACCCTGACCGAGCCAGTATTGTATACGATCCTGTTTAATCGTCACCTCAGACGGTTCCACCATGGGATTATAGGTTCCCACTGTTTCCAGAAACCTGCCGTCACGCGGATACCGTCCATCAGCAATAACAATCCGATAAAACGGATGCTTTTTTGCTCCAAATCTAGCCAACCTGATTTTCACTGCCATACCGTTTATCACTCCTTTAAAAAGGCATCATCCCGCGGCTGAGTCCTTTCATCATACCGCCCTTGTTTAATTTCTTGATCATTTTAAGTACCTGAGAATAATTCTTAAGCAGCTGATTTACATCTTGTACACTGGTTCCACTGCCTTTTGCAATCCTTTTTCTACGGCTGCCATTGATAATATTATGCTGCCGGCGCTCCTCTCTAGTCATGGAATTGATAATCGCTTCGATCTTTACCAGCTCATGGTCATCAACATCCAGATTTTTCAACTGTTTGCTTTTTCCCACCCCTGGAATCATCTTGACCAGATCGGTTAGCGATCCCATTTTCCGAACCTGTGACATCTGATCACGAAAATCCTCCAGCGTGAATTCACTCTTGCGGAGTTTTCTCTCCAAATCGGCCGCTTTTTTTTCATCAACGGCGCTCTGGGCTTTCTCAATGAAGGACAACATGTCCCCCATTCCCAAAATTCGGGATGCCATCCGGTCCGGATGAAACGGCTCCAGCGCATTCGACTTTTCACCCACACCAATAAACTTGATCGGTTTTCCCGTGATGGACTTAATGGAAAGCGCCGCCCCGCCGCGGGCATCGCCATCCATCTTGGATAGGATCACACCGTCGATATCCAGTTCTTCATTAAAAGACTGGGCGATATTGACCGCATCCTGACCGGTCATGGCATCAGCCACCAGCATAATATCAGAGGGCCGTAGGCCCTGTTTAATATTCACCAGCTCGGCCATTAGGTCTTCATCGATGTGGAGCCGCCCGGCGGTATCCAGAATCAGTACATCACAGCCTTCCTGTCGTGCCGCCTCCCCGGCATTCCGGCTGATGTCAACCGGATCCATATCCGTGGTTGAGGGATAAATGGGTATAGACAGCTCACCCGCGAGTTTTGCCAGCTGGTCAATGGCTGCCGGCCGATAGACATCCACCGGCACCATATAGGGTTTTTTGCCCTCTTTTCTCAGATAAACCGCCAGTTTACCGGCAGTTGTTGTTTTGCCGGAACCCTGGAGCCCCACCAGCATTACGGATGCCGGCGATGGGCCGGAAAGATTTAAATCCTCATGCTGACTGCCCATTAAAGCGGTCAGTTCATCGTTGACAATCTTTATGACCTGCTGGCCGGGGGTCAGGCTCGTGAGCACCTCCTGGCCAATGGCACGCTCCCTGATTTCGGCGATCAGCTTTTTGACCACCTTGTAATGCGTGTCCGCTTCCAAAAGGGCCATACGGACTTCCCGGAGGCCATCCTCGATATTCTTCTCCGAAAGCTTGCCTTCGCCCTTTAGCTTCTTAAAAACCGAATTTAGTCGATCACTTAAATTATCAAACATAACTTTCCCAAAATTTTAACTAAACTCTTGAAACTAAAATTTTATTGGTGTTATGTCAAGTAGAATATATTTACTCAGCATGCTTTCTTAATTTGCACGTGTATTTTCTACAATTCATCATAACCTTTTTATTATACTATTATAATAATTCCTAATTGAAAATATTAAAGCGCTTTTTGGGGATGACACCATAAAAAACTATTAATTCAATGATATCAGATAATAATACAAACATAAGGGATCTGGACCGAACACAACTGGAGGAGTGGATCGCGGCACAGGGACTTTCGAAATTCAGGAACGAACAAATCCTTCGCTGGCTCTATGCCCGCCGGGCCCGATCGTTTGACGAGATGACCGACATCTCAAAGCCCACCCGGCAATTGCTTGATGCGCATTTTACGATCATGCCGCCCATGATCAGCCGGGTGGAAACCTCCGTAGACGGCTCCCGAAAATATCTGTTCGTCCTAAAAGACGGCAACACCATTGAAAGCGTGCTGATCCCGGAACGAGATCACTACACCCTATGCATTTCGACCCAGGTCGGCTGCGCCATGGGCTGCCGCTTCTGCATGACCGGCAAAAATGGGTTGACCCGGAACTTAAGCAAGGCGGAGATCCTGGACCAGGTGCAGGGCGCTGCCGATGAGATTCCCGAAGACGCCCCCCGGCTGACCAATATCGTGTTGATGGGCATGGGGGAACCGTTGGCCAATTATGAGAATGTCCGCCGGGCCATTGACATTATGACCGACAATCGCATTGGCCTTGGGTTCTCACACCGCCGCATCACCCTCTCCACCGCCGGCATTGTTCCCCGCATGAAGGATCTGGCAAGGGATACCAAAATCCGGCTGGCCGTCTCATTAAACGCCAGCAATAATGAAACGCGGGATATGCTGATGCCGATTAACAAGAAGTATCCCCTGGAAAAACTGATCGCCGCGTGTGTCGAATATAGCCTTGCACCAAGGGACAAGATCACCTTCGAGTATATTCTCATCAAAGATGTCAACGACCGGATTGAAGACGCCCGACGCCTGGCGAAACTGCTGCGGCCGGTAAAGGCAAAAATCAATCTGATTCCCTTCAACGAACACCCGGAAAGCGAGTTCAAGCGTTCGGAACAAGCCGTCATTGAGGCCTTTCAGGCGGAGCTTCTGCAGAAGCACTACACCGCCAATATTCGCTGGAGCAAGGGCGCTGACATATCAGCGGCCTGCGGCCAGCTGAGGGGGAAAGTATGAGGTATAAGGTATAAGGTATAAGGTGTAAGGTGTAAGGTGTAAGGTATAAGGTGTAAGGTACAAGGTGTAAGGTGTAAGGTGCAAGGTTTAAGGTATAAGGTGTAAGGTGTAAGGTATAAGGTGTAAGGTATAAGGTGTAAGGTTCATGGTTCATGGTTCATGGTTAAATCCCAAATTACAATATTCAAATTTCAAACAAATTCCAAAAATCAAATCCCAATTTTTAAAACACCCCCTCTTTTGTCGAATGTCCCGTTGTTTTGAATTTTGGTCATTGGAATTTGGGTATTGTTTGTTTTTTGAGATTTGAGATTTGACAGTCTCGTAAAAAGTCGATTTTGGGATGGCAAAGTAAAAAGTTCAAGCCCCGGTTAAGATCAGGGGGCGCGCAAATCCCGAGAAATGCAGCGTACTTAGCTGTACGTGAAATTTCGAGGGGTGCAGCGCAACACAGATATTGGACTTTTTACGAAGCCATCAGTATTGTAATTTGGAATTTAACCATGAACCGTGAACCTTAAACCTTGTACCTTTAACCTTATACCCTAAACCCTATACCTTAAACCGTTAAGTTACTTAGAAGGCTAAAGCCTTCCGCTACATTGATTGTACAAATTTCGATAAACCGAATAGGAATTGGCTTAGGGAAAAAGGCGAACCATAGGTTTCAGGTGTCAGGTTTCAGTAAAGACGCTAAACTTATCCTGACACCTGAACACTGAAACCTTTAGCGCCAGTTACACCTTAAACCTTGTACCTTACACCCTATACCTTAAACCTTACACCTTAAACCCTATACCTTAAACCTTTCACCTTAAACCCTATACCTTAAACCCTATACCTTAAACCTTACACCTTAAACCCTATACCTTCCCCCTTCCCCCTCAAACCGTTAAGTCACTTTCGCTGTCGATGATGCCGATTTTGATCGCGTATCGGACCAGGCTCGCAATATTAAAAATTTCCAGTTTTTCCATAAGGTTTGCCCGGTGCTTGGCTACTGTTTTCGGGCTGATGCTAAGCAGTGTGGCGATTTCCTCTGTGGTGTTTCCGGAAATCAGCAACCGGAAAACCTCTTTTTCCCGTTTGGTAAGGAGGTTATACTTGTTATGGACCGGGCCCTCGTCGGTTTGTTTGATAAAATGGTCAATGATGTCGGTTTTAATCTCAGAGCTCAGGTAATAGTTTCCTTCGCTAATAGTACGAATCGCCTCGGCAAGCTCTGAAAACGATGCGGTTTTCAAAATATATCCGCGGGCTCCGCCCTGTAACGACTGGCGAACATGGGATTGTTTAATGCTTTTACTCACCACAATCACTTTGGTTTTAGCAGAGAGTTCTTTGACAAGCTGGATAATGTCAAAGCGGGACAGTATTGGCAGGGTTAAATCCAGTAGAACGATGTTCGGCTTTTCGGATTTTACAAGTTCCAATGTTTCCTGGCTGTTGGCGGCTTCCGCGACCACTTTAAAACGGCTTTCCCGTTCCAGCAGGAGCTTTAGTCCCTCTCTTACCATCAAATGATGATCGGCAAGCAAAATTTTAACTGTCTTCATACGCTATCAATCCTTTTTAAAGAAATTTAGCCGCCTTCTTTATCCCGCAGGCAGCCTGATCAGGTTATTAGGCAACGGCCGGTTAAAAAGTAACGGGTTTTCCGGTCCGGTAGGCCGTTGCCCGGCACGCAGCAATCAGTTGGTTGTTCTCATCCGTCACTGTAATATCAAAGTTACTGATTTTGTTTGAGCTTTTGAGTTCTTTGGCTTCAGCTGTCAGCCGGGACCCGTTTTCCGGCGGTGCCATATAGGTTACGTTGACAGTTAATGCCACGGCTATGCGTCCCCCGGTCTGGCTGGCGGTTTCAAATGCTTCATCGATCAGGGTAAAAATCGCTCCCCCATGCGCCCGTTGATAAATGTTATTCATCTGAGACGGATCATAAACCATTTCTACCCGGGAGTAGCCTTCCTCCAATGCAACCAGTGATATGTTCAGGTGCCTGGCAAACGGTTCATTCTCGACCGCATTGAATATGTCTTTTTTGAGCTGCTCGTCCATTAAGACTAAAATAGTGGCATGGATAAATTTTGCAATTCCAAACAGGAAAAATAAGACAGATTTATCCAAAAACAAGCGAACCGGGTTTTTTATCCATGCATTCCTGGCATAGGTCAGAGCCCTGCTTTGGATTTGGGCAGGCGGGGGATGAAATCCGTTGCCAGGCTTCCGATGTATAAATAGTCGTCGGTTTCGGTGGCACTGGTGTTTAGTGGGACCGTGGGATTCGGGTTTTGAAGGTTTTGTGTGACCCTGCCGGTTGCATCAATGGCAATGATATGACCGTAGGCTTCCGCCTTTGGCCTTAGGCCCGACGGGATGCGCTGGATCATTTTCCGTATGAACGGATTATCGGAGAGTTTGTCAAGAAGCGGATTCCGGGGAGAAACCAGGGCAACCCAGAAACGGCCCGCCTGACCCGTGGAAATGTTATCCGGAAATGCCGGCAAAGCCTCGATGATTGGATCAACCGTGCCTTTTTTCTGTCCTTTTAGCCAATAGCGTAAAACGCGGTAGGAGCCGGTCTCATTGACCAGCACGAACCGTTGGTCAGGGCTTACGGCCACTCCGTTGGCAAAGTTAAGTCCATCGATCAGGGTCTTGGCTTTTCCGGTTTCAGGATCATATACCAGCAGGCGGCCTTGTCCGCCATGTTCCATTATGTCTACAAGACTCGCCTCCAGCGTGCCGCCAAAGTCCTGAGGCGCAAATTTCGTGGATGCATCTGAAAAATAAATTTTTCCATCTGCGGCGACATCCACATCATCGGCATACCGGATCACTTTGCCGTCGGCTTCGGTGGCAAGCGTGCGGATCTCTCCTTCCGGGTTTACGGATAGCAGGCCGCGATAGCCGTCAGCGACAATCAGGTTCCCATGGGCGTCAAAATCAATACCCAACGGCCGGCCGCCGGTATTAGCCCATTTTTCAGGTGTGCCGGTATCGTTTTTCAGTCTGACGATTACCCCCTCGTGGGTGGGGGCATAAATCCATCCTTGGTCATCAATGGCGATATCCTCCGGACCATGCAATCCGCCCAGAGGAAGCCTTTCAATACCTGAAAGCCTTGAGTTAGTTTCAAAATCCCCGGTGTATCCGGGATTTGGCGGCGACTCCCAGGCTTTTGGGTCGATGGGTACCGGCCATGTCAAAAGATAAATGACGAGAAAAAAAACTAAAACAACAATCCCGGTGAACAGTTTTTTCATAATCCCCCCTTTATTTAGTTTTGAAAAACCTGATCTTTTGGGCCAGATCCGGCAGAGATAGAGGACTCTGCCTTTGCATGTTTGTTTAAAATCACAAATTTCAAGCACCAAATTACAAACAAATTACAAATTACAAATCTCAAATAACAAACAAATTACAAATCTCAAATAACAAACCTGATGGACTCGTAAAAAGCGATTTTGGGATGGCAAAGAAAAAAGTTCAAGCCCTATTTAAGATTAGGGGGCGCGCAAATCCCGAGGGATGCAGCGCAACGCAGATATTGGACTCCTAAGTAACTTGAAAATATATATTATTATTCCAGAAATTTAACTCTCTGTCATTCCGAGGAGCGAAAGCGACGAGGAATCTTGTTTGTTAAAGATTTCTCGCTATCGCTCGAAATGACAAAATTGGATGAATTGTCTCAGTGCCTTCAAGCATACAGTAAAAGTTACTTTTAAGCTCGGTCCCGACCCTCGGGTCCCGGGGGGTTACTTCTAAGTAACTTCAAGGTATTAGGTTTTAGGTATTGGGTATTAGGCGGAAACCTTCTCCTCTTCATATGACCAATCGCTCCAGACCTGTTCAATGATTTTCAGCAGGAGCGGATAAATAATCTCCTCGGCCACTTTGCCATATAAAAGATCCAGGTGATTGGCATTTTCAATAATAAAATCAATTACCTGACTTTTCGTCTCCGGGATGTCGATCCGCTCGATGTCCTTCGGTGATTCAATATGGTATATTTTTTTGCGCTTATGCGGGTAGGATTTGCTGTAATAAACATTCTCGGGCGCCGCAAGGGGGTCTTTGTCCCCCCAGATATGAAACAGGGGGATGTCTTTTTCGAAATAGTTCAGGTGGGTCGAATAATTGAACCGGCTTTGATCCATGCGCTTGAAACCTTCACCGTTATAGATGGCTTTGAGAAACTGAAATCCCAGTCCCAGGGGGACGGATTCAATCGCATTTTGAATGTAAAGTTTGGTAAAAAAGTTGCTGGAAGAATGGTTTTCCGGGCACATCAGGAAATTTAGGTCCCCCACGTTGGTTTTTAGGAGTTGGTTGGTGGCATGGCTTAAACCCGGCATTTGCGATAAAAACAACATGGCCTCTTTAACCGGCACCTGCTGCATTCGGAAAATTCGGGCCAGATGGTTCAGCCAGAGGGCGGTCGGGTAAAACACATGCGAATACCGGTTGAAAAACTTGGGTGCGCCCATAGAAATAATGCCGCGAACCTGCTTCAAGTTTTCAGCGGCGACATCGGCGGGCGGCAGAACTTGGTTAAGCATAGCTTTTTGTTCTGCACTCAAATCCTCGATGTGATTCAAATGCTTCCGGATACTCCAGTTCAACACCATGTTTTCAGCAATGATCCCGCCCATACTGTGGCCGACCAGGAATGCGGGTTTCTTTTTACTGCGGTTATAGATAAAGCGAAGAACTGTGGGCAGATCATAATCGATTAGTGTGTCAACGGTGTACCACGGGTCAAACTTGCCTTCGTTGATACCCATCCCCCTGGGATCAAATAAATAGACCCATTGGCCTTTATCAGCCATGTCTTTGGCCAGAGACTGTTTGTTGGAAAGGTTATAACAGTTGCTGTTATTTACAAATCCGGGTATCAGGATGACGGACGGCCGGTTATCCCCGGCGGTAACTGCCTCGATACTGACGATCCGCCGGAATTTTATCTCTTTTCCTTCATCGGTGTAATCCCGGTAATAAACAAATTCATAATCGCCCCGGCCGTTTTGCTCATTTTCCTCTATTTCGCTGTCAAAATAGGCGGGGAGACGATTGTTTTTAAGCGTTTCTTTCAGGATCCGCCGCCGGGTGGCTTCCTCAAGGATGGCGGAGAAAAAGTATCCCGGAATTTTGCACCGGTTTAATGCCAGGTGTTTTAGCTGACTGCGGGTAAGAATGATGACATCTTCAGTCAGCCGGAGGTTGCCGGCTTCAAGCTCGCCCATTAGAATACTTTTAATATCGACTCGGGGTATCCGGATGCCGGTTACCTGGAGGGATATATGATACAGGGTCAGCGCCAGTTTTCCCGCTGCCCGAGACCGGATTTCCTCCCTGGATTTCAATAATTCTTTTGAAACAGGAAGGCCCAGCCGCAATTGCCCCTGATAAATTTTGCTGTAAAGGTCGTAGGTAAAGTTTATCCAGCGCGCAGTCAAATCATTGGTAAAAAAACGCACGGCCGTTTTTTTGAAGCGCTGCACCCGGCTTGAAACAATGTCTAATGAAAACTCCCATTTTAAATTTTGAAGAAACACTGCGGGCAGGGGGGGCTGATTTTTCAGGGGATCAAGGTCCATAGTTTCTTGATCCATCTCGTTTTTTTCAATCATTTGGCGTTATTTCCTGATAGGCTGAAGCATTAGTTTATCAGCTATCCCTAAATTTATTATTTAAGCCTTTTTATCAGGAATAGCAATAGAAAGTCAATAATAATCTGACACTAACGTCAGGTATTATAATACGAATTTAAAAATAAGGTGGTTTCCATTAAATCGGTATGTTAAACATAATACCGGGCACCTTGAACCTTATACTTGGGAGCGTTCCTCCCGGCCGCGGGCCGGGAGCGAACCTATAAGTAACTTTTACTGCCGGGTAAAGGCACTAAGGCACTGACGAGATTCGTCCGGTTTTGTCATTTCGAGCTATAGCGAGAAATCTTTAACAAACAAGATTCCTCGTCGCTTTCGCTCCTCGGAATGACATAAGTAAAAGGCACTGAGGCACTAAGCTTTTGATTTTTTTAACCTTATACCTTAAACCTTAAACCTTGTACCTTGCACCTTACACCTTGAACCTTGAATTTACTAGGAGAATCGTCCATGACATTGCCAGCCTATGTCGGTGCGGTGGATCAGGGAACCACCAGCACCCGGTTTTTTGTGTTTGACCACAACGGAAAAATTGTTTCCAAGGCCCAACTGGAACACCGGCAGTTTTATCCAAGGCCCGGCTGGGTGGAGCATGATCCCATAGAGATCAGGGATAAGGCCTATGAAGTGATTCGTGAGGCGCTTAAAACGGCGGAGATTCAGCCGGGCCAGCTGGCGGCTGTTGGTATCACCAACCAGCGGGAGACAACCGTACTCTGGAATCCTAAAACCGGGGAACCCTATTACAATGCGATTGTATGGCAGGATACCCGTACCGAACCCATCTGCAATAATCTGGCCGTGAACGGGGAGATGGGATGTTTTCGGTCCCGGGTGGGCCTGCCGCTTTCCACCTATTTTTCAGGGCCGAAAATCAGGTGGCTGGTTGAGAATGTGGACGGCTTGAAATCGGCCATGGAAAAGGGCGAAGTCATGTTTGGAAACATGGACGCATGGCTGATGTGGTGGCTTTCCGGCGGTCCGGACGGCGGTCTGCATATTACAGATGTATCAAATGCGAGCCGGACCATGCTCATGAATATTGAAGCCCTGGCTTGGGATCAGGAGATGCTTTCCGCCATGGATATTTCGGAAAAGATCCTGCCCGAAATCCGTTCTTCCAGTGAAGTTTACGGATATACCGCACCGTCAGGGGTTTTTGGAGAGAAAATTCCTCTTGCCGGCATTTTAGGAGATCAGCAGGCCGCCCTTTTCGGTCAGGCCTGCTTCACGCCGGGAGAAGCCAAGAACACTTATGGCACAGGCTGTTTTCTTCTGATGAATACCGGCAAACAGATGGTCCATTCCACCCAGGGGCTGCTTACCACCCCGGCGTATCGGATTGGTGACCAGCCACCGGTTTATGCCCTGGAGGGATCAATCGCCATTGCCGGCTCCCTTGTCCAGTGGATCCGGGACAACTTGGGCCTGATCTCCGCCTCCGAGGAGATTGAAGCCCTCGCCCGGACGGTTGACGACAGCGGGGGCGCTTATTTTGTCCCCGCCTTCTCCGGCTTGTTCGCCCCGCACTGGCGAAGCGACGCCCGGGGGGTGATCACCGGCCTTACCCATTATATCAATAAGGGGCATATTGCCCGCGCTGTCCTTGAGGCCAGCGCTTTTCAGACCAAGGAGATCTTTGAGGCCATGGAAAAGGATTCGGGCATTCGGCTGACCGCTTTAAAAGTCGATGGGGGGATGGTGAATAACGAGCTTTTGATGCAGTTTCAGTCGGATATTTTGGGCCTCCCGGTAATCTGCCCGAAAAACCGGGAAACAACCGTCCTTGGTGCCGCCTATGCGGCGGGCCTTGCGGTCGGATTCTGGTCGGATCTCGAAGAATTGCGAAAGCACTGGGAAATCGATCATCAATGGAACAGCAGGATGGGCGAAGAAGACCGTAACCGCCTTTATGACGGCTGGATTAAGGCTGTCTACAAAAGCTATGCCTGATGGCAAAGTAAAAAGTCCAATTTCTTCGTTGCGCTGCATCCCTCGGGATTTGCGTGCCCCCTAATCTTAAATAGGGCTTGAACTTTTTTCTTTGCCATCCCAAATTTTATGGCCATTACGCTGCTGTCATTCGAAATAACAAGAGACTTTGGCAGTAAGGCTATAAACAAAAATCACAAATCTCAAACAACAAATAACAAACAAGCACCAAATAACAATGACCAAAATTCCAAACGACGGTGATAGAAAAAACGCCCAATGTCATTCCGAAGGGCGAAAGCGACGAGGAATCTTGGTCGTCAAAGATTTCTCGCTACCGCTCGAAATAACAAGAGACTTTGGCAGTAAAGCCTTTGTTTCGAAAATTGTAATTTGTGAT
>JAGYOX010000189.1 GCA_018399235.1 Desulfobacterales bacterium | reverse complement strand
CTTCGGATGTCCACTCATAATCATGGTCATATTCATCCCAATCTGCATAAAATCCGGCGACCCATTTTATTTTTTGATCAGCTGTTGAAGACAACCTTAATTCTTCGCTTATTTTCCTGCTTTCATCTTTTTTTATGAAGTGCATATATTCGGGTTCACTGAAATCATAATCGTATTTGATATCAAAATTTACCTCATGATATGCCGTAACGGAGGTGAGGACACAACCATTAAACAAATCGTATTCAACATTTAAAGCGCTTGTAAGGGTATCGGTCTTGTTATACCCATTATAATCTGTTCCTACTTTCCTGTCAGGCAACGAAGTAAGCGGTGCATAATCATTGTATGCTGCTAATTGACTGTAATATGCAACTCCGGTATCATTTAAGTTCTGATGGGGCTGACCGTCATCATATTGCCGTTTTATAAAAGAAGCTGTTATATCCAGCTTATCATTCGGCGTAATTCGCAACCTGGCTTTACCCGTCAAATGTTTTATGTCATCGACCGTGTCACCGGAATTTATGCTTTCAACCCAACCGTCTTTTTCATCATATACCCCTGAAATTCCAAAATACAGCTTATCTTTTATCATCGGACCAGAGCAGGTTATAACCGCTCTTCTTTTACTATCTGTACCTGCTAAGTCTAAGAATAATTGACACGAAAAGTCCCGCAATAAGTATCCCGCTATCCCGCCGTAACCCGATACCCGGCTAAAAAATATAAAAGGATCTATCCCGCCCTTTAAAAAAAGTATCCCTCCCGTTATAAGATCATATTTTTTATCCGAAAAATAAACATTAAAACCAGGAGGGATACCGATGCCGCCGACAGCGACACTTGATGACATTAAAACATATCAGAAAAGAGTTGAAAAGAATGAAATTACGCCCCATGATTTGCCGCCTTGCCCGGTCTGCAATGTTGAATCCATCTTTTTCAAGATTCATGCGTACCGGGAGCGTCGTTTTCTGGTCGTCATTGAGGCGTTAATTCAATGCGTTTATTGTCCATTAATTCGTTTCAAGTGTCCTGGTTGCGGCACAACCAGGACCTATTATCCGGATTTTGCGCTTCCCCACAAACATTATACCCGACAAAGTATCATGAACCATGCCGGTGCTTATGTCGAATCAGAGACGTCCACATACGAGCAGAGCACCATGTCTGACAACGGATTATCGGTATATCCGGATAGTGACAAAGCCCTGGCGCCTTCAACGATACACCGTTGGGTCACCACCCTGGGGGGATTTACCAATACCTGCCAAAAAGCCCTTTCACTGATCATCCAGCAAAACCCCGTTTCAAGTATTTGTCGAGACCTTGCGGGGTTGAATATCTCCAATCGCAAATATAGAACCCAACAGCGAAAAACCGGCCTGCTCGGCTGCCTTCGGCTGGTTATTGTCGAAGCTCTTTTTATAGAAACCTTCAAAATATCCATTTTCACCAAGTTGGCAATAAATTGCGGCTTCAGTTGAGATAAGATCACCTCCAAAAACAGAAAGGAGGTGATTTGATGAATAGAGAAGACGAAAAATGGGCTATCTTCTGGTGCGATCTGTTAAGTCCGATCATTTATGAACAGATTGAACCGGAGGCGATAAACCGGTTTCTCAAAGCCAGGGCCAAAGAGCAAATTCGTTTTCCTGACGGGCGACTTGGCAGCCCCTCATTAAAAACGCTGCGTCGCAAACTAAATCGCTATCGAGACGGCGGATTTGACGCTCTGGCACGAAAAAAGCGCTGCGACCGGGGCAAACCCCGCAATTGTTCCAAAGAGGTTATCGATAAAGCAATCGAGCTTAAAAAAGAGCAACCCTATCGTTCTCCGAGGAGCATTAACCGTTTCCTGGAAGAAATGTACGCGGTGTGTGTGCCCAGGTCCACCCTTTACCGGCATCTTAAAAACGCAAATGCAACACGCCTGAAGCTGGGCGTTATCAAAAGTAAAGTGCGCAAGCGTTTTTCCCGGGATCATACCCATGATCTGTGGGTCGGCGACTTCGAAGAGGGCCCCTATATTCTGGAAAAAGGCAGCGTAGTGCCCACTTACCTGTCGGCGTTTATCGACTGCCACAGCCGATGGATTGTCGATGCCCGTTATTACATCCGGCAAAATCTCGATGTCCTCATCGACTCATTTATCCGGGCCCTTTCCATTCACGGGGCCCCGGTACAGCTTTATGTAGACAATGCAAAGGTTTACCACTCAAACGGCTTGAAAGCCGCCTGCTACCGGGTCGGTATACGGTTGTCATTCAGACCGCCCAAAGACCCGGCTGCCGGCGGACTCATTGAAAAGTTTATACAGACCGTCCAGGATCAGCTGGAAGCCGAAGTCCGAGCCGGTGACCTGTTGACCCTGGCTCAGCTAAACAAAGCATTATCGGCCTGGCTTGCTGTCGGTTATCACAAAGATGTCCATTCAGAAACCGGCCAAACCCCTGAGGATCGCTATAAAACCGGATTAACGGTCCTCCGCCAGGTCGATATGAGCCGGGTGATTTCATCTTTTATGCAATCGGTAGAGCGTACCGTCCACCGGGATTTTTCCGATGTTCGGGTGAACAACCGTTATTATCTCGTCGATTCCAGACTGCGCGGCGACAGAATACAGGTTCGCTTCGATCCTTTCTCAACATGGGATAAGATCGAAATCTATTCCCGCGACGAACAATACCTGGGTACCGGTACCCTCTGGCAACGCAACACAGCGGTTGCCGATGTGTCTCAACAGCCGACCGGCAAACCCAAACACAGCTATACGGAGCTTTTGGTTCGCCGGCATCAGAAACTGCTTGCCGAGCAAACCGCCGGCATTGATTACCGAAAGGTTATTGAGCGCCGATCCTGGCCATTTCATGAGTTCGCCAAAACAGTGGCACAGCTTTTGGGACGAAAAGCCGGTCTGGCCGGTTTGAACGCCGGTGAACTCGAATCGCTCAAAAAAGTCTACAACCAAAGTGTCGCCATCAACCGGCAGATGGTCAAAAAGGCTTTTGAAAAAGCACCGTATCCGTCTGTCCCATATTTCATCCGGGAATTGAAACAAATTATCCAACAGGAGGTAACATAATGTTTCTCAGTCACTTTTCTCTAACCGAACATCCGTTTTCTGAAAAACCGCCCATCGACTGGATACAAAGAGATCCGCGAATCGAACAGGCCATGGCGCGGCTCAAATTCTTTGAGCAACAAGGCGCTGTTGCACTGATCATTGGTCAAACCGGCCTGGGGAAGTCCTCTTTGCTCAGGTTATTTATTCATGAGTTGCCCCAAAATCTCTTTAATCCGGTTTATCTGCATCTTACCCCGCTAAGTGCCAATGGGTTTTTAAGACTCATTGTCACCCGCCTCGGCGAAAAACCCAAAATCGGCAAAGACCGGATGTTTTTGCAAATTCTTGACCGCATCCATCAAAAAGAAAAACCGACATTGCTGATCATCGACGAGGCCCATCTGATCGATCCGAAAACCCTGACGGATATGAGGCTGCTGATTTCTTCCATCGATGACCAGGTAGTGCTGAAGATAATTTTCAGCGGCCAGGAACAGTTACGCCAACTCCTGAAACGATCCTGCCATACCGATCTGGTTCATCGGATAACCCTGAGTTTTTGCTTAAAACCGCTGTCAAAGGACCAGTCATCTTTTTACATCGACAGGCGTATCAAAATGGCCGGGGGCGCCACCAACATCTTTGATGCCGAAGCAAAAGACTTGATCCATGATTATACCGGCGGTGTCCCCCGGCAGATCAACAATATTGCTACCGCTTGTCTGATCAACGCGGCCTCGCGCAATCTGAAAACTATAGGAGAACCATTGGTAAACGAAACCATGAATGAATTTTTTCTGCCATAGGAGGACCCTGATGATGTCAAAACGATATCCTGACCATTTTTTGAGAAAATTAAGAAATGATATCCCCATTGATGCCGTCATCAATGATTTATTGAAACTTGAGGCAAGAAAGGCTTTCGATATTCTCAGATTCCGTTGTCCCATATGCTGCCACTTTCATACGGCCACCCACCAGAAAACCAATCTGGCGAGATGTTTTGATTGTAAAAAAAACTTCAACCCTATCGATATGGTTATGGCGGTGGCAAAATGCAGCTTTGTAGATGCGGTCGAAAGGCTTAAAAACTATCGGAAATCATAAAAGCTCATGTATGCTGCCGGTATAAATTGGTAGTCCCGGCAGCATTCTTCTTGCCCATATAAAATGAGACTATCAGGGTCAAAGAATTTTGGACTTAGCAAGTACTGAGGTTAATGGATCTATCCTTTATTGATCAAAAAAAAGATGTCATTTTTATCGGTAATCCGGGGGTAGGCA
>JAGYOX010000188.1 GCA_018399235.1 Desulfobacterales bacterium | reverse complement strand
GGGGTCGTGTGTTCCGGGCGGGAGGTCGCGGGAATCAAGTCTTATCTTGGAAAGGAATTCATTGCCGTTACACCGGGTATCCGCCCGGCCTGGGAGGAGACCGCCGGGGATGATCAGAAGCGGATTGTCACCCCGGCCGATGCCATCGCCAAGGGCTCGGATTACCTGGTAATCGGACGGCCGATTCGGAATGCTTCGGACCCGGCGTCAGCCGCCCGTCGCATCTGCGATGAAATCGCCGGCGCGTTCACATAGCCGCCAGTCGATAGAAAATCATGCCGGCAATAACAGCCGCCAGGCAAAGCGCGACAATCAGCTGGTCGGGTGTGAACTGCTTGAGCGGCAACGGCGGCTATTCCGTTCTGTCCAGGCCGAAGGCGTTGTGCAGGGTTCGAACCGCCAGTTCAGTGTATTTCTCCTCAACAACGCAGGAAATACGGATTTCCGAAGTGCTGATCATCAGGATATTAATGTTTTCTGCCGCGAGGGAGGAAAACATCTTTGACGCCACCCCCGAGTGGCTCCGCATGCCAACCCCGACAACCGATATTTTTGCGATATTTTCATCCCCTATCACCTCTTCGGCCTCAATTTCCTTTGCGGTCTGTTTTGATATGTCCAGTGCCGACTGGTAATCGTTTTTTGAGACGGTAAAAGTGAGGTCGGTCATATTGCCGGACCGGGTGTTCTGGATGATCATGTCGACCTGAATGCCGGCCCCGGAAATCGGGCTCAGGATTTTGGAGGCGATGCCGGGCGTATCCGGTACCTTTCGCAGCGTGATCCGGGCTTCATTCTTGTTATGGGTAACGCCGGCAACCACCACTTTTTCCATATTCGCATCCTCATTGACCACCATGGTACCTTCCTCCTCGTGAAACGATGATCTCACATGAATCGGGACATTGTATTTTTTGGCGAACTCAACCGACCGGATCTGCAGGACTTTGGCGCCCAGGCTTGCCATTTCAAGCATTTCATCGTAGGCAATCCGGTCAAGCTTTTTGGCCTTGTCACAGATATTGGGGTCTGCTGTATAGATGCCGTCAACGTCCGTATAGATTTCGCATTGATCCGCTTTAATGGCGGCGGCCACCGCTACCGCTGACGTATCTGAGCCTCCTCTGCCCAGCGTGGTGATGTTCCCTTCTGCATCCGCCCCCTGAAATCCTGCAATGACAACGATTTTTTTCTCTTTTAACAAATCCTTTACCCGATTCGCACCAATATCCAGAATCCTGGCCTTGCTGGCCTTATTGTTTGTAAGAATTTCAGCCTGGTATCCTAACAGGGACTGGGCCTTGTAGCCCATTTCAATAAGGGTCATGGCCATCAATGCGACCGTGGTCTGCTCACCGGTAGCCAATAGAACATCGAGCTCCCGTTTGTCAGGCGTCTGAGAGATTTGTTCGGCGGAGTTGATAAGCTGATCCGTTACCCCGCTCATGGCGGAAAGGATGACGACCACATCGTTTCCCTGATCGTAGGTTTTTGTAATCTGCCGGGCTACATTGCGGATTCGCTCCAGGTTGCCGACCGAGGTGCCGCCGTATTTCTGAACAATGACTCCCATAATTATGCCTCATCCGTATTAAAATTATGTTTAAGATCCCGTATCAAATTCATCGAGGGGCGTCCATAGAAAAAAAAACGACATGTCCGGGTATCATCACCTGTCATGTCTAAAAAAATTTTTATGTTAAATGAATGAAAATCCTGTGGCAGCCGCTCTGCCCATTCAACAACGACGACTCCGCTGTCGTCGGTCAAGTCATCAAACCCGATATCGGTCAGTTCATCCACATGGCTGATGCGATACAGGTCCACATGGAATAGGGTCAGACGGCCGGGGTATTCGTTAATAAACGTATAGGTCGGACTGGTCACTGCATAGCGCTCCGGCACTTCGAGCCCGCGGGCAAGCCCCTGGACAAAAACGGTTTTTCCGGAGCCAAGATCGCCGGTTAATCCGATAAACGCTGGATTGGAGAGCTCCCTTCCAACCATCGTTCCCAGACGGCGGGTTTCATCCGAGGAGGCGGTATGAATACGGATACTTTGCGTGGTCATTGCGGTTAAATCGGCCGGCTTTATTTCGGAATACCGCTATGGCAGTTCCTGTTTGGGAATCCGCTGTAATCCGGCTTCAGAATAAAAATCTCCGGCCATGAAATTCTTAATTGTCATTGGAATCTGTCGCATGACATCAGAAGCGGTATAGCCGAACGGACCCATGGATAGAGAAAGCTCATCCGCCGCTGCCCCGTGCAGAAACACGCCGAGCTGTGCGGCTGTTTCCGGCGTATGGCCCTGGCTGATAAAGCCGCTGATGAGGCCGGTCAGAACATCTCCCATGCCGCCTGAGGCCATCCCCGCATTGCCGGTGGGATTGATGTAAATATGGCCGTCCGGCTGGGCAATGACGGTTCGGGCGCCTTTTAATACCAAATGGACGTTATAGGACTCGGCAAACCTGCGGGCGCATCCGATCCGGTCGGCCTGGACGGCTTTGGGGGTTTCACCGATCATCCGGGCCATCTCCCCGGGATGGGGGGTGAGGATAACCGGTGAATGGGTATTGGTTAAAATATCGGGTTCACCGGCCAGGTTATTCAATCCGTCCGCATCAACCACCACCGGAACCAGGCTTTCCTGAATCAGACGGTGAACCAATCGGGCCGTAGCAGGTTCCGTGCCGATCCCTGGTCCTACGGCCAAACAGCGTTTGTCGGAAAGCAGCTCCAGGATGGCGTCTGCGGCTTTATCGCTGAGGCATCCGGCCGGGGTTTCCGAGAGACCGATGGTCATCGGTTCCAGTACCTGCGGCTCGAGTACCGCATTCAGGCTTTCCGGGATACCCAGGGTGACCAGGCCGGCGCCGGCCCGCATTGCGGACATGGCACTCATGGCTGCCGCACCGGTTTTGCCGGGAGCACCGGCAACTATCAAAAGGTGGCCGGCGCCGCCCTTATGCATATCCGCCGGCCGGGGGGCTATCATCCGGCGTATATCCTCGTGCTGAAGAAGATGCTGCCTGGGTGCCGTCTGTTGGGCGATGTAGGGTGGAATCCCAATATCGATTACATGCAGATCTCCCACGTATTCCGCCCCGGGCAGCTGGATGTGCCCGATCTTGGGAAATGCAAATGTTGCCGTCATTGTCGCGGCAACACAAACGCCGCAGGGCTGGCCGGTGTCCGCATGCAGGCCCGAAGGGATATCCACGGCCAGCACCGGACGATTTGCGCTGTTGATAAATTCGATGACGGTTCTATAATAGCCCTTGACCTCGGAGCTCAGTCCAGTGCCGAGAATGGCATCCACCCAGATCCGCCTGTGGGCCATTTCCGCCCGATGCCGGTTAAAGCTTTCCTCATCCGGTAACTCAACTAAAGGAACGCCGAGTTCACCCAGCAGATGAAAATTTTCGGCGGCATGGCCTTGGAGTTTTGCGCTTTCTGTTAATAGGTAAACCTTGACATCAATATGATGCTGAAAAAGATACCGGGCGACCACAAACCCGTCGCCGCCGTTGTTTCCCCGCCCGGCGACAACGCCCACGGAATAGCGGCTAAGGTCCGGAAACCGGGCCATCAAGACCCTGGTGGCGCCCCGGCCGGCGTTTTCCATCAGAATCCGTGCCGGCAGGCCAAAGGATTCAATGGTCTGCCGATCCATTTCACGCATTTCGTCTGCTGTTAATAGGTCCATAGGTATACCTTTTAAGTAACATCGGGTATTAGGTATAAAATATAAGGTGTAAGGTGCAAGGTACAAGGTGTAAGGTGCAAGGTGCAAGGTTCAAGGTTTAGGGTATAAGGTATTAGGGGTTAGGCTCTTTGTTTTAAAAAGTCAATATTTGATGGCTTCGTAAAAAGCGATTTATTCCGTTGGCACGGCATTTTTGAGGATAACCCAAAAAAATGTACATATTGTCATTTCGAGCGTCAGCGAGAAATCTTTAACAAACAAGATTCCTCGTCGCTTGCGCTTCTCGGAATGACAATGGCGAAAGACACTTGGTTACCTTACACCTTACACCTTGTACCCAATACCTAATACCCAATACCCAATACCTAATACCCAATACCCAATACCCAATACCTTAAACCTTAAACCTTAAACCTTAAACCCTTAAACCCTTAAACCCAATACCCAATACCCAATACCCAATACCTTATACCTTATACCTTAAACCCTATACCCTATACCCTATACCCTATACCTTATACCCTATACCCTATACCCTATACCCTATACCCAATACCTAAAAATCTGTTGAAAACTATTATTCTGAAATGATATGAAATTATAACCTATAAGGCAATAATAACCCAATATTTCAGTAACCAAACCCGTATTTTTTACGGGAGCGCCAACAGACACATA
>JAGYOX010000187.1 GCA_018399235.1 Desulfobacterales bacterium | reverse complement strand
TTTTTTCTTTGCCATCCCAAAATCGACTTTTTACGAGATTGTCTTTGATGGCTTCGTAAAAAGCGCTTTATTTCGCTGGCGCGGCATTTTTGCAGAAAGGAACGTTTGCGACAGGTTAAAGGCACTGAGAGAGAATCGAAATTTCAAATCTCAAATCTCAAAAAACAAACAATACCCAAATTCCAATGACCAAAATTCCAAACAACGGGGTATTCGACAAAAGAGGGGTTGTTTTAAAAATTGGGATTTGATTTTTGGAATTTGTTTGAAATTTGAAAATTGTAATTTGGGATTTAACCATGAACCTTACACCCTAAACCCTAAACCCTAAACCTTAAACCTTAAACCGTTAAGTTACTTAGAAGTCCAATATCTGTGTTGCGCTGCATTCCTTGGGATTTGCGACGCCCCCTGATCTTAGACGGGCCTGAACTTTTTACTTTGCCATCCCAAAATCTACTTTTTGCGAAACTGTAATATCATGCTTAATGGTTTGACACAACAAAATATTCCAAATATGAAGTCCAGCAACTCCGGCGACTCCGGGCACTGATACAGTAGAAATGATTTAGAGACAGCCTATAAAGGACAGGTACGGAAAAGTTAGATAATGGTGGAAACAAACCCTGCATTGCGTCCATGGCGAATCTTTTCATTGGTTGCGGTCGGCGTCTTTATGTCGACCCTTGACAGCAGCATTGTCAATATTGCGCTTCCGGCCATCATGAAAGACCTCAGCGGTTCTTTTGCCAGTGTTGAATGGGTGGTCATGATTTATTTGTTGACGGTTTCGTCGCTGTTGCTGAGCTTTGGCCGCCTAAGCGACATTATCGGGTCTATTTTTCACCGCCCCCATATCCGGTACCCTGTATGACCGGATCGGTTCCCGGCTGATGTGCACGGCAGGGATGGGCGTGCTTTTTTTGGCTCTGATTCTCTTGGCCTGGCTGCCCGAAGGGGCGTCCATTTTGCCTGTTATATGGCGGCTCGCCCTGGCAGGTATCGGAACGGCCCTTTTCAGTTCGCCCAATACCTCTGCGGCCATGAGTGCCGTGCCGCTTTCCCAGCGCGGCGTAGCCTCCGGCATGGTGGCTACGGCCCGCAATCTCGGCATGGTAATAGGTATCGCCCTGGCAGGGGCAATATTTCATGGGATGTTTCAGAAATTAAGCGGCGGGGTCGCTCTCCAACAGTATGATGACGCCTTGGCGCCGGCATTTAAAGCCGCTTTTAACTGGGCCATGTGCGCCGGGGCCGTGACCGCCGCGATCGGATTAATTCTTGCCCATCTTAGAGGCCCGGATCGGAAGTGACCTTGAACTGTGAACTGTGAACCGTGAACCTGAAGTTACTTAAAAGTCGGACAACCATGAGCTCTGCCTGTCATCGGGCAGCGTCTTTATATGTGTCGATCAACAGGGGGATAAACGTATTCAAATCCTCAACAATACAGACATCGGACGAATTAAAGATTGCGGCCCGCGGATCCTTGTTGATGGCCACGATGAATTTGGCCTGTCGGATGCCCGTTATATGCTGGCTGGCCCCGGAAATGCCGCATGCCATATATAGCTTGGGGCTTACAACCGTGCCTGTGACGCCCACCTGAAGGTAATGGGGCAGCCAGTTTTTGTCACATACCGGCCGTGAACCGCATACCGCGGACTTGGCAAAAAGCGCCGCCAATTGGTGAATCAGCTCCAGGTTTTCCTTTTCCCCGATGCCGTTTCCAGCAGCTACCAGCACATCCGCCTGATCCAGGGATGCGGTGTCTTCAGTTTGCCTGTGGAATTTCTTAAAACGGGATCGCCCATTGTATTGGGTGAAACTGTGGACGCTATGGGTGCCGCTTGCGGCCGCCTGATGGGTCTCCGTGCCAAAAGCGCCAGGCTGAATGGTGATTACAGCAATAGCCGTCTCGGCCGTTAAGCTGGTCGTGAGTTTTCCGTTGAAGATTTCCCGGGTAAATCGGATGCGATTGTCTGCCGGTTCAATTTTTTCTGCGCCTGTGATACAGGCGGCGTTTATCTTTGCTGCAAGGGCGGGAGCGATATCAAGCCCTGCGGCTGTGTGCGGAAGCAGGATACAGGCGGATTTTTCTTCCGCGACGAACTCCGCAAAAATGTCGGTAAATGCTTCTGCTGTGGCATCAGCCGGATTTTCAAGCGTTACCGAGCAAACATCCATGCCTGTGGCCTTGGCCGTTTTTCGGCCTTGCTCTGAAGCCTGAGGGCCTGCCATTACGATTCGGATGTCAGCGGGGTATAGATTCTGGAGCCGTCGGCTAGCCGCAATAAGCTCGTCAACAGCCGTTTCCGAATCATTTTGCGACGGTATGGCGATAATAATACTCGACATTATCAATTCCTTTATTCATTATCATCATAGTTTGGCATACGGGATATTGTCAATTTAAAAAACCGAACAAGCGCTCGATTTTTTAAATTGACACGTAACACGCTGAATTGTATGATCGGACTATCTAAGTCGGTTGAATTTTGGGGTCGTGTTTTATAAACTCCTTCTATTAGTTAAAGACTAAAAACTTAATAAGCGATGATGAAAGGAGGGTAGGATGGTCGATTTTTCCCTAAGCAACAAAATTGCCCTGATCACAGGGGCGAGTCGCGGTATCGGCGAATCCATCGCCAAAACATTGGCGGCTCAAGGGGCCCAGTGTATACTGGTCAGCCGAAAGCCGGAGGCGCTTGCTAAGGTTGCAGACGAGATCAATAAGGACGGCGGCAAGGCGGAAACCATAGCCTGCCATACAGGGTATCTGGACCAGATTCAGGCACTGTTTGACACTGTTAAGGAAAAGTTCGGCAAGCTCGACATTCTGATCAATAATGCCGCCACCAATCCCCATTTCGGTGAGTTAATAACGGCGGAGGAAAGCCATTGGAATAAAATCATGGAGGTCAACTTAAAAGGGCCGTTTTTTATGATTCAGAAAGCCGTTCCCTTAATGGAGGCGGCTGGTGGCGGGGCCATCATGAATGTGTCCTCGGTAAACGGTATACGGCCCGCTTTTCTCCAGGGCGTCTATTCAATTTCCAAAGCAGGCGTTATTTCTATGACAAAGGCCTATGCAAAGGAACTCGCCCCGAAAAATATCCGGGTCAATGCTTTATTGCCGGGTATGACCGATACCAAGTTCTCCCAGGCCATACTAAGTAATGAAGAAATTCATGACTATGTGATGCAGCAGATCCCCCTGGGTCGGGCGGCGCAGCCTGAGGAAATGGCGGGCGCGGCTCTGTATATGGTTTCGGATGCCGCCTCATATACAACAGGGGCCTGCATTATTTGCGATGGCGGGATGTTGGCGTGAGAAAAGGTATAGGGTATAAGGTATAAGGTTTAAGGTATAGGGAATAGGTTTTATGAAACCATCTTATGCCATAATCGGCTGTGGGCGCGTGGGGACATCCCTGGCCCGTCAGTTATCGGCGGCCGGCTATCAGCCCGCGGGTTTTTCCAGTAGAACCCGGGATTCAGCCATTCAGGCGGCAAAAGCAGCGGGGAAGGAAGAGGCTGTTTATGATAATTCTTGGGAAGCTTCGGAAAATGCGGGGGTGGTTTTTATTACCACGCCGGATCATTCAATTGCCCCTGCCTGTCAGTTGATTTCAGAAAACCGGGGATTTCAAGAAAATGCGGTCGTACTGCATTGCAGCGGGGCGCTTTCATCCGGTATGCTTTCCGCCGCAAGGGACTGCGGCGCGGTTATCGGCTCCATGCATCCGCTTCAGAGTTTTGCCGCCGTAACAGAGAGTAACCCTTTTGCCGGCATCAAAGTTGCGATTGAGGGGGATGCGGCGGCTGTTGACTGTGCATGGAAAATAGCCGTGGATCTGGGTGCCGATCCGTTTAATATCCGGACGGATGGAAAAACGCTCTATCATGCGGCGGCGGTAGTGGCATCCAATTACCTGGTGACCCTGATGCGGCTCTCGTTTGAACTCCTTCAAGCTTCGGGCGTTCCCGAACGAGAGGCATATGGTGTGTTGAAACCCCTTATCAGCGGGACATTGAATAATATAGAACGGGTCGGAATCCCTGACGCGCTGACCGGTCCCATTGCCAGGGGCGATGTGGACACGGTTTCGGATCATTTGTCCGCCCTTCGGCAACTATCTGAAACGGCCGCCGATCTTTATACCCGCCTGGGTCAGGCCACTATTGAGATCGGAACCGCCAAAGGGTCGTTGCCCACAGATGCAGCGGCTCAGTTAAGCCGGTTGTTTAGTAAGCATATCAGGTAAGTCCAGGGTCACTGTTCAAGGTTGACGATTTCGTAAAAACCTCTCTATCCAATTGCGGCGGCATTTTTCCAGAAAGAAGCCCTGCGGTTGGAAATGTTCCCCCGCTGGTCTACGGCCTGGGACCGAGTCTATAAGCAACTTTTATGGTAGATGGGATGT
>JAGYOX010000186.1 GCA_018399235.1 Desulfobacterales bacterium | reverse complement strand
TTAAACCGTTAAGTTACTTAGAAGTCAGTTTGCCATCATTATTCCGCCTCCGGCTGCTCAGCCGACCAATCCTTCTTTAACTCTTCCATATTATACATGAATGCCCGTCTTTTGCCTTTGGGGATAACGCGCACGAGGGTTTTTGACACCGCATTGACACACGGACCCAGTCGGGATTCAACAATCAATTGTTTTCCGCCTATGGGTAAAAAAGTCACCAGAAGGACGTATAAGAGGGAAACGATCAGCATGCCCTTTAATGCGCCTAAAACTGCTCCGAAAACCCGGTCTACGGCACCCAGCAGAACAAGCTTGATAAGCATGCGTAAGAGAGAACCGATCAAATTGACAATCAGACAGACGATCAGAAAAATTAAAATAAAAGAGATGATATCCTGATAGGCAGGGGGCTTGATCCAGGGGGCGATAAACGGGACGAACAGTTCATGGCCGGAATACGCGGCATAGAAGCCGCCGACGATTCCGACAATGGAGGCCACCTCCTTGATAAAGCCCTTGAAAATGCCCAGTATCATACAATACCCGAGGATCACCACGATTACCATGTCAAACGGATTCATAATCAACTATCCTGATTTTTTAGGTTTTAGGTATTAATTACTGGGGCCATGACCTGTGGTCAAGAAAATTCTTGTATTCATTGGGTATAGTTATTAGAGTGAAAATTTGAAAAAATGAATACCTATCAGAAAGATATCAAAACCGAACTGACCTTCCCGGACAACCAGTTAGCCATGGAACTTTTCGGCCAGCATAACAGCAATCTCTCCCGGGTAGCTGAAGCTGCCGATGTCACCATGCAGGCCCGGGGCAACACCGTCTTTATGCGGGGCGACTCCATTGCAGTGGAGCTTGGCCGCAACATACTCAACCAGCTTTACGGCCTGATCAAGGAAGGCTACCCCTTATATCCCAATGATGTTGACTATGCCGCCAATGTGCTTTGCCAGGACCACACGGTCAACCTCAAAGATATATTCATGGACGCGGTTTACGTAACTTCTAAAAAACGAACCGTGACCCCGAAAAGCCCGATGCAAAAATCTTATATTGATGCGATCCGAAATTTTGATATTGTTTTCGGTATCGGTCCGGCAGGAACCGGAAAAACTTATCTGGCAATGGCCATGGCAGTATCGGCATTGACAAAAAAAACAGTCGACCGGATTATTTTAACCCGGCCCGCCGTGGAAGCCGGGGAAGCTTTGGGCTTTTTACCCGGGGATCTGGCCGAAAAAGTGAATCCCTATTTAAGACCGTTATACGACGCCCTCCATGACATGATGAATTTTGAAAAAGCATCAAGCTTAATGCAGCAGGGAGTGATAGAAGTGGCCCCCCTGGCATTTATGCGGGGCCGAACCCTAAATGACTCCTTCGTTATCCTCGATGAAGCGCAGAATTCCACAACGGAACAAATGAAAATGTTTCTCACCCGTATCGGCTTCAACTCCAAAGCGGTTATCACCGGTGATATTACCCAGAGCGATCTGCCTAAAAACAGGGCATCCGGACTTATTGAGGCCAAAGATATCCTCTCCGACATTGAGGGGATCCGTTTTGTATTTTTTTCAAAACGTGATGTTGTCCGACATAAATTGGTCCAGAAGATTATCGACGCCTATGAGAAAAAAAGTTCCGGGACTGAGGGTTAAAACCTTATGGCTGCCAAACGTACGGATATTTCTTTAAAAAATCGCTTTATCACAGACACGGCACCCTTAGTTGCGATCGTCCTGGCCGTAACCGTGATTGCCACGCTAATCCTGTATCCAAAGCTGATCATTTATAACCAGTCGTATGAAATTGGCGATATTGCGGATAAAAATATCAAGGCGCCAAAAGATTTTCTAATCGAAGACCGGATGGCCACAACGGAAAAACGGGCTCAGGCCCGGGACGCGATCCTGACCGTTTATGACCATGACCGATTTTTAAGCGAAAGCCTGTCCCGCCAGATCAAACAGGCCTTTAGCCTGCCCCGGAGCGTATACGAATCCAACGGGAAGGCAAGCAATGCGGATCCGCCGGATCAGCAGGAGGCGATTCACAACCGGATCTGGGAGCTCAAGCCAGAATTTGAAAAAGCTTTAGGCATAACGGTTAACAACGGGGCCTACAACATTCTGCAAAGGGAACGGTTTTCCCCCGAAATATCCGGCCTAATTATCCAGATCCTCTCTAAATTATTAGATAACGGCGTAGTGGCCAACAAAGAGCTTCTTTTAAGGGAAACCGACAAGGGCATTATTTTAAAAACCGTGGGCACGGATACGGAAAACATGGTGTACAATCTGAGGCATTTTTACGGGGTTGACCAAGCCAAAACCATGGTCCGGATTGTCGGTGAACCGAGCCTTAAGGGATTGGACTACTCTCTTTTAAACCTGATCGTCGATTTTACACAGCGGCTGATCCAGCCAAACATCACCCTGAACCGAAGTGAAACCCAAAAACGGCGGGAGCAAGCCGCTGAGTTGATCAAGCCGATCCTATATAAGATCAAAAAAGGTGAGATGATCCTGCGCGAAGGCGAACGGGTCACGCCGACCCATATGTTAAAATTACAGACCCTTAGGAATCAGGGCGACAAACAGGAGCTTCTGAAAAAAGGCATCGGCACAGCGCTCATTATTCTGGCGCTTTTGGTCATCACCTATTTTATCCATCTGAAATACCAGCGCGAACTGTTGCTGTATCAGAACAAGAATTTGTTTTTTATCAGTTTTATCGTAATCATGGTATTGCTGATCCTTCAGCTTTCGGTATCCCTCGCCCAAGTGATTGCACCGGAAGTACCCTTTGCTATATCCGCCGCATCAATCTATTACAGCATTCCGATTGCCGCCGGCGCCATGATCATATGTCAATTCTTAGGTTTTACCATAGCCTTTCCCTTTGCCATCGTCATGGGGCTACTGACTGCCATGGCTTTCGAAAACAGCTACGGCTTCTGTCTCTATTTCCTGCTGAACGGCGTCATGGGTGCCTACTGGAGCCAGGACTGCAAAGAAAGCAAGGGGTTTATCATGGCGGGGGCCAAACTCGGCGCATTTAACATTGTGCTGGCGACAATTGTCAGTATCTATATGGCTGAATTTGGGGGGTTCAAACTATTCTGGGACTGGACATTCGCATTTGCCGGCGGAATCATTGCAGGCATTATTACAGCCGGTGTTAGCCCGATGATGGAGATGGCCTTTGGCTATACCACCAACAGCACCCTGCTTGAACTCTCCAACCTGGATAAACCGCTGCTTCGGCGCCTGATGCTTGAAGCCCCCGGAACCTACCATCATTCGGTTATCGTGGGCTCCATGGTTGAAGCGGCCGCCGCTGAAATCGGCGCCAATCCGGTACTTGCCAAAGTATGCGGCTACTACCACGATATCGGTAAACTGAAAAACCCCCTCTATTTTATTGAAAACCAGAAAAACGGGAAAAACATTCATAACAAGCTGGCACCATCCATGTCCTGCCTGATTCTGATTTCCCATCTCAAAAACGGCGTGGAGCTGGCCCGGGAAAAAAAGCTGGGCCAGGAGATTATCGATGCCATTAAGCAGCATCACGGCACCACCCTGATCACCTATTTTTATGAAAAAGCCAGGAAGCAAAAAAAAGACGAGTCAATCAATATTGATAACTTCCGTTACCCGGGGCCCAAACCGCAAACCCGCGAAACTGCCCTGGTCATGCTGGCAGATGTCGTAGAAGCGGCCGCCCGGACCCTTGAGCATCCGACACCATCTCGTATTCAAGGGCTTGTGCAGCAGTTAATCAACAAGCTTTTTTCAGACAACCAGTTGGATGAGTGTCCGCTGACGCTGGCGGATCTTCATAAGATTGCCCGGAGTTTTAATAAAATATTAAACGGTATCTATCACCACCGCGTGGAATACCCGGAAAAACCATACCCGGAGACGCCAAAACCCAAAAATGACGATACTGATCGACAACCGGCAGAACCGGTTCAAACTATCAACGGAACAGATACGGAAAACGGCCCAAATCCTCTTAAACGCCTTGGGCAATCCTGAGGGGGAGCTTTCCGTATTACTCCTTGACGACGCTGACATCGCCGATTTAAATAAACAATACCTAAACAGAGCGGGGGCGACCAATGTCATCGCCTTTCCCATGACCGAGGGGGAATTTGCCGGAATCAACCCGAATCTCTTGGGCGATGTGGTGATATCAATGGATACCGCCGCCCGAGAAGCGGAAATGATGGAAACCACCATGGAAAATCGGTTTAAAGAGCTTCTGATTCATGGTATTCTGCATCTTTTTGGCTATGATCATGAGACAAATGAAGCCGATGCGCAGCGGATGGAGAATAAGAGTGAGGAGCTGTTGGAAGCGGTTCGGTCGGTTGAAATGTTAATTAGATAAGGCACTGAGGGACTGAGGGACTGAGGCACTGAGGGACTGAGGGACTAAGGCACTGAGGGATTGAGGGATTGAGGGATTGGAGCTTGAACCTGGAAGGCTAAAGCCTTCCGCTACATGGTTTATACAAATTTTATTATAATTCAAGAACTGACAGTCTCGTAAAAAGTCGATTTTGAGATGGCAAAGT
>JAGYOX010000185.1 GCA_018399235.1 Desulfobacterales bacterium | reverse complement strand
TATCTATGTTGCGCTGCATCCCTCGAAATTTCACGTACTCCTATCAAGCTTGGCACAAAGAAAAATAATTAACTAACTAAGTAAGTAATTACTTAGTTGTATTAAAAAGTCAAGCAAAACTCGCTTTTACTTTATCGATTTATTGTTGAATTTCAAATCAATTATCGCAATAAATAGAAAAATTCCCATCCAAAAATTCTCACATATGCCGGGAGGGCGCCATGAAAAAACGAATACTGAAAACAAAATTATGTAACATGCTGGGGATCGAATACCCGATTCTCAGTGCGGGCATGGGGCCCACGCTTATCGGTGAAAATACCGGGGCGCCGGTTGAATTGGCAGTGGCCGTATCAGAAGCCGGCGGGTTAGGCGTACTGGGCGGCAGCGGATTTACCGTGGATGAACTCCGCCAAGCCATCCGCGAAATTAAAGCCCAGACAGACAAGCCCTTTGGTGTGGATCTCCTTCTTCCCAAAAGCCTAGCGGCGGAGGCCGAATCAGCGACTTCCGGCGGTGGCCCGGTGGAAATGCCATTAAAAGATGTGATTCAAGCGATTCCGAAGGAGCACCTGGACTGGCTGAACAAACTGATTGAAGACATGCAACTGCCGGATGTGGACACTATCCTCCGCATGGATACCACGACCATGCGGCCCAAGGAAGCTGTTGATGTCTGTATTGAGGAAAAGGTACCGCTGTTTTGTGCCGGCTTGGGAAATCCGGGGTTCATGGTGGAGCGGGCGCATGCCGCGGGAATGAAAGTATTGGGCATCACCGGCAATTCAAAAAACGCCAGACGGATGGCCGATTCAGGCGTTGACCTGCTGGTTGCACAGGGCCATGAAGGCGGCGGCCATACCGGGCGCATCGGCACCATGGCACTCGTACCGGCGGCCATTGATGCCGCCAAATCGGTGCCCGTACTTGCGGCCGGGGGAATCGGTGACGGCCGGGGCATTGCCGCGGCACTTGCCATGGGATGCGTTGGGGTATGGATCGGCACCCGGTTTCTGGCAACAGATGAAGGCGGCGCCCTGGATATCAACAAGCAGGTAATTATTCGGGCAACCGATGAAGATACCCGGGTCAGCAGGGCTTACACGGGAAAAACCCTGCGGGCGAACTACAGTAAATTCCACGACTTATGGGATCAATCGGGCCTTGCTCCGCTGCCGTTCCCGACCCAGGTGATTATTTCCTCTTATTTGCTGTCCGCATTTATTGAGGCTGGAAAAACTGACCATGTCGGGGGGCTGGCCGGACAGATTTCCGGAATTATAAATGAAATCAAGCCGGCCCGCCAGGTGCTGGAAGAAATGGTCGACGAGACGGTTGATATACTGTTCCGAAAAATTCCGGATAACGTCCAAATGGGTTGACCTCTTTTGAAATTATAATGCATCTTAGTTTATTATGGTTATGTTTATGCGTATAGCTGGATGATTACGTTTGACAACGCTTCTGAATAATTGTAGGTGTGCAAAAAATAAAATTATAAGGAGGTTCCCCCATGAACGGCCCAAGTTCAACCAATGACATTGATTTTACCATCGATCAAAACAACCTTTATCGCGAGGAATCCATCACCGATTTAAAGGTGGCGTCCATTCGGAGAATGGTACCGATTAAGGCAGACGGCACAGAGGATACTAGTCGTGCGTCGGTATTTATCGGCAATTCTCAGCTGATGACGCCTGAAGGCCCCCTGCCAATCCAAGCCAAACTGTCGGCAACCACACTGGATGAAGCCATGAAAGAATTTCCACAGGCCATGCGCCAATCCCTTGATGAAACGATCGAACACTTCAAAAGATTGCAGCAGGAGCAGCAGCAGCAACAACAAAGCGAATCCCGTATTATTACCCCGAGGTAAAAGTAACTTTTATTGCATGTTTGAAGGCACTGAGGGAGAACCGAAATCTCAAATTTCAAATCTCAAAAAACAAACAATACCCAAATTCCAATGACCAAAATTCAAAACAACGTGGCGTTCGGCAAAATCAAATAATCCTCCTTGACTAATAATCCAGCTTTTGAATAGACTATTTAAATAAAATTTGGACGGCATTCATGCTGTTCACGCCGGAAGAGTCAAAAATGTTAATAATATTTAATAGTTAAAGTGCTAATCGAAAATCACAGGAAAATATCATGGCTGAAAACAAATACCGGGTGTTAATGACAGGAGAGCTTAAAGAAGGCAAATCAATTGATGAGGTAAAAGCACGCCTGGCCAAATTGTTTAAAACCACTGCCGAAAAAATCGACGGGCTTTTAAACCGAAATAATGTTGTAATTAAAAAGGATACCGACCTGGAAACCGCAAAAAAATATGTCCGGGCCATAGAATCCGCCGGCGCCGCCTGTCGTATTGAGCCGCCAGAGCCGCAGGCCAAGGCACCACAAAAAGGACCGGCGCTGGCAGCTGAAGAACCGGCTGAAAGCGCTGAACCCCGGGTCGTACCCATCCACCTGATCAATAAAGTAGAAGACCGATTTTCTCCGCAAATGGTGGATAAGATATCCGCTTCATCAAACGGGCTGGACTTAAATCTCCCTGAACTCTCCGATATCCCCTATGATCAAATCAATGCATTAACTGCCTATTCGGTTGATGAAGCAAACAACCTCCTGCTGTTTATACACTCCCAGGAGCGACCGGTGGCCTGCCGGATTGAAAACATTAACTATTCGGATTTTCCCATCAAACAACTGCCCAAGACGATTGCGTCATTCCGGAATTTCCTCTATTTTCTCTGCAGAAAAAACCCCTCGCTTTTTCTTGAGGAAACAACATTCGACTTCTTATCCGGAAGCCAGCTTCAATCCCTGGATGCGACAAAAGTTGAAAAGCTTGCCACCAATATGGGCTTACTAATTGAATCCGGAAATATGGCGGCCCAGGCATAAAGGGCCAAATTTTGCTCTTTCCAAAAGTCCAACAGAAAAATTCTTTCAGGCACTTGCAGCCGGCAGATACATGCTGACGGTGGTGCCTTTCCCCGGTGTTGAATCGACCAGGATGTCGCCTTTATGCCGTTTAACTGTGGCATAAACGGTGGTCAGGCCGAGCCCTTGGCCTCTGCTGGCCGGATGCTGGTGGGTGGAAAAATAGGGATCAAAGATTTTGTCTATTTTATCCTCTGAAATCCCGACCCCATCATCTGAAACACTGATTTTAACATATTTCCCCGGTGCCAAAGATTTTCTCAGATTCAACATATCCTTGCCCACTTCGACATTATTTGCGGCTACCGTTATGGTCCCGCCGTCAAGCACGGCTTCTTCCGCATTGGACAAGAGGTTTTGCATCGCATGAAGCAACTGATCATAAACAAAGGCCACACGATAGAGCCCCCCGCAAATCTGTATCTCATATTGAATCCGATCCGATAAAATGATCCTGGGGTTGACCGCGTTTTGAATCAGATCGGCAATAGAGCCTCGAAATTTAGAAGCCGGCGCATTTTCGGATAACTCAAGAAACCGCCGGATAAGCTGCTTAGCCTCCAGGCAGGCACGATAGGCTCGGTCCAGCTGCTTGATCTTATCTGAATCCTTATAACTCATAGCCAGTTCAATGCTGCCCATAATCGTAAACAATAGATTATTAAAATCATGAGAGATGCCGCCTGAAAGCTTCGCAACAGCTTCCATTTTATGGGCTTGGAGGAGCTCGGCCTCCAGAAGGCTTTGCTGGGCTCGCGCCTTTTTAAGTTCCGTTACATCATGAATCGTTCCTTGGTACCCATAAAGCCGCCCGTGATCATCTTTTAACGGCATTGCCGTAATCAGCGCATGAATCACCTGCCCGTCTTTCCGTTTCAAATCTATCGGATATTTAACAGCCATCCCTTCCCGGGCGACCTTTTGCTGCAATTTATCCCGGTCTTCTGGATTTTTATAGAGATCCTGTACCGGAACGACCATTAACTCTTCTTCGGATTCATATCCGAACGTCTCAAGTGTCGCGTCGTTGAACTCTAAAATTGTTCCATCGAGCGCCGTAATATAAATGCAGTCCCTTGCCGTTTTGACATAATTTCGGTATTTTTCCTCACTTCTTTTCAACTCATCAAACGTCTGCTTGAATTCAGTGATGTCAATGATAAACCCGATTACTCCGATAGTTACACCATCCTTATCTTTGAACGGGTATTTATATACATGGGCCCACCGCTCGCCGCCTGGCGTTTCGTATGTAAGGAACCTGCTCTTTTCAGGAATGTCCGTCTTAATAATGTCGGCATCATTTTGCATCAGATGCTTGGCGCCCTCCGGCAAAAGATCTTTTGTCCGTTTACCCTCAAAATCAGCTTTCGTCATATGAAAGCATGCCGCGAAGGACTCATTGACGCAGATGAAACGGTCTTCCATATCCTTACAGTAGATCAGGGCGGGGATTGCATCAAAAATAGTCTCCAGGGAGGCGTTTTGGCTTAACAGGAATTTGGCGGGTTGATTCTGCATCTTAAAAGACGATTATGTAATTGGCTCATAACTGGGGTTAAAATAAGTATGGTAGAAGCCATCTCAAAATTGACTTCCAAGGAACTCAATAATATATATAATTATTTTAGAATATTGCACCAATGTCATTCCGAGGAACGAAAGTGACGAGGAATCTT
>JAGYOX010000184.1 GCA_018399235.1 Desulfobacterales bacterium | reverse complement strand
CGTACAGTCAAACAGAAAAGACAGTAATCCAGGACTTTGACCGACTTCAGGGCACTACCAGATGTTGTATGTCCGACCATTAATGGATAGCTGCCGGAGCCTTTTTACATTCCTGATTCACTAGCATATTTTATTGGACAAGATTACACAAAGAACTCTTGATTATTTCTCCAGAGTCCATTAATTTAAATTTATAGGGGGTGATATACCACCTTTTCCGGGCACTTTACTCTTACTTGGTTCTTCCATTAACCATCTCAAACTGAGCCCTTTGATACCTTTTTGCCTGATCCCCTTATTTTTGTTCACATTTTGGTTTTGAATTAAATAGTCAAGTTCCACTTATGGTGAATAAAAATGAAATGCCCGAACTGCCATCATGATAATCGTGAAGCCGCTAAATTTTGCGATGAATGCGGAAATTCTCTTAATGTAATAGAACCATTTATTGCTGTCGATCTAAATAAACCCCATTCCTATACCCCCAAATTCCTGGCCGATCAAATCCTCACCAACCGAACTGCCATGGAGGGGGAACGGAAGCATGTAACCGTCCTTTTCGCTGACGTGGCCAATTACACGGCAATGGCTGAAAAGCTCGACCCTGAACAGGTCCATCAAATAATGGACGGCTGTTTCACGATACTGATGAATGAAATTCATAAGCACCAGGGGACTATCAATCAGTTCACCGGCGACGGGGTTATGGCGCTTTTCGGCGCCCCGCTTGCGCTTGAAAACCACGCGCAGAATGCCTGCCGGGCCGCTCTGTCCATACAAAACACATTGCAAGAATTCAGCAGCGACTTGAAAGGCAAGACCGGCTTGGAATTTAAGATGCGCATCGGGCTGAATTCCGGCCCGGTCATCGTCGGCTCCATCGGAGACGATCTGCGAATGGACTACACCGCCATCGGGGATACCACTAACCTGGCTGCCCGCATGCAAACCATGGCGACGCCAGGGTCGATATTGCTTAGCCCTGACACATATAAACGGGTGAGCCAGCAGTTTGAGTTTAAATATCTGGGCAAATCCGAGGTCAAGGGGAAATCTTTAGCCCAGGATGTTTATGAATTGATCAGGGAAAAGATCGACCGGCCGCGTATCGGGATTGAGCGTGAAATTTTTTCCGAAATGGTCGGCCGCGAAAATGAACTTTGCAAGATTGAGCTGCAGGTCATGAAGGCCATCAATGGCGAGGGCTCGGTGGTCAATGTCATCGGTGAAGCGGGCATTGGCAAATCAAGGTTGATTGCCGAGCTAAAGAACCGCGATATTGTCAAACATGCCACATTCCTTGAAGGAAGAGCCATCTCAATCGGCAAAAACTTGAGCTTCCACCCCATCATCAATCTTTTAAAACATTGGGCCCGGATTAAAGAGGAAGACACATCGGCAGCCGCCATAAACAAATTGGAAACAGCCGTCAGAAATGTCTGTCAGGCAGAAGTAGCCGAAATTTTTCCATTCCTCGCCACACTAATGGGCATGAAGCTTTCCGGCAGATATGCCGAGCGTATGTCCGGTATCGACGGCGAGGCCCTTGAAAAACTGATTTTTAAGAATTTACGCGATCTACTGATCAAATCCACGGACCTCAATCCCTTGATCATAGTGATTGAGGATCTGCACTGGGCGGACAACAGCTCCATTGAACTCCTTGAATCCCTGTTTCGCCTGGCAGAAACCCGGCGGATCGTTTTTATCAACGTATTCCGGCCCAATCATCCGGATACCAGCGACCGCATTACCGCATCGCTTAAGGAGAAGCTTCCGGTCTATTATGTTGAGATCCAACTGCAGCCGCTGACAGAAGAATTGAGCGAAATCCTGATCCACAACATGCTGAACATCAAGGGGCTTTCGAATGCCGTAATCGATCAAATTATTGAACGCGCCGGAGGGAACCCGTTTTTCATCGAGGAGGTAGTGCGCTCATTTGTTGATGAAGGGGCGGTAGTGAAAACGAACGGCGAATTCAAGGTAACGGAAAAAATCGATAAAATGGTTGTGCCCCAAACCATCAATGATGTGCTCATGGCCCGGATCGACAGGCTTGATGCCAATACCCGGGAACTTGTCAGGGTTGCCTCCGTGATCGGTCGGAGTTTTTTCTACCGGATTCTTAATGAAGTGGCGAAAACGATTGATGAGATTGATAACCGGCTTGCCCATTTAAAACAAATCGAACTCATTCGCGAGCAAAAGCGGATGGAGGAACTCGAGTATCTTTTTAAACATGCCTTGGCCCAAGAGGCCGCTTATGAGTCGATTTTATCCCAAAGACGTAAGGAGCTTCACCTGAGAATTGCAGATGCCATTGAAAGAATATTTCAAGAACGACTGCATGAGTTCTACGGCATCCTTTCCTATCACTACAGCAGCGGTGACAATCTGGATAAGGCTGAAAAGTACATGCTCAAAGCCGGCGAGGAGGCGCTAAAGGCCTCTGCCTCAAATGAGGCGCTGCACTACTATCAAAAAGCCATGGCCCTTTATATAAACAAGCATGGCGGGGAGATCGACAAACATAAATTGGCAAACATGGAAGAAAACATTGCGTATGCATTATTGAATAAAGGCTTTTATGCAGAGTCCGTCGATTATTTCGACAGAGCGGCAACCCATCGGGGAGTGAAGATAAATCGAAAATTGATTGTCATTATTCCCCAATTTTTAATGCATATGGCTTTGATTTTGCGCCATTTGTATCTGCCTGCGATTCGAAGGAAAAAAATTCCAAAAGAGACCGACAAGCGAATCATGCAAAAAACAATGAAAACGGCGACAGCTATTAGCCAGGTTGATGTCAAAAGATGCCTGGTGGAAAATATCAGGTCCGCTTCCCACGCATTTAAATATGATATATCAAAATCGCAAGCCTATTTTAATTTGCTGGTAGGCAGTGGCATCCTGTTTTCAGCAAGCGGCCTTTCTTTAAGTTTAACCTATCGATTTCTGGAGTATTGCCGGAAAAGCGTCAGTAACAAAGACTCCGATGTCCTGCTTTATTTATACAAATGCGCAAAATTCGTCCATAGCTATTATATTGGCAGTTGGAAAGAAAAATTGAATAACAAATCCATTATGGAAGCGTTAAATATTGGTGATTTTTTCTTTGGTACCGGTCAATTGCTGTATTTGTGCTACATGGCTATAGAACTTGGAGATTTTAAGCGATGCGAAGAGATCATCGATCGTTTGCACCGCATATACGAAGAGTATAATTTCGAACATGCGGAGTCCGACGTATATATTTTGAAAACAAAATTATTACTGCAGCACAGGGATTTATTTAATGCGCTGCATTATGCAGACAAGGCAATCAGCCAAGCGAAGAAGACAAGCTGGGTTGGCAGAACAGTTGAGTGTTTAGGGACAAAGGCCCGATGTGAAATTTTTTGCCAAAATCTGGATGCCGCCAGGGAAACGATCAAATCGGCTGAGGAATTCATACGACAGGTTGGCAAGGAAGCAATTTTTATCGACTGGTACCGGGATTATTTAATGGGCAAATTTTTATACAACTTGTCATTGCTTGAAGATTCCGTATTAAAGAATAAGCCGAACGAAATAAAGAAGTTTAAAAAAGCCGCGTGTAAAAGCGGCAAAAAATGTTTGTCCTATACGCGTAAAAAAGTAGCAGACGAGCGGGTTGAATCTTTTAAACTCATGGGCACCTACCACTGGCTGAATGACAATCAGAAAAAGGCGCTTGAGTGGTGGAGCAAAAGTGTCGCCGAGGGCAAACGCCTTGGCGCCCGGCCCGATTTAGCCCGCACCTACTTTGAAATCGGTAGGCGTTTGCTTGAGCCAAACAGCAAATACAGGGAATTAAACGGCATGACCGCAGAAGCATACCTGGAAAAAGCCCGAACTATGTTTGAAGAAATGGATCTTCAGTGGGATCTGGATGAGCTGGATAAGGTGATGGCGGCACGATGACATACTCATCTGAACAAAAAAATTTCAGACTTAAAACTGCACATAGTGTCTATGGACCTTCAGTTATGCTGTGGCATGATTTCACTCAACAAACTCAAACGGAAAAGATAGTAATGTGGGTCTTGGACCTACTATGGGGCACCCCCAGATCTTGTATGTCAGAACATTAAAGGATAGCTGCCTGTTTTTTTTTAGAATCTTCACTCACCTATTGAAATTATTGATCAACATTATGGCAAACTATGATAGGCAATGTTTGGTTTCAAACGTGTAGATTCAGGCGTGCATTCTTGACCTTTCATTTTTTTCCCGTCATGGATATAAAAAATAGCGGCAGATGAGATTCAGGAATGAGTGGAGTCAGTCTTCAGAGATTTCAATATCGGTAGCAATCCTGGCACATCGTCTTGAATTATGCTCCAGAGGGTGTCGTTATCGATGCCGAGATATCCATGGATGAGCTGGTTGCGGGTGGCGATGATCATCCGCCAGGGAATCTCAGGATGGGCAGCGCGAACATCTTCGGGAATGTGGGCTGCGGCTTCGCCGATTAACTCCAAGTTGCGCAGAGTGGCGTCATATGTCATCCCGCTCACCTCGAAACCTGCTTGGTCAAGGCCTTCGGTGTAGGACAGGACTTTTTCAGCAAAACCGATCATATCGTCGAGGTAAAAACGCCATTCACGTTTGCTGGTATCAGACATT
>JAGYOX010000183.1 GCA_018399235.1 Desulfobacterales bacterium | reverse complement strand
CGACCTGCGGGACCCCAAACCCCGTGCAAGGCCTATCTTTTCATTTCACAATCCGAAAACATTAAAAGACAGAATAAGGCAGAAAACCAGTCTGCGGCATCGTTTACAGCAATTACCGGATTTGCCTGTCGAAGGGCTGTGGGATTGCCAGATCAAGGCCATTACCAACCTGGAAGAATCCTTCAAAGAAAACCGGCCCCGCGCGCTGGTTCAAATGGCAACCGGCAGCGGCAAAACTTTCACCGCCATCACCTCTGTTTATCGTCTGCTCAAATACGCGGATGCCAAACGTGTCCTGTTTCTGGTGGACACAAAAAACCTGGGTGAACAGGCCGAACAGGAGTTCATGGGATATCTGCCGAATGATGATAACCGCAAGTTTACCGAGCTTTATAATGTCCGGCGGCTTAACTCAAAATATGTCCCGCCCGACAGCCAGGTCTGCATCAGTACCATTCAGCGTATGTATTCCATTCTCAGGGGAGAAGAAATGGAAGAGGCAGCAGAACAGGCCAATCCCCATGAGTATATAATGACAGGGCCGCCGAGGGAGATTGAATATAATGAAAAGGTGCCGCCGGAATTTTTTGATTTCATCGTGATTGATGAATGTCACCGCTCCATCTACAACATCTGGAAGCAGGTGCTGGATTATTTTGATGCCTTTTATATCGGGCTCACTGCAACCCCGGATAAGCGGACATTTGGGTTTTTCAACGAAAACGTGGTCAGCGAATACCGGCATGAAGAAGCAGTGGCCGACGGGGTTAATGTGGGTTTTGACACCTATCTGATTGAAACAAAAATTACTCAGTCCGGCGCCGTTCTGGTGGCAGAGCAATGGGTGGACAAGCGCGACCGGCTGACGCGGCAAAAACGCTGGGAACAGATCGATGAGGAAGTGGTTTACACACAAAACGATCTTGACAGGGATGTGGTCAACCCGAGCCAGATCAGAAATGTCATCAAGGCCTTTCGGGAAAAACTTCCGGAAATCTTTCCCGGTCGTGAAGAAGTGCCTAAAACACTTATCTTCGCAAAAACAGACAGCCATGCCGATGATATTATTCAAATCGTGCGTGAGGAGTTTGGCGAGGGAAACGAGTTTTGCAAAAAGGTCACATACAGGTCAGAGGAAGATCCCAAATCAGTGCTGGCATCATTCCGCAATGATTATAATCCCAGGATCGCTGTCACAGTTGACATGATTGCAACCGGCACGGATGTAAAGCCGCTGGAATGTCTTGTCTTTATGCGTGATGTCCGATCCAGAAACTATTTTGAGCAGATGAAAGGCCGGGGAACCCGCACCCAGGGCTATGATGACCTGAAAAAGGTGACTCCTTCGGTAAGCACTGCCAAAACCGGATTTGTAATAGTGGATGCAGTGGGCGTGAGCAAGTCTGTCAAGACCGACAGCAGGCCACTGGAACGCAAAAAATCCATTCCCTTGAAAGATCTTCTCCAGGCGGTGTTGATGGGGCAAACCGATGAAGACACCTATACGTCGCTGGCAGGTCGCCTGGCCCGGCTGCAAAAACAGATAACCGAAGATGAACATAAGCAATTTAAGCAACGGTCAGGTGGAAAAACCATCAATAAACTGGTTCATAAACTGCTCGACGCCTACAATCCGGACAAAATTATTGAAACTACAATCGAAAAGTTTAACCTACCACTGGATAGGCCGCCGGATGAAGATCAAAAACAGGCTGCTCAACAAGAATTAATTAACCGAGCTAGAGACACATTCACCGGTGAATTGAACCAATTTATCGAAAATGCGCGCATGTCTCATGAACAGATTATCGACGGCATCAACCTCGATAAGCTGAAGTTTGCCGGCTGGGACAGGCAGGCAAGAATAAAGGCGCGGGAGGTTATAGAAGATTTCAAAACCTTTATGCAGGCCAACAGGGATGAAATCACAGCCCTCTCCATATTCTACAACCAGCCCTATAACCGCAGGAACATAACCTATGCCATGATTCGTGAAGTGCTGTACATATTAAAGCTGAAAAAGCCCGGCCTTGCTCCTGTTCGCGTCTGGCAGGCATTTGAGCAGGTGGAAAAGGTAAAGGGCAAATCCCCGGCAAACGAACTTACTGTCCTGGTTTCCCTGATCCGGCGGATAACAGGCATAGACAAAGCCCTGACCGCCTTTGATCAAACCGCGGACAGAAACTTTAAAAACTGGGTGTTCGGCAAACAGGCCGGGTCTGCCGCAAAATTCACCGAAGAGCAGATGAACTGGCTGCGTATGATCAAGAATCACATAATAAGCTCCGCACATATTGAAAAGGATGATCTGGATTACGCCCCTTTCGACGGCAAAGGCGGCATTGGAAAGATGGCTCAGCTATTCGGCGACAACATGGATAAGATTATTGATGAAATGAATGAGGCGTTGGCGGCGTAGAATGGCTGAGAATAACAGACAAATGCAAGAATTGCCGACGGGTTGGGCTTGGGCTAATATTGATGACTTAATTTCTACTAATGGATTGTTTTGTGACGGCGATTGGATTGAAACTAAAGATCAAGATTCAAATGGAAATGTGCGTTTGATTCAATTAGCAGATATTGGTGATGGAGTTTTTAAAAACAGGTCAGATAGGCACTTAACATATGAAAAATCAGTTGAACTTTGTTGCACATATTTATCAAAAGGCGATTTATTAATTGCTCGTTTGCCGGACCCTCTTGGACGAGCTTGCCTATTCCCTTTAGAAGGGGAAAAACAGTATGTCACAGCAGTTGATATCTGTATAGTGAGGCCAAATTCTGAGAATTTAAACATAAAACTTTTGCTTTATCTAATAAATTCTCCGCAAATACGAAGAGAAGTTGATAAATTTAAAAGTGGTTCAACAAGAAAAAGAATATCAAGAAAAAATCTTGCTAAAATTCAACTATCAATTGCGCCAACCCTTGAACAACATTGCATCGTTGCCAAAATCGAAGAACTTTTTTCCGAACTCGATAACGGCATTGAAAGCCTGAAAAAAGCTCGGGAGCAGTTAAAAACTTACCGCCAGGCCGTGCTGAAATATGCCTTTGAGGGAAAATTAACCAAGGGAAGCGTAAAAGCTAGAAATGTTAAAATAAACGACCTTTTCACATTAATAGATGGTGATAGAGGCAGGAATTACCCTAAAAAAAACGATTATCTTCAAAAAGGGTTTTGTCTTTTTTTATCTACCAAGAATGTACGATTTGGCAAATTTGAGTTTTATGAAACAGTTTTCATTTCTGAAAAAAAACACAACGAATTACGTAGTGGGACCCTTAACCGAGGTGATATTGTTATTACTACAAGAGGTACTATTGGGAATGTAGCTTTTTATAACGAGCGGATACCTTATGATGTTGTTAGAATCAATTCAGGGATGTTGATTTTAAGAGCGAAATCAGACATAGTTTATGAAAAATATTTTCTTCATTATGTAGGCTCACCTCAGTTTTGGAATCAAATTCAGAAAAAGAGATCTGGAACAGCGCAGCCACAATTACCTGCGGGAGTGCTTAAGGAATTTAATATTCCTTTCTTCGCTAGACATATTCAACACAATATTGTCCAAGAAATCGAATCCCGCTTATCTGTCTGCGACAAAATTGAACAAACCATTGAAGACAGCCTGAAAAAAGCAGAGGCCCTAAGGCAAAGCATTTTGAAGAAGGCATTTAACGGGGAACTGACCAGGGAATGGCGCGAGAGAAATCCGGAGTTGATTACCGGTGAAAACTCGGCTGAAAAACTGCTGGAGCGCATCAAGGAGGAAAAGGCTCGTCTGGCAGAGGATACAAAAAAGCGGCGATCTGGGAGAGTAAAGAAGAAATGAATAACACCCTGGAATTATATTTTTTTAAATACTGTCGATATTATTCTAACGAGGTTGTCCCTGAACCGTTAGAGGGAGATGTTTTTAACTGTATCGTCCCACTTGGCCCCCAAGCTACCCCGGAAGCTACCCCGGAAGCTACCCCGGAAGTTACCCCGGAAGTTACCATGCAAGCTGAAAGGGTGAAGCAGCTATGTAAATTTTGCCAAATTCCTCGAAGCAGCAAGGAAATGCAGGCCCATATAAAAATAAAAGATAATGAGTATTTTAGGAAATTTATTCTTCGGCCCTTACTACAGGAAAAGATTCTAAAACCAACTATACCGGATAAACCCACAAGCCCGAACCAAAAATACTATTCAACCAAAGAGAAAAAATAAGATGAACGACACAGCAAGCATTGTTTCAAAGGTCTGGAGTTTTTGTCACACCCTGCGGGATGACGGGGTGAGTTACGGCGATTATTTAGAGCAGCTTACCTATCTGCTGTTTCTCAAGATGGCCGATGAATATAGCAAAACCTATAAAAAGGAAGTTGGCATTCCGGCTGAATACAACTGGGAGAGTCTACAAAACCTTAAAGGGGCGGAACTAGAATCCCATTACATCAAACTGCTCAGGACGTTGGGTCAGCAGAAAGGCATGATCGGCCAGATATTTGTAAAATCCCAGAACCAGATCCAGGACCCGGCCAAGCTTTATAAGATCATTCACATGATAGATGCGGAAAACTGGGTCATGATGGGAGCGGACGTCAAGGGTGTTATCTACGAAGGCTTGCTCGAAAAAAACGCCGAAGACGTTAAGAGTGGCGCAGGACAATATTTTACCCCACGATCCCTGATCAGCGCCATGGTCGAATGTATCAGGCCTGAGCCTGGTAAAACCATAGCTG
>JAGYOX010000182.1 GCA_018399235.1 Desulfobacterales bacterium | reverse complement strand
AAAAAGGTCTTCACAAGCTCTTCAGGTTGCAGGGAATCAATGTGAAGATAGTGATTATTAACTATATTGGGGCGGTCGTCAAAGTGCCAGGAAGAATGAAAAGTGTTGGAATATATGATAAAAATAAGGATTGAAAAGCACGTGAATGCAAGAATTCTGTTGGGGAAAGAATATAGCAGGCGCAATTCTTATTCACCCACTTTATCTAGTAAACAGGGTCTGGATGATGTCTCTTATCACCAGACCCTGTTTGAAATTTTCAGAAATTTAACCAACTAATTTATTTTACGAAAGAACTAAATTATTGAGCGGGAGAGATAATTTTGTAGTAAACATTGCTCCCGTCCCAAAAACCTGAAGGATCCCTTGCGCTATCCATTGCCGACTGATAGTCGTCCGGGCATCTACCGCTCGCGTCGGTCACCGAAATTGTGATGCCATCGTTGGGATCTCCCGTTGTGGAAACGATACCTGCTGTATTTTCACCACTGGTTCTTATAAATATTGATGAGCCTTCACGTGAAAAATCGACATCTTGTACGCCATTCTGTGTGGGGACCTGTGTAATCGTCGGAATGGCGAAGTAATCCCCTAGGCCACCAGAAATCGAGTTGGCATCGCTCTCCGCGGCCGAGCAGAATGATTTGTTCCTGTAGGCAATAAAGTTCGGGATGGCGATGGCCGCCAGGATACCGATAATCGCGATAACGATCATCAGCTCGATCAGTGTAAAACCTTTTGTGTTTCCTCTTAGTTTACGTAGCATGTCTTCCTCCTTTTTTTGTTTTTAAACGGTTTGGGTTTGTTTAGCGTGAAAACAGAATTCGTGCAAGAACAATCACAGCAAATAGGATGCCATTATTTAAAAATTTTGAATTTTTATTTTTACTTCCCGATTTTATTGATATTTTTTTCTTGCCGGGTAGCATCAGTAAAATTTAATCTTTTTAAAGCCCGCCGTTATCTACAAAAATTGGTACTGGATTGACAAATTTTGTCAGTTCCTTACTGGCCAACTTTTCCCATTTTTTCTTGACGTATGCCCAAAAATATACAATTATTTAAATTTATAGATACAATTTAACACGTTATTGAGAATTCCGATGCCTCAAGCAAATCTGAATAGGGTTTCATCCGAGATAATCTATAAAAAGAAAGGATTGGGAAAGTTATGACAAAATACGTTTACGCGTTCGGAGACGGAACCGCAGAAGGAGATGGATCTCAGAAAAACCTGCTTGGCGGGAAAGGGGCGAACCTGGCTGAAATGGCCAGACTCGGCCTGCCGGTTCCCGCCGGATTTACCATTTCAACGGACTGCTGTATTTTTTACATGAAATCAGGTGATTATCCTGAGACACTTGAAGCGGAGGTTGAAGAAGCTCTCAAGCGGACAGAAAAAATTATGGGTATGAAATTCGGCGATCCGGAAAATCCGCTTCTGGTCTCCTGCCGGTCCGGTGCCCGCCAATCCATGCCAGGGATGATGGAGACGGTTTTAAATGTGGGCCTTACCACCAAAACAATCCCCGGGTTGATTAAAAAAACCAACAATGAGCGATTTGTCTGGGATGCGTATCGGCGGCTGATTACCATGTTTGCCGATGTGGTTATGGAAAAAGCCGAGGGCCTGGAACCCGAGGAGGGCCAGGAGATACGCGCGCAGCTTGATGATATTATGGACCGGATGAAAGAAGAGAAAGGCTATTCCGGGGATACGGACTTCACGGCTGATGATTTGAAAATTTTGTCAGAAAAGTTTAAAGACAGGGTCAAGGCGGTCATTGGCACGGACTTCCCGGATGACCCCAAAACACAGCTATGGGAGGCAATCGGCGCGGTTTTTAAATCCTGGAACGGCAAGCGTGCGGTTTCCTATCGTCGTATCGAGGGCATCCCGGACGAATGGGGAACCGCTTGCAACGTGCAAAGTATGATATTTGGTAATATGGGCGACACCTCGGCAACAGGCGTGGCCTTTACCCGAAATCCGGCCACTGGTGAGAATAAATTTTACGGGGAATGGCTTCCCAACGCCCAGGGCGAGGATGTGGTGGCCGGCATCCGCACGCCCAACCCCTTGAATGATGATACCAAAAACGAGCAGAACCAGCATCTTCAGTCTCTGGAACAGTTTATGCCCGAAGTCTACAAGGAACTGGTGGATGTTCGCAACACCCTTGAAAGACATTACAAGGATATGCAGGACCTTGAATTTACCATCCAGGAAAACCGCCTATTCATGCTACAGACCCGGGTGGGCAAGCGCACCGGCCTGGCTGCGCTTAATATGGCCATGGAGATGCATGATGAGGGCCTGATTGATGACAAAACAGTGGTAACGCGCGTCACCCCGGCCCAGTTGGATGAAATGCTGCACCCCCTGGTTGATCCGGAGGCCGAGAAAACGGCAAAAGTTATTGCCAAGGGCCTGCCGGCTGGGCCGGGCGGAGCTTTCGGCCAGATCGTATTCAGCTCTTCAGATGCCGTTGAATGGTATAAACAAGGCAAGGAAGTCATTCTGGTCCGCGAGGAGACCAACCCGGAAGATGTTGAGGGTATGCGGGCGGCCAATGCCATTTTAACCGCCCGTGGCGGGATGACCAGCCACGCCGCCCTTGTTGCCAGGGGCTGGGGCAAGTGTTGCATTGTCGGTGCCGGCGCGTTGAAAATTGATGCCATTGAAAAAAAACTAACGGTAGACGGCGAAACGTATAAGGAAGGCGATGTTTTTACCTTAAACGGCACCAAGGGCTTTGTCTACGCGGAGAAGATGCCCATGATGGATGCCACTGAAAATCCAAGGCTCCAGGATTTTATGTCTATCGTAGACAAGCACCGCACCATGAAGGTCCGAACCAACGCGGAAACCCCCAAGGATGTCCAGGTGGCCAAGGATTTCGGCGCCCAGGGCATCGGCCTTTTCCGGACCGAGCACATGTTTTACGGTGAAGGGGCCGAAAAGCCGCTATTTCTTTTGCGCAAGATGATTTTATGCGATACCGAGGACGAACGGCGCGCCGCCCTTGAAGAACTATTTTCCTTTGTTAAGGAGGATATTAAAAAAACCCTGGAAATCATGGATGGGCTGCCTGTCACCTTCCGTCTTCTGGATCCCCCGCTTCATGAGTTTGTCCCCCACAGCCAGGAGAACCAGAAAGAAATCGCCGAAGCCCTGAATATAGATGTTGAGACGGTTCGCCGAAGAAGCGAGGCGCTTCAGGAAAGCAACCCCATGATGGGCCATCGCGGCGTACGCCTGGGCATTACCTACCCGGAAATTTCCGAAATGCAGGTCCGGGCGATTCTGGAAGTGGCCGCTGAAATGGTCAAAGACAGCAAAAAGCCCCTTCCTGAGATCATGATCCCGGTGACCTGTGATGAAAAAGAGCTGATCAACGCCCGGGAGATTGTGGATCGGGTTTACAAGGAGGTGCTCGACAAATTCCAGATAAAAGAAATTGAGTTTCAATACGGAACCATGATTGAAATCCCGCGGGCCTGCCTGATCGCTGATAAAATGGCTGAGCATGCGGAATTCTTTTCCTTTGGCACCAATGATTTGACCCAGATGACATTCGGGTTCAGCCGCGACGATATCGGCGGATTCATGGGTCCCTATCTGGATTTGAGTATTTTACAAAAAGATCCGTTTCAAACCATTGATATAGACGGCGTCGGCACTCTGATCAAGGATGCGGTGAAAAAAGGCCGTGCCACCCGGCCGGATCTTAAAATCGGGATCTGCGGCGAGCATGGCGGCGAGGCGGAATCGGTCAAATTCTGCTTTCAATGCGGTTTTGATTATGTAAGCTGCTCGCCCTATCGGCTGCCGATTGCCCGGTTGGCAGGAGCGCAGGCGGCCATTGAGGCGGAATCTTAAGGGACTGAACTCTAATAAGGCATTAAGGCATTAAGGCACTGAGGCACTGAGGCACTTAGTTTTCATTTTACCAACAAATTTGTATACTGACCCGATTGATACGGCAGGTGGCCTATGGGTGCCTGCCGTATTGAGATTCAATGATATTTGGAGTAATTTATGGAAAAAGTAAAATATTCATCAGAAGAATTTGTAATTTGTATTAATAATGAAGCTTATCCGGCTTCTTTAGAGTTACACAAGATTTATCGCGTTCTGCCAGATAAAAAAGCTGAGGATGATGGGGACTTGCGCATTGTCGATGAAAGTGGAGAAGATTACTTATACCATTCCTCCTATTTTGTTCCTATTCAACCGCCTCAACTGGTAAAAGATTCAATACGCAAGGCGTCAAAATAAACACAGCATAGCTTCATTGTACGCTTAATTGTTACGGCTGTCATTCCGAAGGAGCGACAGCGAGGAGGAATCTTTAAACTCCAAATCAATTATAATATAAGATTTCTCGTTACCGCTCGATAAATTGACAGTTCCCCCCATATGGAGCACGAGAAGCAACAGCGGCTTTTTGCTGAAGAAAGTGATCAGCCATCACCAACCATACCATGGCCTCGCATACCACATTGATGCGGGGGATGGCCGAAATATCATGGCGGCCCGTGACCGAGATCTTTGCGGGGCGACCCTGAATATCCACCGTATCCTGTTCAATCGCAATCGAGGAGATCGGTTTTCCCGCCACTCGCACGATAATCTCATCACCATTGGAGATGCCGGCAAGGACGCCGCCGGCATTGTTGGAGGCAAAGCCTTCGGGGGTAATGGGATCGTTGTGCTGCGATCCTTTTATTCCAGCGGCTTCAAACCCGGATCCGATTTCTACCCCT
>JAGYOX010000181.1 GCA_018399235.1 Desulfobacterales bacterium | reverse complement strand
AAATTTTGGATCAAAAAAAAATGTCCTTTCATTCTGATCAAGGACAATTTTTATTTATAAGCTTTATCCGATTGCCTGTCAATAGAAAATGCAGATTTTATCTAAATTTTTAAAGCCTGAATTTGTCGGCAGAAACAGGCTCGGCTATTTCTGTATCCAGACGTTGCGTTTCTACCTGTCATGTGAAGCTTTGTCAACATAAAATTTCATAAAAACTTAATTTAATTTTAACACTGCTGGGGGATTAACGACTTCTAAGTAACTTCAAGGTATTGGGTATTAGGTATTGGGTATTAGGTATTAGGTTAAAAAAATCAAAAGCTTAGTGCCTCAGTGCCTCAGTGCCTTAGTGCCTTTAATCTGTCGCAAAAGTTCCTTTCTGCAAAAATGCCTCAGCGGCATAAATCGCTTTTTACGCCATCATAGCGTATTTAAAACATCCCGAATGCAGGCATAAACGGAATCAATCTGGGATTTGGTGATACAATACGGCGGCAAAATATAGAGGACATTACCGAGCGGCCGCAGCAGAAATCCAGCTTCGATGAACCGCTTTTTGATAACCGGCCCGATACTGCTCAAATAGCCAGGCCCCTGATTATCCTTGATATTCATGGCTGAAATGGTGCCGCATATACGTCTTTTCTCAAGCAGGGGATGTCCCTCAAGCCGCTTCATCCCCTCGTGGTGCCAGGCTTCCATGCGCCTGAAGTTTTCCTGACCGCTTTCCAGTAAATCAAGAGAGGCAAGCCCTGCAGCGCACCCTAAGGGATTTGCCGTGTAGGAATGGCCGTGATAAAGGGTTTTATAGGGATCATCCGAATAGAAGGCTTCATATACGGCATCCGTGCAGATAGTCACTGCAAGCGGCATAAATCCGCCGGTTATGCCCTTGGAGAGGCAAATAATATCCGGCGTAACCTCCGCCTTCAAACAGGCAAAAAGATCACCGGTGCGGCCGAAACCGACCATGACCTCGTCAAAAATGGTCAAAATATCATATGCAGCCAGCTGATCCCGCAGTTTGGCCAAAAACTCCGGCCGGCACATCCGCATGCCGCCGGATCCCTGGATGAGCGGTTCAATAATTAAGGCGGCATACTGATCACCGTATTTGTCAAGAAAATCACTAAGAACGGCCAAAGCCTGTGCTTCTGTAGCTGCCGGATCCGAATCCGTCATAAATGTTTCCGGATACGGGACAAAATCCACGTCAAACAGCATTTCTCCAAACGCATCGGTAAAGACCGACCTGTGACTGACCGACATCGCCCCCAGGGTATCGCCGTGATAGGCCCCCTCAAAGGCCAGGAACCGGGTTCTGGATTTAATCCCTTGATTCTTCCAATACTGAAAGGCCATTTTAAGCCCCACCTCAACCGCCGTTGAGCCGTCATCGGAATAGAACACATGGTTCAAGTTGTCGGGCAGAATGCCGGTCAGACGGTCCGCCAGCTTTTCGGCCGGCTCGTGAATCAGGCCGGCGCATATGACATGCTCCAGTTGCCTCGCCTGCTGACAGATAGCTTCGACAATCTCGGGCTGGGTATGGCCGTGAAGGGTTACCCACCAACTGGAGATACAATCCATCAGACGGCGGCCGTCCGCCAGCTCCAGCATGATCCCGTCTGCGGATTTCACCCGCGGCAATTCAGGCAGTGTTTTCATCTGGGTAAACGGTAGCCAGACAGATGTTTCTCTGTAATCCATCACCTTTTTCCTTACACACTTTTTAGCATAATACACCCGCCCATCGGCTGAATGCCTCTTCAAGCGTCCGGCAATTTATTTCCGGCAAAGGCTCAAGCTCCGCCAGTATGCGGGTATTGCCGTAATGCGCAATCGCCTCCCGATTTTCAGGGCTTTTGGGGCCGTTCAGTACGACACCGGCTACCTCAACACGATTCCGCCGGAGTTGTTCCAAAGAAAGCAGGGTATGGTTAATCGTGCCGAGTCCGCTTCTTGCCACCAGCAGGACCGGAAACCCCATCTGCTTCATGAGATCCAGCATGAAATGGGATTCATTCAAAGGGACCATCACGCCGCCGGCGCCTTCCACAATTAAGGCATTGCACCCCAAAAATACAGACGGCAGGGAAAGGGCCTTCATTTCAATCCGGATCCCGTCGATGGCGGCCGAGGCATGCGGTGACAGCGGGCTTTGAAGTTTATATGCCTCATCCATGAAATGGCTCTCCGGGAGACCGGTTATCCGTTTAATCCATTGGGTATCCGTCTCTTCCGTTAAACCGCTCTGCACCGGTTTCCAGTAGCAAGCTTTCAAGCCGACCATTAAAACGGCGGAAACAACTGTTTTTCCGATACCGGTATCCGTGCCGGTCACAAACATCTTTTTTGGGAAGATATCAACGTTCATATCGTTTTGCGTATCGCCCGGGAATGTTGTTATCTTTTCCGCTTTTTAAAGGCAGCTACAAGGGCCTCAAGATGCGCCCACGTGTGGAGGGCTGTAAGTGAAATCCGAATGCGGGCTTTGCCCTCCGGTACCGTCGGCGGGCGAACGGCTGTTGCCATTATCCCGTCTGCTTCAAGAAACCGGGACAGTTCCAGGGCATTTTTATCGCTCCCCACAATGACCGGTATGATCTGCGTACTCGAATCCGCCGTCTCCCAACCCGCTTGATTCAGTTGCCGCCGCACCCATTCAGCTTTTTCCTGCAATTCCTCACGCTCCTGATCCATTGACGGTATCAGTTCAAGGGCGGCATCGATCGCGCCCAGCACCGACGGCGGCAGCGCCGTACTATAGATAAACCCCGAACACCAGTTTATCATGAAATCTATAAGGTCCCGGCTCCCCGCCACATAGGCGCCGAATGAACCGGCCGCCTTGCCAAAGGTCCCGATCGCCACATCAATGTCCCGGCCGCAGGTCCTGCCCATGCCGTTCTTCCCTATCACACCGGTAGCATGGGCGTCATCCACTACCAGAATGGACTGGTATACTTCTGCCAGATGCACCAAAGTATCCAAGTCGCTCCGGTCCCCGTCCATGCTGAAAACCGACTCCGTCACAATAAGTATCCTTGAAAATCCCCGCCCCTGGTGGGACTTCAGCAATTTTTCAAGATGGGCCATATCATTGTGACGGTAAACCACTACATGGCAACTTGCCAACCGTATACCCTGGATAAGGCTGTTATGATTGAGCTGATCTGAGAATATTAGTGTTTCCCGGTCGGCAAGGGCGGGAATAACCGATACATTGGTTTGAAAGCCGGTGGATACTAGCAGCGCCGCCGGACTTTGCTTCAATCGGGCGAGCCGTTCCTCAATCCGGGGAAAGCCTTCGATATTGCCGCAGATCAATCTGGATGCGGTGGACCCGGCACCATATAAAGAGATATATTCTGCAGCCCTTTGCTTGACCAGCGGATGCTGGGATAGCCCCAGATAGTCATTGCTGCAGAAATTGGTCAACCGTTTGCCATCAACAACCACTTCCGCGCCTGAAAGAGACGACACGTTCCGCAAATTGCGGAACCGATGGCGCTGCCGGCGGCTGCTGAGTGCGGCATCAATAAACCCATATTTATTCCTGCTTCGGGGTATCAATTCTTAGTTCGGCTTATGAATAAAAAGCTTTAATCCGGTCCACCACATATTCCATCTCTTCAGGCTCAAGCTCCGGGAATATGGGCAGCGCAAGGGTCTCATCCGCAGCCTTCTCTGAGTCTGGCATATCACCGGCCGAATATCCCAGATCGGCGAAACAGGACTGTAGATGCAAAGGGACCGGATAATAAATTTCATTGCCGACACCGCATTCATTCAGCCATTGCCGAAGCGCATCCCGCTTTTGCGGCACCCGGATGACAAACTGGTTGTATATATGACGCTCCTGTTTTTCAACAGGAAGATCAATCACCTGGTCCAGGCCGGCGGCATTAAACAGGGCCCTGTATGTTGCTGCATTCTCCTGGCGGCCGCGCGTCCATTGATCCAAATACCCAAGCTTGACGGAAACAATGGCCGCCTGCAGGGCATCGAGCCGGAAGTTGCCCCCGATCAACTGATGATAATATTTGGGATACCCCCCGTGGACCCGGAGGATTTTCAGTTTTTCGTAAAAATTTTCTGAATTCGTGATAACGATCCCGCCGTCTCCGAAACCACCAAGATTTTTGGACGGGAAAAAAGAAAAACAGCCAAAATCCCCCATGGTCCCGGCACGCTTACCCTTATATATCGATCCGATCGCTTGGGCGGCGTCTTCGATAACCACCAGATTTAATGATTCAGCAAGATCCAAAATCGGGTTCATGTTCGCGCACTGGCCGTAAAGATGGACCGGGATGATCGCTTTTACCGTCTGTTTCTCTGCCGCGGTCATTTTATCCAACACCGATTTAATCGCTGCGGGATCTATATTATAGGTATCCGTCTCAATATCGACAAATACCGGAATCGCCCCCAGCCGTCGAATGGAGCCGGCAGTTGCGAAGAATGTATAGGGCGTGGTAATGACCCGGTCACCGTCCTTAATGTCAGCCGCCATCAAGGCGATCAGCAGGGCATCCGAGCCGGAGGAGACGCCAACAGCAAATTCCGCTTCGCAATAATTACTGATATCACGTTCCAAGGCTTCCACATAGGGGCCCATGATAAACTGCTGGGAGGCATAGATTTCTCCAGTCACCCGCAGGCATTCATCCTTGATCTGCCGGTATTGCCTTTTGAGGTCGAGCAGCGGAACCCTCATCAAATATCCTTTTTTGCTATTTATTTTCAATTCCGAATCGGTTTGTGTAATTTTACAACTCATTGGCCCGCACTATCTTTCGTGAACGGCCGTACCCACATAGGTGGTTTTAATTTCACAATA
>JAGYOX010000180.1 GCA_018399235.1 Desulfobacterales bacterium | reverse complement strand
CCGTCTTTCTTCAATTTCAGTCCCAGCGTCAAAATTATCCTGACCTTCGGGTGTTATATTCGGATTCTCGTACTTGTCGCCGCCTGGCCTTGGACTCCAATTCATTAGCTTTCTGATTTCGTTAACATTCGAAATCTTATTCTGCACCATATTGACATAAGCTTTCATCTGAGATTCCAGATCCATTTTTTCAATACCCTGACGCACAAATTCCACATAATAACGGCCATTTTGCTCCTGATTTAAGATGTCCTGGTTGTATGCGGTTTCCCAATATGTCAACCACGGATCTAAGCTGAATTTAAGAAACGCCAAAACAAGCTCTTTTGCGCTGGCAAATGTGCTGGTGGTATCGGAGTGGAAAAGAAGAATTGGTGGTATACCAAGCAACCGGGCGGCTTCTGCTACCTGAAAGGATCTGACTTCTGTATATTGGGCATGCTCATTTGTCATGCCGACTTCCTTCCAGTCCCATCCATTGTCCATCGCAGCAGTCCCAAATTTCTTTTCACCCCCATGAGCTGCGTTCCAGGATTCTTTAAGCAGTTTGAGACTTTCGCCACCCACCTTCTGATCGGTACGCAAAATACCGCTCGGCTTTGCGCCATTGCCAAATAGCATGGCCCCGTGCTGCTCTGCTGCAATACATAACGCAATAGCTTCCGGTGCTTCATCGACAATGCCAAGCCCGGTGAATCCATCTTCTGAGTGAGGACAAAGATAAAAGATATCTTTTGGCCCATAGTCCCGCTTTAACCCCGAAGGCATAGTTACCTTGAAGTTGATATTAAAATTATCGTCTTGCTCGACTTCGACACGGTTGGGATGTATGGGATTTAGCCGCTGCAGAAACCCGCTGGTGCGGACTTTAAAAGCAAACGCTTTGCCCCGTAGGATGAGATGGCGCTGCATGAGATAACGGAATTGATACGCTGATTGAAAATCATTGGGCCTGGAATGAATAAATTTATATTGCCGGTGGGATTTAGCTTCCTGTTTGCCGCCATCTGCAAGCCGCTGATAAAGCTTTAATGGCAGCATAGCCACCATGTCAGACATTAGATGCACGCCACGGTTTATGGCTGGCACACTGATCGCATTTTCCGGGGTAACGTTTATTTTAGACAGGGTTTCCCTGCCGCCAAACGCCTGTATAAAAGCAGCAAGTTCAGCCGGATGGTTGACCTGCTGGTTTTGTATCGCGCTTTTTTTACGGGAAAAGGGCCATAATCTCATAAGCCCATTATCGGAGGGATTTTAAAAAAACGCAAGATATTGTATGCTATATGTATATATGGTCTATATATAGCAAAAAAGTTAAGCAGATTGTCGCACGGGGTCAAACTTTTCTGTTGACACGCTCTTTTTGCCACAATTTAAACAAATCCGCTCCCGGATTACACCATCTGAGCATGTAACAGTTTTCACCACTCGTTGCTTACTCTCTTTTCCACAATGAGGACATTTCATAAAATCACCACTCCATGTTTTTCGGTAAATGATTCTTCTGATATTTTTTCCGGCAGCTCCGCCCCGTTCATCGCCATCGCCATTGCAACAATTCCGTCTATCCGGCCAACGCTTTTTTCTTTTGCGAACTTGCGATTTCCCGCCGGGTCTTGCTGGACCACGGCATTTGCCGCGCACATCGTTAAAACCGGATTGTTTCCGTGCTTTACTTTCTGCTCAATGATCAAGTCTTCAACAGCCTCAACCGCACTATTCATGTCCTTGTAGCCTTGTCCATGCTCTACAATGCAAAGCGCATCATCGCTCGGCGGGTCTTCTTTGTCTTTTAAATACGTTTCGCACCCCAGATCATGCAAATGGGACAAAAGGTCATTGATTTTCCAGCGGTCGAACTTCAATTCTTTAATATGGAATTTGCTATGAATATCAAATATTTTCTTGGCAACCCATCTATAGTCTATCGTCTTCCCGGGTTTTGCCTCGATATATCCCTGGTCACGCCACAGGACATACGGCACCCTGTCCCTGTCTGCCCTGTCATAGATGTTATCGCCGGGTGTCCAGAAATAAGAAAAAATATTATGGTCGCCATTATGCTCTGCGTCCAAAATAAGTGCAGTCAAGTCGTTCTTGGCTGACAAATCCAAACCCGCATAAACCCGGCCTTTCTTTAATGCATCTTCATCCGGCATAACACCGCATGCTTTCCATGCAGAGGGCGACAAAAAGTGCTCATTTGCGCTTACTCGCTGATTCATGTAGAGCTTTCTAAGGGATTGCTCCATAGACGGCATTTGTTTTGCCTTGTCCGCAAAGTCTGAAAGTTCTTTATAACTGCGGAAATCGCCTAATGCAGGGTTAGCCAAACGCCAATTATCAGGGTTAAAGACATCGCAATCATCCGGCACGGCGTATAAAAAACATTTAAATGTAGGGTCTTCGATCTCGCCTCTGTTGATCTTCTCACCATAATCAATCAACTCTGACAAAACGGCATGATCGTCAGTAGCCTGGGTTGAAAACGTCCAAATCATTGGTTCCTCGTGAGCTGCCGTAGAAGTAAGCAAGGCGTCATATAAAGACCTGTCGGCCCCGAACTCTGCTAATTCATCAAACGCCACAAAGGAAGAAGACTTGCCCATTTTTCCTTTCTTCTCGCCAGAGAGCACATAATAACAAGACCCGCTGATTGTATCGACAATCTGCTTTCTTGATTCGATGATATTTAACCGCTCCGATAACTCTTCATCCATGTAAATAATGCTTTTCGTGTAATTAAATAAAATCCCGGCCTGCTCACGGTCTATACTGAGGCTGTAAAGTTGGCCGTTCCTGATGGCTAAAGGCCCGCACAAATGGCATAGGTTTAAAAAGCTAACAATGGCTGTCTTCCCGTTTTTGCGACCCATAGAAAGCACTGCTTGCCTGACAAGCCGTCTCCCGGCTGAGTCTTCTGGCCCATACGTTCGCCGAATAATATCTTTTTGCCAGTCTCGGAGAACAACAGGTTGCCCAACATGCGTGCCATCTGGCAAGCGCAGAGTTTCAATAAACCGAATGATCTTATAAGCCCTGTTCACTTGCAAGCCTCCACCCTTTAACTTTTTGGTTGCGCCCACGCACAACTCTCTGCACAGACGCCTTGTGCACTCCAATTTTTTGGGCTATTTGTTTCATATTTCCTTTTATGGTTTCGTTGTAATCATTACAAAAGACATATTTAAGGTTCATAGTTCTTGGTTTTTTGTTTCCCTCAAGAAACCATCCGTTTTTCCCTTTCCGCTTACCCCTAGCAACTTCACCAAAACCTCTTGAGTCCCCTGCCGCATATTTTTGCCCCATCTCCCAAATAGTTTTCTCGTTTTCTTGCCGGCCATCTATATGTTTGAAATTATAAGTTTCATCATTATATCGATGGCTTAGTTCTTTAGGGCGGGTTGCGTATCTTGCAGCCACATATTTGTTTTTATACAAACACCATCCACAACGGCTCATCATTCTTTGTTCATTACATAATGCCCATACGGTTGTTGGATTAATCCCTTTGGTTTTCATTTGCGATTGAGACCCCCAAAACACCTCTTCTGTTTTTGTATTATAAAATTTATAAATAGTCTTATCTCGCACAAACCCTTTAAGTTTTTTGCCATTTGATTGTGCGGTTTCGGTTCTTTTCTTTTTATATTCTGCCATACTGGTCTTTTTTAAAGACCAGCCATAACAAAAAGCATCTTTCCTCCCATAAAAAAGGGCATTAACAGACGCGGCAGGAATTTTAAATTTTTCACTAAATTGTATCCGGGTTCCCCTAAAAACGCCTCCTTCAAGATGATAAAAAGTATGTTTTTTATTGTCAGCCATAGGATGCATTTCTTTTTGAGGTCTCCGCCTAACAATCCAACCATATTCTTTTCTGGAATAAGTCCAAGACTTTTGCCCGTCTATGGACCGGGTCTTGTTGATCATTATCCATACAGCGGCCCACAGCCGTCTTTTTTTATAGCCCTTCGCCAGACATAGGTGAGCAAAAAAATGATCTTCCGGTATTAGCGGAATAATATTTTCCGGTTCATCGCCCCCGCCCATACAGCGCGGAACAATATGGTGTCTCTCAAAATACTCGCCATCTTCCGGGGGATTCTGCCGCCGCGATTCTATAAACTGGCTATAAATAGACTTATAATCCATCACTCCCCTCCAAACATCAGGCCGTCACGCTTAGACTTCGGTTTTTTTGCGCTTCCCGATTCTTCCCTGGTGGCAGAAGTCGCGTTCCTGGTGATCCCTAACTTGGTGCCAAGGTTGGACAAGGATGCGGCCAAAGCGTCACGCTCAGAACACCAAGGGTTGCGTTTTATTATGCCATTGTCCTGAGTTATCACCGCTCCCATCTTCTCGATCTCGTTGATGGCCTGCTTGTACTTCGCTTCAGTTTCACAGTAAGCCCGAAGCAACCCAAGATGCTGCGGCTTAAAATGATCCGCCGGATAAGCATCTACAACTCGTTTCCAAATCTCTCTCGCCGGTTTTGTCATCCCCTGCAAAGGCCTGGGATGCTGTTTTTTCACTGACTCCAAAACAGTGATGTTGCTGTCTTCTGGTTTTTTCCCTCTCTTTCCCATAATTCTTTCTCCTTATTTGAAAATACCCCCCGAATTTACAAAGAAAAAAAAGCTAAGGTATGCCATCGGTATAACCCTCTGATAACTGTGAAGATAATAGCCTCCCCCCGGTATCCCTCTGAAATAATTATCATTTAAACATCTTCAATAAAAACCCTAACCTCTTGTAGCGCCGTTTCAAAAGATCCGTCGATAGAGGTTGTATCTATAAAGCTCGCTTCAATTTTAGTTACCGAAGCACCGGTTACATTTTTAAAGTGCTCGCAAATAGTTGCTATTTGCTGCTCCATTTGCTCTTTTTCTTTCTTGATAATATTCATCGGTTTTTGTTCCATTTTTACCCCCTGTTGAAAGGATGATCAGGATCGACAGGAAAACCAGAAGCATCACACC
>JAGYOX010000018.1 GCA_018399235.1 Desulfobacterales bacterium | reverse complement strand
TGCTGAAGCTGAGATGTTTTTTCGGTCCCACGCTGGTATCCTCTATATATCGATGATGCTCAAATAGAGGCTACCATATATTGACAAGAATGTCTAGTTTTGTATTTTACATAATATTAAAGAGTTATAAATTTTTTGATTTAGTACGTTTCTCTGTGATGCAAAAAAACGACAAGCAAAACATTGCGAAAGGAAGAAGCCGGCCTCCCCATCATTGGGGGCTCTTATTGGTCACCGTGAATTGCTGCATGAGAAGTAAAATCATAGGTGAATTCCAGCTTTTCTATACCAAAGTCCTCGCCGGTCATGCCTGTATCATCTATTTCATACCCTCGGGAACCGCGGTCGGTGTTGTTTTTGTCAAGAGCAAAATCGCCCTCCAGGATCGTCATGAAATCCCAGTTTTTGCCCTTGCCCGTAAAGCCCAACCGGAATTCATTGCGCACGGTTACGTCATCGTTATCCAAAAATCCGCTTTCATCCACCATAAAGTCTAACGGCGTGTCATCCTTGTTAAAGTCAACATTCTCCAAAAAATGGGGATAGGTCTTCAGGCTTCCGAATATGGAGATATCTACGTCCGAACTTTTGGCTATCACCTTGCCGGTACCGATTTCAGCCGTGGCAGATGTTGAGCCGAATAAAAACATAACCCCTGCCAAAAAAACCAACATTTTTTTAAACATGTTCCTCCTCCTTTTCCCTTTTCCTTGTTGTTAGTTATTAATGCTTCATTGGTATAGCCCTTCCTTGTGTAATTGATTTCCTGCTTGTATGTTGAGATTTACTTAAACTTTCGGCTTGGCCAGCCTCTATAGTGTCTGAAGGACACTATTTAGAAATGATGCACCCATCGGAAGTTTAATCGAAACCCCTCCGGCCGGTTCTCGGCCATTGTCTCGATATAAGCATTCACGAAAACATGGTTTTCCCGGGAAAAATGGTAGACCGCTCCCGGACCTATGGCGAGCACCCGTTCTTCAGAGTCTGAGATATCATGTCCGTCTACCTCGGTGTCGGTGATTTGTTCCAGGTAGTAACTGTTAAGCCCCAGGCGCAGTCTTTTTGGCAGTACTTCATAGGCTGTTGTAAAGTTTAGGTGAATAGCTTGTCCGGCTTGGGTGTCGTCAGCATCAAAGTATGGGGAATTAGGGGCAACGGCCTCAATGGGATTATCATTTTCATCGTTCCAAAGGTAGTGAATGCGCCAGGAGGTGGTCCATTTCGGGGTAATAAAGAGGGTCGCCGCCCAATATGGGTTAAAGGAAAAAACGTTGCTGCTGGCGTTGAGGTTTTTGTCGTCGTCATATTTACCGGTGGGAAAGATCAACTGTAACTCAATGCGGTGCATGAAGATGGGCCCGTTTTTACCCATGACGGGGTCCCATTGCAGATAGGGGCCGACAAGGATATCACCGGTTCCTGTGCCGTTGTCCTGGGGAAGAGGCGCGGAGATGTCATAATCCAAATCTAACGTAACATAGGGTACAATCACATCGAGCCCCCATTTCCCCCCCAGCAGTATAGCTCTGTCGGATTGATAGATAAATTGAGAAAGGCTGATCCAGGCCTCCAGATCCTCATCCGCGGCAGAAGGCAGTAAGCTGTGGCCGTCTGTATCGGTAAAATCCTCCGAGTCCACATACTGAATATATTGGGTGTAGTAAAATCCGGGGCCCGCTGGGGGGCCGCCGTCAAGGAAACTGGTGAAGCCTAAATTTAAACCCAAGGGCAAATCATAGGCATTCACGGAAGGCGAGCGTGCCAAAGATAAAGAAAGGCCGATTATCAATGGGACAAGAAGCAAGGCTGATTGCTTGAATGGATGGCTATGTTCCATATCTCTCCCCTTTTTAACTGTTATGGCTTTGAAAAAAGCTGATCTGTGAGATTACTTGAGGGCTTGGCAGGGTAAAACTATAAAAAAGCCTGCCTGGGCAAAAAAAAGGATTGAGAATCTATCTCAATCCTTTATGAGTTATTTTTTGGTCGAATACCTAATAGACCTTGGATTAACTTTTGTTCAGGCAAATTTAAAATCTTTTTGTTTTTTATATGGAAATTAACCTTGGTTTGATTCCTCTTCCCGCAATTTTCGACGCAGGACTTTACCAACCGGTGATACCGGCAGGGATTCATGAAATTCTATGGCCTTGGGCCGCTTGTAACCGGCCAGGTTTTCTTTGCAAAACTCTTTAATCTCATCTTCAGTAGCCGTTTCCCCTTCCTTGAGCTGGACGTATGCTTTGACCGCTTCGCCGCTTTTGCTGTCCGGAATGCCCACCACAGCGGCCATGGCGACTTTGGGATGTTGAAAAAGCATGTCTTCAATTTCCCGCGGATATACATTAAAACCACCAACAATAATCAGATCTTTTTTGCGGTCCGTAATGACAATATAGCCGTCTTCATCGACATGGCCGACATCACCGGTAAGAAAATACCGCTTGCCCTCAATCTCGCGGAAAACAGCCTCATTCTCTTCGGGCTTGTTCCAATAACCTTTCATTACCTGGGGGCCGTGGATACCGATTTCACCGTCAGCCCCTCGGGGCATTTCATTTAAGCCGGTTTCAATATCAAGTATTTTGATGTCTGTGCCGGGCACGGGGAATCCAATGGTTCCAATTTTTCGGCCGGATCGAATGGTTGGGTTGGCAGAGGCGACGGGGGCGGTCTCGCTCAATCCGTATCCTTCAAATATTACCGCGCCGGTCTTGGCCTCAAACTGTTTGCAGACCTCGGGCGGCAGCGGCGCACCGCCTGAAAAGCATCCCATAAGAGAGGTCAGATCATATTTGTCGAGCAGGGGATGGTTGGTAAATGCCACAAAAACGGTAGGAACAGCCGGCATAATGGTTGCCTTGTATTTCTGCACGGCTTTTAAGACTTCGGTAAACGGGGGGTTGCCTGCACGAGGATCGGGGATACAGATCAATCGGCTGCCGGTTCCGCAAGCCGCCAACATGCAGACCGTCATGCCGAAGCTGTGGTACCAGGGAAGAACGCCTAAATATGTATGGAATCCGCCTTTTCGGAGTTGTTCCATCGGCCCGTCAGGTTCATGCTGCAGCCTTCCCCATTCTTCAAGGGCTCTTAAATTATAGGTGAAGTTGGTGTGGGAGAGCGCCGCACCCTTGGGTACGCCGGTGGTACCGCCCGTATAGATGATTAATGCCAGGTCTTCAAACGGATCGATATCTACTTTTGGGGGTTCCGGTTTGGACGATTCGACGATCTGGTCGAAAAACAGGTGGTCGGGTTCATACTGGTCGGCCTTGGGAATTTTTCCTAACAAGCCGCCCAGAATGGCTTTAAATTTCGGCAAATAAGATTTCACGTTACAAATTACAACCGTATTGACATCCGTATTCTTTATAGCTTCGACCGTTGTGGGATAAAACTCCGGGTGGTCCATGCAGAAAACGGCTTTGGCTCCGGCGTCTTTGAGTTGATAATTCAATTCCGAGCCAGTATAAAGGGGGTTACATGTCACACAGACCGCCCCGGCTTTTAGAATGCCGAAGAAGATGGGCGGATAATGGGGGATATTGGGCAGGAAAATGGCGACCCGATCCCCCTTTTTAATACCATTGGCTGCCAAAAAATGGGCTATCCGGTCTGCCTTATCTTTGACTTGGGCGAAGGTTTGCGTCCCATCATTGAAAACCGTGTAGACCTGGTCAGGATAATCGTTGGCCGCCTCGTCTAAAAGGGAAAAAAGGGTTCGATCATAATCATTAACATCAAAGGCAACGTTTTCCGGCCAGTAATTTGTCGGCCAATGCGTCTCTGTCATGGCTAAAGCTCCTGTAAATGGGGGTGGGTCTGATTCGGAAACACAGTTTAAATATCAGAACAATAAATTAAAGATCTGTTTATGTCAAATATTTTATCGGTTTATATTCTTATCGGTTGGAAAGTGACGGATTCTTCCCAAACAAGAAAATTTTTTGAATTTTGTATGCTTTGAATTAGTAGCAAATCTATAGAAAAGACAGAATCCTTCATATCTAAGATAAGGAAACGGCTTATAGGTTGTAAGGGTAACCTGAAATAATCTTCAACTCAAAACTTTACAAAACAATATAAGTGGTATATTAATTATTTATTATGGGACAGAGGCGCTAAGGTGATTCATCCGGTGTTGTCATTTCGAGCGATAGCGAGAAATCTTTAACAAACAAGATTCCTCGTCACTTTCGTTCCTCGGAATGACAACGGTGGAACATATCAGAATAATAATAATATATATTGTTAAGTTGTAGAGAAAAACCTTGAGTCATTTAGAAATGGGGAAAATACCATGAATAAAGTTAGGATATTTATTAGCGATCATAATTTAATGGTTCGGGAAGCATTGGTGGCATTGCTGAGAGAGGTGGACGACTTTGAGATTGTTGGTGAAGACAGTACTAGTGATGATACGGTGGTAAAGGTAAAAAAACGGCACCCGGATATCGTTTTGTTGGAATCAATGCTTCCGATGTTCACCGATTTCGACACGATTCGTCTAATTCATGCCTCTGTGCCCAATACCCGTGTCATTGTCATGGCTTCGAGTTTGAAGCAGCAAGATGTGCGTCAGGCGCTACAGTGCGGGAGCGCGGGCTATATCTTGAAGACTGCGCCGTTTTCTGAGTTGGTGGACGCCATAAAAAGCGTTTGCAAAGGCGGATTTTTTCTGGGTTCCGAAATAAAAACTGAAATTATTGAAAACTTTTTGAGGCAGTCCGAGGAAAAGCCGGTCCATAATAAATATAATTTATTGACAAAAAGAGAGAAAGAAGTCTTCCGGGTCATTATTTCGGGGCATAGTATTAATGAAGTGGCTGAAATATTAAACATCAGCCCCAAAACTGTAGCCAAGCACCGGGCCAGCCTGATGGAGAAACTCGAGATTTATAATGTTGCCAGTCTTGTTCGATATGCCATCAAAACCGGGATGATTGCCAATTAAAGCTTTCGAATATAAACCGCCACTGCAATTGGGCCCATGAAAATATGCCGCGGCGAATCAGCTTAAAACGGCTGAGGCCGGATATCGTATTAGGCCGGATATCGTATTTGCAATACGAGCGTTCCCTTACGAATTATTCTTTGAAGAGTTTGCCGAAGCCCCAAAAACCATCATCCGATGCTGTTTTCCCAAGTGGTAGCTTTTTAAAGCGACCCCCATGGATAATAGGATCGCCCTCATACCCCAAGGCTTTAAAATCAATATAGTCCGTACTGCCGATGAGATCTTCGACATCGCGGCCCGCGGCTTTCATTTTCTTAAAATCCGTACCGCGATGGATCAGTGCCATGGCATCTATATCTTTTTGATCCTGGTGACAGCGGTTACAGGTCTTTTCCCCTCGCATGCTCTTATGGCAGTGTACGCACGAGAGTGCCATTTCCGCCGGCATCACCTCGTGCTCAATCCGCCAATGCATCCTTGTTTCCACCCATGTATATTTGCCGCTGTAAGGCAAACCCGCTTCCGCCATGCCGGCTTCAAATGCCTTGTTCCAGTCCAGATGCTTCCAGTAGGCGGTATCATCCGATTTGTTTTTCGGGAACAAATGGGGAACCAATAGATATTTGTTTTCTGCATCCGCCGCTTGGACGCCTTTCATAATCTTAAACGGGGTGATTCTGGATTTGGGGTCATTGAATGCTCCTACAGGTTCGGTAATGTTGATAACAGGCGCATCTAAATCAATCTGATCTCCAAGGATCACGCGTTCCATTGCCCCCCTGTACCATGCATATACGGGCTTGGCAGATTCTTTCCATCTGAACTCTCCCTTTTTCCAATTATAATCCGGCATGCCGTATTTATCCAATACAGGCTCGCGGGTTTTGTCCCCGGCCTTTGACCAATCCCACCAAACCTTAGTAGGGCTGCATTTGGCATAGACAGGCGAATGGCAGGTGTTGCAGTCAATATGTTCACAATGCCGGTTCAAATGGTGGTCCAAAAGATCATCCCCATAGTGCGGTGTTCGCGTGTGGCAAACTTCACATTCCTGCGTGGCTTCCGTTACGGGCACGGATGAACTGCGACCTGAAATTTTGTGGTTTTGCGTCTCATGACAGTCGGAGCATTGAAAATCATAACCGCCCATATGAACATCACAGTTTCTTTTGGGGTAGAAAAGATCTTTGGACATGTCCCCATGCTTCACGGCATCGCCCCCGCCGCCGCTGAAATGGCAGGTGCCGCAGGATTGCCGGCTGGTATGTCCCACCTTTTTGGCAATTTTTGTCAGATCAAGGGATGGCACGGGCATCCCGGCTTTGGTCGGGCTTTTTTCATAGGTACCCGTGGTATCATGGCACACCAGGCAGTCTATTTTTGACATATCGGAAAAATCAAAGGTTTCATCTTTCCATCCGTAACCGGCATGACAGCTTGTGCAACGAGCCTCGTTGCTGATAATGCTGATTCAGAAGTTGTTTATTGCTGTTGTCGCTTTTCCGTGCTCATCGGCTTCTCGATGGTGTTTTGTATATGGCGAAGGGCCCCGCCACAGCCAATGAGAAGAGGACAGCATATCCTTTCCGGCATCTTCGTGGCACATGAGGCATCCACTGGTGACTTCCGCAGGCTCCGGATTGGGCGGGAGATTAACCATGTACTGATGATCCGGAACATTGCTTTGATGACACCCGTTACATTCCACCGGTCCCTGTTTCATATCCTTGTGGCAGTTGATGCATTGCTGATGATAAGCGGCTTTCAACCCGATGCGGTCAGGTGCCTTCGGGTGGTTCGGCTCTTGATGGCAGGCCGAGCACCGCGTAGTTTCTTTTGCAGCGGGATCTTTAGGGCTATAATGGTGGCAAAGCGAACAGTCTTTGACTGTTGCCGCGTGTCTGGCATGCATAAACCGAACCGGTCCGTTATTATCCTCCTGTTTTTTAATGATGGGACTGTTCAATAAAAAATAGGTCCTATAAATGTCATTGATGTCGATTCCCTGATCTCTCAGCCGTTGTTGCCGGGACAACCAGCTCTCATCCAAGATATCCTTAACAAAAGGAACAGTCTGTCGTGCCCAGGCAATGGCTTTCGCCTGATCCGGTGCGGTCCATTGGTCGGCTTTGGATGAGCCACCACTGGAATCCAGATCAACGCTTTGGGTGCTGCCTTTGGCTACAGAGATAATCGTTGGATAGGGTGCGACAGAAATAGCCGACAAAAAAAGGATTAGTGATAATATTCGGAACAATTTTATGGCCATAAACCCTCCTTATAGGCATATATGGAAAATTATAACATACAAAAATATAAGCCAATAGAACAAAAAAAGTTGGGTTGTGGGAGTTGGAATTCATGAATTTCACTCCAGCCTTTGGTTAAATAATATAATTTTAATCAACAGTCAATTTAGAGGGGATGAATTAAGAATTCTATTATCTGCAGCTTCGGTTGGCGCTGTATCCTCAAAAACTGTAATAACTTCACTGGTCACAAGATCTTTAGCAGACATGGACTGTGTCATTTATTTTCAAGATGCCTTATTTTCCGGCCATCATCGCGGCAATATCGACCTCAACTTCTCCAATGGGCTTGATATCAAACTTTTCCACAAGCACGTTAACCACGTTGGGGGAAAGAAAAGCCGGAAGGGTGGGGCCTAACCGGATACCCTGAACGCCAAGGCTCAAAAGCGCCAGCAGCACGGCCACGGCCTTCTGCTCATACCAGGCGATATCATAGGAGATGGGCAGCTCGTTGATATTGTCCAGCCCGAAGGCCTCCTTTAATTTCAGCGCGATCACGACAAGGGAGTAGGAGTCGTTGCACTGGCCCGCATCCAGTATCCGCGGGATGCCGCCGATATCGCCCAGGTCCAGCTTGTTGTAGCGGTACTTGGCGCAGCCGGCGGTCAGGATTACCGTGTCTTTAGGCAGGTTCTGGGCCACCTCGGTGTAGTAGCTGCGGGATTTCTGCCGGCCGTCGCAGCCCGCCATGACCACAAAGCGCCTAATGGCTCCGGACTTGACCGCTTCAACAACCTTGTCAGCCAGGGCCAGCACTTGGTTATGGGCAAATCCGCCCATGATTTTACCGGATTCAATTGACTCCGGCGGCCGGCATTTTTTCGCCATCTCGATGACCGGGGAGAAATCTTTGATCCCGCCGGCAGGGCGGTCCGCAATGTGGCCGGCGCCGTCGTAATTGACTACGCCTGTGGTAAACAGCCGGTCCAGGTAGGTATTGTCCTTCTTTATTGGGATCAGGCAGTTGGTGGTCAGGATGAGCGGGCCGTTAAAGGACTCAAACTCCTTGTTCTGATGCCACCAGGATCCCCCATAGTTGCCGACGAAGTGGTCATACTTCTTGAATTCCGGATAGCAGTTGGCCGGCAGCATTTCCCCGTGTGTGTAGACATCCACGCCTGTGCCCTCGGTCTGCTTTAAAAGCTCCTCCATATCCTTTAAATCATGGCCGCTGATCAGGATGCCGGGGTTATTCCGCACCCCGATGTTGATCTCCGTGATCTCGGGATTTCCGTAGGCATTGGTATTGGCCTCATCCAGAAGCGCCATGGTGTTAACAGCCGTATCCCCCGCCTTCATGACCATATTGATCATCTCATCGGTTGAGAGGTCTTTGGTGGTTGAGGCCAGGGCCTCCATTAAGAATCCGTAAATTTTATCTTTTTCCTTGCCGAGGATAGCGGCGTGATCGGCATAAGCGGCGATGCCCTTGATGCCGATAATCAAAAGTTCCCGAAGGGATCGCGCATCCTCATTCTCTGTCGCTGTAATACGAACCCCATCGGATTTTGCCTTGACAAGAATCTGCTCCTTATTATCCGCATACCATGTGGCGCAGTCCGGAAGGGTATCGGATATGGGGGCGCCAAGTTTTTCTTTTACCGATTCCCGGACCTTTAAGCCTTCCTTGATCCGATCGATAATCACGTCATCCGACCATGCGACATTGGTAATGGTGGTAAAGAGCGCCTTGCAAATGAAGTGGGCGGCCTCTTTATCCACGGTGCCCTGCGCTTTCAATTGCACACCATATACTGAGATCCCTTTGCATACATAGATAAGAAGGTCCTGCAAATCGGCCGTATTCTCTGGTTTTCCACAAACCCCTTTGACTGTACATCCCTTATTTTTAGCGGTTTCCTGACATTGAAAACAAAACATGGGTTACTCCTTTTTTTTAAGATTTTTTCCGTCTGTTTGTTCTCTTTTTACATAAAAATATTTCTATCGCTTTGACCTAAGTCAAAATAAAAAAATATTCGTCACTTTGTACCCCTATTACCAAACGACGGAAAACTTCTTTGATATAAAAGTCAAAACATCTAATTTCTCAGACGCCCAGCACGCCGTATTCACGGGCCATTTCCTTGTCAAAAGCCGCTTTTCTGGAAGGGCAATCTTTCCGTGGACACAATTGGCAGTTTAGGAAGGTAACTTCAGTGGGAAAAAATATACCCGATTCAGACTTAGTCGGGTGCATGAGCATGCTTGGTGCGAGCTGCACACCGATCGCCTGATAGACATCGCCAAGCAGGGAAAAAAGCTGCTGTTGCTGCTGGATCGGCCAATCCTTAAGCGATCCCACGCTCATATAGGATATTTTTTCCAGCTTGTATTCGTTTTGCAGGTGAGCACGCAAATCCTTTATTACATCCTGGAGGACCACGTTGCCGATGATGTCAATATAATACTGTTCAAGGAAATCCGCTTCAGCCTTCGCTTCTTTCTCCAACCCATCGCCGATTGTGACGACAAAAGGAAAAGCTTTTTCCGCAGCTTCAAGATTTTTTCTCAACACCCGGCTTTTAAAACTAATCCCCTCAAGGACGACTGTATCACTGTTTTTTTGTTTAATATAACATGCCTTGTAGACGCATTTAGGCTTAATCAGCGGGAGGCCCCGCTCTATTAGAGCCTGTACTTTTTTCCATTCCTCGCTGCCTGAACTCAGGCACAGGTGTTTTCTTAACTCCGCATTGTTAATACGGGGCTTAAAATCATTTAAGACCTTCATCTTTTTTCTTTCTGGATATTTTTACCAAGCCTTATACTGTCAATTTTTCCCATCTCAAAATTTGAGCCACGATCATCCCCGCAATAAATCCCGCCGCCAGGTTGGACGCCAAAGTGATGCGGACTCATGGCGGTGGCGATGGCATAGGCCCCGATGACCTTCATGGGCTGTACCGGAACCGTAATGCCAAAATATAATCCGGAGATAATATAATAGACACCGATGGAGAAAAACAATCCCAGCGGGCTGATGCCATTGATTAAGATCATGGCAATGGCAATGGGCAGCAGCGTCCCGAGATCCCCCAAGGAACCGGCCAATTCCATTCGATTAAATTTGAAGCGGTCAGGCATTGGTTTCTTCATTAATTAATCTCCACTTCCATTCTCATATCAAGCAGCGGCGCATCGACAATCGCGCGGCCGACATCCAGAATATCGATATCAAGGGACTTCAGCCGGTCAAGGTCTATCAGGCGGATACCGCCGGCAAATGCAATTTGTACCTGCTGACGCAACTTTTTTTCGTTTAAAACCCGGATTACGGTCTCCACATCTCGGATCTTGCCGGTATCAACGAAAATAATATCCGCCTTGTTTTCCGCCGCTTCACAGGCCTCCGCGGCGATGTCTTGAAAATGGCCGTGAACCTGTATGACGCGTTTGCGATCGTTTAAGCTTAGTGTGGCCGAAAGGCTTGCACGGATTCCCCCGAGCATTTTAATGTAGTTTTTGTCCAGATAAACAAAGGGGGCATCGCTTATTCGAATGGCGGCACCACCGGCGGCAACAGCTTCGCGTATGGTGTCTTTCAGGTATATGGGCATTTTTTTCCAGGAGCCGCTGACGATTTTGGGGCGGCCGCGGGCTTTATCCACGAATCGTTTTGCTGCTGTGGCAATGCCTGAGGGTTTGCCCATAAGCCCCATCAAGACCTCTTCAGCCATGGCAATCCGCTTTGGCGACCCTTTAAAAAGGGAAATCTGATCTCCGGCAGTTAATGGGACCCCCTCTTCAAGCCAGTGAAGAATGGTCAAACCCAGATTTTCGGCAGTTTTCAGGGCGGGAACGGTGCCGGCCAGGATGCCGGAGGCTTCGGCGAAAATTTTTGCAGTGACCGTTCTGCTGATGGCTTCCTTAAATATTTCGTCCCGGATGTCTGCCATGGTGAGGCCTCAACTATACTCTCATCCCGGCCTATTCAAGGGGTTAGATGAAGATGATATCAAAAAGTTTATTTTTTCCCAGCCGTTAAATCTGGGCTGGATCAATGCCCCGCTGTTTGAGCCACAGCGGCAGGAATTTTTTCTCAACCTGTTCTTTGACGCCGGGCGCCTTTTGGAAAAGCGTTTCGGCAAGCGGCGCACTCAGGTTTATGTAACCGAAGCTTCCATCAAAAACCAGCACCTTGTCCGTGCCCGCCGCTTCTTTGGCCATTGCCATGGCCTGGGGAAGATCTTCTGCAGGCTCTGAAAGGTCCATAAACGACGGATTGGCCGCGTCCATTCGAGTGATCTCAATCATTTTTTCGCCAACGACGAATGTCGGAATTTCCAGGGGCAGTCCCGCCATGGGGATGCCCGGCCATGCCTGGTTAATGACAACAGCCTTTAATGCGGGGTTCACAAACATGATGTGTTCCATCTTTTCATTTTCGCCCTTGGCCATTCGCCCGAGGAGGTCGAAATAGGCAAGGGCGGCCGGCTGGGAAAGGTCAAAGGCATCGTATCTGACGTTTTCAAGACAGCCGAAAACGATGCCGCCGGCATGAAGATAGTATCCATAACGACCGCCATCGAGGATCGCAATGCAGTCATCGATTTCGGCGAACAAGCGCAGCATTTTCCCGTAGTCTCGCAAAAGATCCACTGTAATTTCCTCTCCCAGGCGATAGAGGTTGTTTGATGCGGCCACACCGGTAACGCCGGCCGGGGTTAGCCTCAAGAAGCAGCCAAAGGTGAATTTTTCCTGGACAAAGGGGGCATCGAACATAGCCCGCTGGAGGAAGGCACAGCTGCGGTTGCCAAAATTGCCGTGATAGACCGACCGGGTCTCAAACCGGGCGTAGGACATAACAAAGGCTTTTAATAGCCGGTCGATCATCCGGTAGAAGTATAAATCCCGGGGTTCATCATGGCCGGCATGAATGATCCAGTCCGCGTCATAGGCGCCGGCGAGGCCGTATAAGGTGCCGATTTCAGTTTCAATGGGAATCCCCCTGTCAAAAGCGCAGATGGGTCGGACACGGCCGTTGAAATGGTCCTTGAGATTGAACTGCGAAATGATTTCGTTGGACTCGCGATATCCCATGCCCGCGGCCAGCTTGAGGGTTATTCGCCGGCATCCGGTTCGCTCAAAAACAACGTCTTTTATGGCCTTCAGCATCTCCAGGTAGTGCATGCCTTCAAGGAGGTAAAAGCCATGCTCGGAGCAAAGGATATTAACGGAATGTTCCGGCTTGATCATGCGCATGTCCACCCTGGAAAGGGCCTCTTCGGTAGCTTGACGGATAAAATCGATGCCCTCATTATGAAGGTATCCCTTGGGGATCTCTGGAAACAGGTCGGTTATTTTAACCGCTGAGATGTCCGGAAGGTCAGCAGCCCTCACTTCGGGCGCCGGGCAGTGCTCTGAAGGCATGACGTACTGAGAAATAGCGGGGGATAGTTTCATGGCGGCTTTTCTCGCTTTCTATTCATTGAACTCGGTTTGATCGTCCTTTAAATAGTACTCTGGATGCTTTTCCGCAACAGCAGTTGGGACATCCCAAAGTGACAGGGAAAGGTCATACCAGCGATGCGTGTCCGGGGCTTCGATTTTGATGCCGTGCGCTTTTAACATCCGAAGGATCGGCCCCATGCAATATATGGCGCAGCCCGACCGGACGCCCGTCATGGCGGTAACCGCTTCCGGGGTCTTGGCGCCCTTGATAATGGCGGCGGCTACTTCCTTGGCAAGGGTCAGGGTACAGGCACAGACGAATTGCTCCGGAAAGAAGTGGGCTTTTCGGCAGAGGGCTTCAATGGCCTCGGCATCCACCTCCTCAAAGTCGACGCCCACGATCAATTCCGTTTCGCGAGGCACTATGGAAACCGCATCTTCAGGGCACACGTGCCAGCATTTATTGCAGGCCAGACATTTTTCGCTGTCCACTGTTGCAACCTTGTTTATAACCTTGATTGCGGCGGGCGGGCAGACGATCTCGCAGCGTTTGCAGCCCGTGCATTTAGTCTCGTCGACTTGGGAAATGTAATTGACAACTCTCATGAAAACTTTTCCCTTCACGATTTTGCATTTTGCGTCGCAGTATCTGCCGTAGATTTTCGGCAACGGTTTTCGCCAGCTCATGCTTTCGGGCGCCGCCTTTCAGGCCTTCTATGATCGGCCCAAGGCTTGTGACGACTTCATCGTTGGGGCCAGGCAGGGCAATAACAATTGTATCGCTATATTGGCCTACGGCAATTTTGACGCCGTCCTTTACATGCCGGCCGGTGCCGATTTTAAATCGGCAGATGTAAGGGGTTGCCGCGTCTGGATCGATGGCTTGGATGGCCTCTACGGTTTGATCCTTTTGTTCAGCCCCTACGCCGCCGGTGGTTATGATAACGCCATAACCGCCCGTTTCGGCAGTTTCCCTTAATTTTGTGGCAATCAGAATCTTATCGTCAGGCAGCACGCCGGCCTTGAACACCTTGTAGCCTTGTGCTTCAAGACGGTCCTTGATGGTCGGGGTATTGGTATCTTCAATTTCGTTTCTTTCCACCTCGGTCCCAGAGGAAAATACCGCCACGCGTTTTGCGATATTTTGGCGGATTAATGAAATCATTTCCTCGCTCTTTCTAAGCCCTTGAGTTGCCGCCGTTTCATCCAGGGCGATCCATCCCAGCATACCGTTCGAATAAATATGCGTGTTATTTTTAACCGAAACCCCTGGCAACGCGGCCAGGCTTTCCAGAAGCGCCGTTTTTTTCCCCACGATTTTATAGGCGTTCACGCAGCTGTTTAAAATATCCAGCACGAGCGTCCCGTTCTGATAATCCACCACCAGGACCTCTTCCTTTGGCAATCCGAGAATTTTTGCCGCTGCAGCGGCGATATCCGTAAGATTTGCGCTGGCTAAATAAACAGGGCTAATTTTAAGCTCGGTTTTTTGGAGTAAATCAAATGCCGACATGGTTTCCTCGAGGCTTCTTTAACCGAAAATTTAATTTTTGCAAGAGATTATCTGAAAAAGCAACCCTATAGTTTTCGGGATTTTTTTGATCGTTTTGCATACGGTTTGATAGCCAGAGTGAATTCTGGGAGAGAATAATATTATTAATTTATTTTGCGTGACGCAGAAATTAAGCGCTGTCTGGTCCTTCTTCAGTGAACGCTGGCTTTCGACCGCTTAAAAAAGCGTCAATTCCCTCTTTGACATCGGGAGAGAAAATATTTTCCCTAAATGCCGTCATTTCCCTGGCCAGTCCTTTTTCCAAGCCTTCATATAGACCTGTATTCACGCAAGACTTGATTCTGGCGATGGCGCCGGTAGCCTGCCGGGCGAGTCGTTTTGTATAATCAAGACACCTTTCATTCAAGTCTTGTTGGGGAAAGATATCGTTGATCAAACCGATTTGTTTCGCCTCTTCGGGCGTAATCGCCAGCCCTTTAAACATCATCTCAACAGCCTTTGTTTTGCCGATAATCATTGGCAGGCGCTGGGTGCCCCCGAAAGCCGGAATCATGCCAAGCCTGACTTCGGGAAGTCCAATTCTACCTGAATCCTTTCCCATAAACCGAAAATCACACACAAGCGCCAATTCAAGGCCGCCACCCAGTGCATGCCCATTTATTGCAGCAACTGTAGGAAGCGGCAAGGTTTCAAGATCGTTCATCAATTCATGAACTTTGGGTAAAAGCGAGATCATATGCTCATCAATCTCTTTTAATTCGTTAACATCGTCACCCGTTGAAAAAAAACCTTGGCATGCGCTGGCCAAGAGAACGGCCCTGGATTTGTTATCACCTTTGAGATTCCCCAGTACCTGATTGAAATCGTTAAGAAATGCGGGTGTTAAGGCGTTCACCGGGGGATTATTCATTTCTATAACGGCAACATTATCTATGATTTCATATGTTAATACCGATAACTCCATTCTTTTCTCCTTTTGTTCGGAATTCAAGCATTCCACCCGGCATAAACCGAACCTGCTGGAATAATTGTCAATGTTTTATTCATAGGTTCAATGCTAAACTATAACCCTATTATATGGGCGAATAATTAAATAGGTCAATATTTAAATTTTAAAAAAAATATAAATAGTATATAAATTATATTATTTTTATAGTATCTATATATAAAATAGAATTTTTTCAAAACCAATATAAATTTTTTTATTGACATCTATGATGTCATTTAAGTAATTTCAAAATAAACAAGAAAAAAACATCTAAATTGAGCGATTTTCAAATTTGCCGCAGATACAAGGAAAATAATGTCGGGCGACAGCCTTCTCTGCGATGCATTATCTGAAGAAGTAGATGCGAAGAAATTGGCACTCGATGAAATTGACAATCACGGAGGGATAAGTGGAAAAGAAGAAATCGAATAACCGCTCTTTTAAAAAGGCCACAAAAAGGTACCGGGAAAAGGAGGTTAATATCATTGAAGGCGCCCTTAAGGTTTTTGGAGAAAAGGGGTTTGAAGAAACGACGCTCTCAGCAATGAGCCAGGCGGCCAATATTTCAGAAGCGACTTTTTATGAATATTTCTCCTCAAAGGAAGAAGTCCTGTTTTCCATCTCCAAGCTTTATACCCAGCGGGAGCTTGATCGAATGATGACAATCGCCCCTTATGTTCATGGCGCCAGGGAACGGATGCGGCTCATCATTCAGGCCTATCTTGAATTTTATGAAAATAATCGCTTATACACCGCCGTTGCGCTGCTGACCCTCAAGGGCAGCCGGAACTTTTTAAAATCAGAAGCCTACCAGGTCGTCAGGGAAGCGGCGAGAACTGTTGCGGATGTGTATAAAGAGGGTGTCCATGAAGGAGTTTTCCGGGATGACCTGGACCCCTATTTGGTGCGAAACATGGTTTTAGGATTTATTGAGCATCTAACCACGCAGTGGCTGCTTGTCGGCAGACCGGAAAGCATTGCCCGGCAAAGGGATACTATTTTTGACATGGTGATGCGGGCAGTCGAAAAAAAACCGGACACCAACCCGGTTGAACTCAATATCCAGGTTAGAGGTTTGCCGGTAAGAACCGATCCGTCGGAATCGAACGACAACCCAAATAACAGTGGATAAATGCCATGGAAACAATAAAAGCCGTAAACAACAAGGTCTTAGACATCAATCTGTCATCCGGAAAGAGCATCGCGATCCCGCTTTCTCAGAGTGTTCGCAGAGAGTATCTCGGTGGAAAGGGGCTGGCCTTGAAGCTTCTGTACGACAACATAAGGCCTGGAATCGATCCCCTGTCACCCGATAATATTCTGGTGGTAATGACCGGACCCACAGCGGGAACGCCTTCACCGGCAGGCGGCAGGTTCGCCGTCATGTGTAAATCGCCGCTAACCGGTATCTTTGCATCCTCTTATGTGGGCGGAAAATTCGGTATCAGCCTGAAAAAAGCCGGTTATGACGGCATCATGGTCAGGGGCAAATCGGACCGCCCGGTTTATATTCGCATCGATAATGGGGATGTGTCGATTCAAGATGCCGCCGCCCTTTGGGGAATGGATACCTACGAATTTCAGGAGGCGCGCAAGGATGATGGCGACTGGATGGTTATCGGCCCTGCCGGAGAAAATCGGGTCCGTTTTGCCGTTATTGCATCGGATAAGCGTGTTGCCGGCAGATGCGGGATGGGCGCGGTAATGGGTTCCAAAAATTTGAAAGGAATTGTGGCCAAGGGAAATCGAAAGATCGCCGTCGCCGATCCGGATGGGTTTAAGAAAGCGCTCAAGGTCGCCCAAAAAAAGATTATCGCCCATGACAATACGGGCAGACGTCTCCGCGAACTCGGCACGCCGCAGAATGTGCGTGCATTCGGGTCCGCTCATATCATGCCGGTTAGAAATTTCAACAAGTCAAAATTTGACAAAATGGAAAGGATCAGCGCGGAAAAAATTCGTGATCAACACACGGTTAAAAATCAAGGTTGTCCCGGATGCCCCATCAAATGCGGCAGAATCGGTAACTATAAAAATAAAGAGCTGGTCTCCCCGGAATATGAAACCATTGCCTTGATGGGCGCGAACCTGTTGATCGGAGATCTCAATGATATCGCATTTTGGAATGATCGGTTAAACCGCCTGGGGCTCGACTCCATAAGCACCGGTGGCGTTATCGGCTTTGCCATGGAGCTGACGGAAAAAGGGATGCTGAAAAGCGATCTAAAATTCGGTGATGCCGAAAATATAGAAAAAACCATCGAAGATATCGCCTATCGAAGGGGACTCGGTGATGAGCTGGCTGACGGCGTTAGGCGCCTTTCAAAAAAATATGGTGGCGAATATTTTGCCTGCCATGTCAAAGGACTGGAGGTCGCCGGCTATGATCCCCGGGGGTGCACCGGCCAGGGGCTGGGATATGCCACGGCGAACAGCGGGGCGACCCATCTTTCCGGATCGACCCATGCGATTGAAACCGACCCCCTGGGCGGCGGTGAAAAGTCTTATTTGAGCCCGCATGGCACGAAAGGCAAAGCCCATTTTGTGAAATTTTTGCAAGATATCATGGAAATGACCAACTCTTCAATTTTCTGCCTCCAGACCCAGTATCCTTTTCTGGAAGAAAATTTCGCTTACAAATACACCCCTAAACCGATTCTTCGCTTTGTTATGCGCAATTTGCCCGCCATTGCCGTGGCAACATCCGATATTTCAGATTACTGCGCCCTTTTGTCCGGCGTGTTGGGCTATAAAATTGGAAGGAAAGAACTGTATCGTGTCGGTGAGCGGGCTTTTAATCTGGAAAGATATATGAACTGCCGGGAAGGCATTGGCCGTAAAGACGACACATTACCGCGCCGCATACTCGAAGAGACGGGCGAGAAAGGCTGGGCGCCGGTAAGACTGGATAGAATGTTAAAGAAATATTACCGACTGAGGGGCTGGGATACAAACGGGCGTCCAAAGGAAAAAACCATGGATAAATTAGGCATCCCTTACCAGTAGTACCAGGAGGTACGTCATGACAAAAAATCACCAAGGTCTCGTGTTGATTACCGGTGCCGCAGGTTTTACCGGCCATCATATGGTTGCCGAAGCGGTAAAGGCCGGGTTCAGGGTCAGGGCAACCGACGTTTCAAGCCGGTATTACGGGGCGATGTTTGAAGCGCTTGAGGTTGAATTCGTAAAATCGGATTTGACCCGGAGAGAAGGGCTTGAGCGGCTCCTTTCCGGTGTTGAGAGCGTGATTCATGTGGCCGGCATCCATGATTACTCTACACCGGATGATATTATTTTCGCCGTTAATGAGAAGGCCGTGGAAAACCTCTGTGATGCCTCGGTTAAGGCCGGTGTGAAACGGTTCATGCACATATCGTCAGTAGGTGTCTACGGTTACAGTTCCAACCCTGGAAATCCGGTAAAAGAAGACGCCCCCAAGGTAACACCGCCCTTGAACAACTATAACCTCAGCAAATGGGAAGGGGAAAAGCACGTCCACAGATACATCAAGGAAAAAGGATTGGCCGCGACCATCTTCCGGCCTGCCGCCATTTATGGTTCCCGCTCCGAATACGGATTATATCTTGTATTTAAGATGGCCTACGACGAACGCAACAAGAAAAAGAAATTGATTTTAGGGAAAGGCGATAAAATTGAGGCTTTCCTCCATATTGAGGATATGTGCCGGGCGGTATTGCATGCTTATGATCATGAGGAAATGATCGGGGAAGCATACAATGTTGCCGATGACACGCACATACCGACAACTGAATTCTACAATCTTGTCAATCGTGAACTTTTGGGTGCGGAAAAGCCGTTTTTACATCTCCCGATTGCCGTGGCAAAACCAGTGGCCGTTGTTTCGCAGTTTATCGCCCGGCGAACAGGGCAAAGGCCGCTGCTTGAAAAGGCAACCCTGGATTACGTGAACTGCGACAAAATATGGGACAATGCTAAGCTCAAGGCCACAGGCTTTGAATTTAAATACCCCACCCTGGAGAGGGGAATGAAAGAGACCCTGGGCTGGTACAAGAATAATGGTTGGTTCCGTTTTTAAAGCATTCCCGTGCGAAAATAAGGAGCAAAAAGATGGATAGGCAAATTTTCACCACGCTTGACCTTGTCAAACAAAACGCGGCGGAGTATCCGGATACCCCTTGTATCAATTTTTACGATGAAATTGTTACCTACCGGGATTTGGATGTTAAAACGGATCGATTCGCCGCTTACCTTCAAAATAAGGGCGTTGGCAAGGAAGATGTCGTCTCGTTTATGATGGGCAACACGCCTTATTTTTTCTACGCCCTGCTGGGCGCCCAAAAAGCCTGTGCGATTGGCGGCCCTATCAGCTGCTGGTGGCAGGCGGATGAAGTCGAGTTTTTGGTAGGTGACTGCAAACCGAAAATTATGGTGATGGATCCGGAATACGTGCCGATCATTTCTGCAATTAAGTCAAAAATTCCATCCGTGCAAGAGATCGTTATCAATTCACCGACTTCCCTGGATCTGGATTTTCCCCATGCGTATCTGCCCGATATTATATCAGAAGATTCCGGTAAGCCGGACTACAGCAATCCACCCGCTTCAACCGATGTGGCGTCATTGATGTATACCTCCGGAACCACGGGAACACCAAAAGGTGTTATGCTGACGCACAAGGGTATTGTATATGGCGCCTGCATTAAGACCGGGCACATACCGATACAGCCGGCGGAGAGAATTTTATGTGTTCTTCCCCTTTTTCATTCAGGCGGGCTGAACGACCTGGCTTTTCCGACGATGTATAACGCCGCGACCATCATTTTAAGGCGTAACTTTGCCGCATCGGAATTCTGGGAATGCGTGGGCAAATATAAGGTGAACGGTTTCTACATCGTTCCGACCATGTGGAATATTCTGCTGCGGACCCCGGAAGCCGACACCGTTGATAAAAGAGCCCTGCGATTGGGGGTTTCAGGAGCGGCACCGATTCCGCCGGAACAACTGGATGAATGCAAGCGGCGGTTTAACATTTCGATTCTTGAGGCTTACGGCGCGACTGAAAATTCGGGCGGCATCACCGCCAACATGGAAGATAAGCAAAAATACGGATCCATCGGCACCGCCTTTAATGGGATAGAGGTTCAAATTTTTGATGAGGCGGGCGCCGTCCTCTCGCCAGGTGCCATTGGTGAGATCGTAGTGAAGGGCGATACGGTAATGAAGGGGTATTTAAACAAACCCGAAGCCACAGCGGAAACCATTAGAGACGGCTGGTTGTATACAGGCGATGTCGGATACATGGATGACGAGGGGTTCCTCTTCATTGTTGACCGCAAAAAGGACATGATCATCCGGGGCGGGGTAAACGTGTATCCCAAGGAGATCGAAAATGTGATCGCCACCCATCCCGCCGTGGATATGGTGGCGGTTATTCCGGAACCGCATGATAAATACGGCCAGGTGGCAAAGGCGTGTATTGTGCTGAAAAGAGGAGAAACCTGCAGCGAAGCGGATATCCGCGAATTTTGCAAGGGGAAAATGGCCGATTACAAGATACCTGAGCATTATTTATTCCGACCGAGCCTACCGACGAATGCTGTAGGAAAATTTCTTAAAAAAGATCTGATTGCAGAAATTGAAGAGGAGAAAACCGCTCCAGCTGTTCCCGTGGCCCATTTCTTTGAAGGCATGAAAGAAAGATTCATCCCTGAAAAAGCCAAGGGCGTAAAGGCCACGGTAAGCTATCATATCACCGGCAAAGGCGGTGGCAAGTGGACCGTTACCATAAATGACGGGGAGATGACCCTTACCGAAGAGGTCTTGAAAGACCCGACGGTGTTTATGGTCGCAAGAGACAGTGCTTATCACGATATCGTTACCGGAAAGCTTGACGGGATTACTGCAGTTGTAACCGGAAAATTAAAAATCGAAGGCGACCTGAATTTCATGTCCCAGTTTCGGGAGGTGTTTACACCGATCCAGAATGACTAAACGAGATTAATAATAGATAACGGAGAAAACAAAATGGCATTACGAACGGCTGAGGAATATAAGGCCGGTTTAAGGGATAACCGGAATGTTTTTATTTTGGGCCAAAAGGTTCCGGATGTAACGGAAGATCCATATATAAAGGTTGGGGTCGAGACGGCGGCCTTTGATTTTATGATGGGCCATGACCCTGTGATGAGTAAAATTACTGTGATGAAAGACCCGGAAACGGGCGAGCCGGTCAGCACCTATTTTGAGGTGCCGGATTATCCGGAATCTGTTCAAAAACGGCATGAGCTCATTATAAATGCATGCTATTTTGCGGAAGGGGCACTTCCTTTCGTGAAGGATGTGGGCAGCGATATTATCAACGGGTTAACGGCAGTCGCCAAAATTATGGGGAACCCGTCTTATATCAGAAGAATCAACGACTATCGCTGGCATTGCGCCCGAAAAGACCTTTCTATCGCCGGTCTGGTAACGGATGTCAAGGGCGACCGCAGCAAGGGACCAAGTGAACAGAAAACACCGGATTACTATTTGCGAGTAGTTGATGAAAGTGCAGATGAAATCGTGGTTTCAGGTGCCAAGGCGCATATTACCGCAGGTGCCTATGTCGATGAGTTCCTGGTGATTCCCACAAGAAACATGAGCGAAGCCGAAGGCGATTATGCCGTGGCGTTTGCCATACCTGCAAATACCAAGGGCATCACCCAGATGTGCAGACCCAATTTTCGCTATGAGGACAAATATCATTTTCCCACACCAACGCCCAAGCGCGGTCATATAGAGTCCCTTGTTGTCTTTGATAATGTCCGGGTGCCTAAGGAACGGGTGTTTATATTGCGGGAATGGCAGTTTGCCCAGTACGTGGCATATGCCTTTTCCGCTTTTCATCGATATACCGCCGTAACCTACAAGATTCCGATTCTTGAATACATGACCGGCTTGGGGCTGCTTGCCGCTGAAGCCAATGGAATTGAAAAGGCCTCTCACGTCCGCGAGCGGTTTATCGAAATGATTAAATACACGGAAACTACCAAAGCGCTGGCTAAAGCGGCTTATAGCAGCCCTGAAAATTTCGGGGGGTCCGGCTTGTACGTTGCCAGCCGTCTGAATTCCAACATGGCCAAGCTGCATTTCGCATCCAACTTTCATGAATTCGTCAGAAATATCCAGGACCTTGCCGGTGGGTTGCTGGTGACACAGCCGACCTATCAGGACTGGAAGCACAAAGAGCTTCGACCCTATCTTGAAAAGTATATGGGTGGGGGCGGCAACTTTACCGCTGAGGAACGTCTGAAGCTGATGAGCATGCTGCATCACATAGTGGCAAGCGATTTTGCCGGGTGGCATGAAGTGTGTACCATTCATGCCGAGGGATCGTTTGCCGCTCAGAAAATGATGCTCTTCGCAGAAGCGCCCATGAATATGTATAAGGATAGGGCAAAAGAAGTGGTGGGGCTGAACGTATAACTCGATCATCAAAAACAGTGCCCGCAACGGATTTGCGGGTGGATAATTCCCAAGGAGTTTACGATGTTTAAGACGGAAATTTGTGACATATTCAATATTCAATACCCGATTATTCTGGGCGGTATGATCTGGGTCGGAAAATCCGATCTCGTGGCGGCCGTCTCCGAGGCGGGGGGGCTCGGGTTGATGGGCGCCGGCGGCATGACGATTGAAGAGATTGAAGCTGAATGCGGCAAGGTAGCAGAGAAGACCAAAAAACCCTTCGGCGTCAATATCCCGCTGGTTCGACCGGACTCTGAGGACATGATCAACGCAGCTACCAAAAGTGGTGCGTCGGTTATCGCCACTTCGTCCGGAAGCCCCATGAAATTTACCCGAATGATACAGGACCGGGGATGCCGCGTTATCCATGTGGTTGCCAATGTCAAATTTGCCCAAAAAAGCCGGGACGCGGGCGTGGATGCCGTTGCCGCCGAGGGATATGAAGCCGGGGGGCACAACGGCCATGACGAGATTACCACCATGGCCTTGATACCGCAATTGACAAGCGCCGTTAATACACCGGTAATCGCCGCCGGTGGTATTGCAGATGGCCGGGGATTTGTCGCGGCGCTGGCCCTCGGCGCCAAGGGTATTCAAATGGGAACGCGTTTTCTCGCCACTCACGAAGCCAGCGCCCATCCGAACTATAAAGAAGCCATCGTTCGGATGACGGATGTCGATACCTGCGTTACAGGACGGACCACGGTCGGGCCAACGCGTTCCATCCGGAACCGGCTGACAGATATGATTGTCAATGCGGAAAGGGAAGGGGCCAAACCCGAAGCGCTTTTCGAAATGATCGGAGAAGGCAGATCCGCCATGGCCTGTATCGATGGGGATTGTGATGAAGGTTCCCTTTACTGCGGACAAATCGGCGGGGCTGTAAAAAAGATTAAGAGCGCCAGAGAGATCATTGACGACATGATTGCGGAAGCCAAAATGGTCATTGAATCGTTGAATCCACTCATTTCCAAATAATGATTCGGAGATGGCACCATGAAACAACTGAAGAGAAAAACCGCGCTGCTGACCGGCGGCTCAAAAGGCCTTGGTCCTCATATTGCCCATTTTCTGGCAAAAGAGGGGGTTAACCTTGCACTGACCGCACGCTCTTCGGAGGGATTGAGGGCAACCGCAGAGAGGGTATCGCACCATAAGATAAACGCCCAAACCTACCCCGGCGACATCACAGATCAGGAGTTCAGGGGGCGGTTGTTAGATGATGTCAAGGCGGATTTCGGGCGGCTCGATATTCTGATCAACAATGCCGGGATGGAGTGGGTCAGTTCCTATACTGCCCTGACACCCGGTTACATCGAAAAAATGATTCAGACAAATTTAATTGCCGCCATGCTGCTGACGCGTCTGGCGCTGCCGGATATGTTGGCGCAGGGCAGCGGCCACATCGTCAGCATGTCTTCATTGGGAGGCAAAAGGGGGAATCCTTATGGCGGAACCTATGCTGCAACAAAAGCCGGCCTGATCGAATGGACCAAAGGCCTCCGCTTGGAGCTTCAGGGCAGCGGGGTTGGTGTTTCCGTTATCTGCCCGGGATTTGTTGCCGAATCCGGCATGTTTGCCGTCTACAAAAAGAAACCGCCCTGGATCAGCAATGCCACTACACCCAAAAAAGTGGCCGAAGCGGTTATCAAAGCCATTAAAAAAGATATTTACGAGATTATCGTCAATCCGGGACCCACATGGCTTATCCCACTGTTAGACGCGATTCATCCGAGCATCGCAAACTGGCTCTATAAGGTTGGGGGTGTTTACGAATTCTACCGAAAACAGGCGGAAGAAAACGAGGCGAAATTAAAACAAAAAACAACATCTTGTTAAAGGCCAAAACATTTTGACTATGTATAGCGTGTCTTGCATTGTACCATAGTCTCGCATTTCTGCCCTCAAAGCTTGATGGCTTCGTAAAAAGCCCAATATCTGTGTTGCGCTGCATTCCTCGGAATTTCACGTACAGCTAAGTACGCTGCATTCCTCGGGATTTGCGACGCCCCCTGATCTTAAACGGGACTTGAACTTTTTTCTTTGCCATCCCAAAATCGACTTTTTACGAGATTGTCAAAGTTTGGCAGTTCTTAACTGCTTAAATGTTCGCATAGCTGCCGTTTTATCAGCTATAGAGTGCTTCGAGCTGATCCTGGTATTTTTCGTATACGTTGCCGCGTTTGAGTTTCATGGTCTGCGTCAGCGTCCCGTTTTCCAGGGAGAAATCTTCGGGGAGAAGAATGAATTTCTTTGGAATTTCATAGCCCCCGTATGTCTTCTTCAGGTGATTGGTAACTTCCGTCTTGATAAACTCATAAATTTTTTCTTCTTTGATCAAATCTTCCGGGCTTTTGTCGCCAAATCCCATTTCATCAGCCACCGATGCCAATGCTTCAAAATCAGGGACCAGCAGACAGACATTATAGGGTTTTCCCTCACCATAAAGCATGGCATTGAGTGCATAGGAATTTAACTTAATATCTTCTTCTATTGAGGCCGGGTGCACGTATTTGCCGTTTTCCAGTTTGTATTCTTCTTTAAAACGGCCGGTAATAAAAAGGAAACCGTCTTTATCCAGCCGGCCCCGGTCGCCGGTACGGAACCCCCTGCCGAGTTTTGGATCAGTTACGATGACTTCCTCAGTCTTTTCCGGCTTGTTGTGATAACCCTGCATGACATTGGGGCCAAAACAGATGATTTCCCCGTCTTCACTGTCCTTGCCGACAAATCCTTTATCGATGACCACGGTGACTTTTTCAATGGCGCGCCCCACGCTGCCAAGCCGGTTGGCTGCCGGGGAGTTCATGGTCAAGGCCGGAGTGGTTTCCGTAAGACCGTAACAATCATATGTGGGAATGCCGATATCAATGAAAAACCGGGCGATTTCCGGATTCATTGCCGCACTGCCGGTTATCGCCTCTTTTAAGCGGCCGCCGAATCGATCGCGGATTTTTCCGAACACCAGTTTATCCAAAATTTTGAACTTTATCGAAGCCTTTCCGGTCTCCCGCTTTTTTTCCGCTTCTTTTTTGGCGGCGTTAAAAAGTTTTTCCTTCATACCGCCTGTTTCCCGCATCATGTTGTGAATACCGGCATAAACTTTGTTAAATACCCGGGGTACCGCAATGAGCACTGTCGGCCGAACCTTTCCCATATCATCTACAATTGTATCCACAGACCCCATGATGCCGGTAGATCCGCCAACGTAAATACCGAAATACAGTTCACCGGTCTGGCCGAAACTGTGCGCCCAGGGCAAGATGGAGAGTGCTCTCACGTTTTCATCGACATGGGGAAACGCCCGTGAGGCAGCCAGGACATTGGTGGTAAAGTTACCATGGCTGAGGAGCACGCCCTTGGGGTCGCCGGTGGTGCCGGACGTATAAATCAGAGTCGCAATTTCACTGTAATGCGGTTTTACAGAGGCTACAGGGTTTTTTTGCCCCATTTCCTCAACTGCGGCCATGCTGTTTTCACCGCTGCCGTATATAATGAACACTTTTTCAAGGGTTTCTATTTCGTCAACCCAGCCGATTACCTGATTATATACGTCCTCATTTACGACAAACAGGACCTTGAGGCCGCTGTCCTTTATGATATATCGCCAGGTGCTCACCAGTTCTTTTTCATACATGGGAACAAGCCGGGCGCCTCTGCCGTAAGTGGCGAAAGCGATCACGTACCAGGCTTCCGAATTGCCGATGATCAAGCCAACTCCGTCTCCTTTGTCAATACCCAATTGCGCCAGACCGCCCCGAAGGTTATCCACCCGCTGGCCAACCTGTTTATAAGTTTTGAATTCATATTCACCGTCGGCATTTTTCATGCCCACCAGCGGGCGGTCAGCAAACTTTTTCACACTGTCTTCAAACATATCGACCAAGTTGTAAGGATACTCATACCACGCTTCATTTTTATTCATTTCAAATTCCTTTTTAAATTTTTTACGAAACTAATTCTATAGCAATTATTGATTATCAGAGAAGTGACTATCTGCTTTCCGGTATATTCTCTGCCGATTTATTGTTCATAAGCCAAAATTATTCATTCTTCAGGCCAATGAAATTAATTTTGATGCCAATACATATAACAAAATCCATTCAAAAGCACCAGAAAAATTCCCTTTTATCTGTAAAGTTTGACAAAAATATAATGATTGCATATATTGAAATTAAAATGATATCGATATATGACATCAAATAAAGGAGGGTCGTATGAAATCAATTACTATCCGAGGAATTGAGTCGCCTGTGGCCGAACGGCTTAAAAATGAAGCACATCTTGAAGGCAAGAGCGTTAATCAATTCATTAAGGATATCATAAATGAGAGGCTTGGATTCGGGAATAAAAAAACACACACAGCCACTTACCATGACCTGGACCATTTGTTTGGGAAATGGGATGAGAAAGAATTTCAGCAAATTCAGAGAAAAATAGAAAGTGAAAGAAAGATCGACGAGGAACTCTGGGCATGAAACGAATTCTGATCGATACCAATATTTATTCATATGCTCTAAGAGGAGATCAATGCGTTATTCAAATTCTTCAAAAGGCTGAAGTAATCGGATTATCAAGTATAAGTGTAGGTGAGCTTGTCTCAGGATTTAAAGCCGGAAATCGAGAGAAAAAAAATAGAGAAGAGCTAGATATTTTTCTTGATAGTCCGCGAGTCCAACTCGTTTATATCGATGAAATTACAGCAGACTATTATGCTGAAATATTGAATAATTTAAGGGAAATTGGAAAACCAATCCCAACAAATGATATGTGGATAGCTGCTTGCGCATTTCAGCATGGTTTAAAATTGTATTCGATGGATGCTCACTTCAAATCAGTTAAGGGTTTGATGCTTGTGGAGCATTAACTTAAACAATGGAAAAAGGTAAAGCCTTTTCCGCAAAAAAAATTTTATAATTACAAATCCATGCATTAAGCTAGTAACGTCCGCCTATTATAATTACTTCATGAATCAAATTTCTGAGCAGGGATAATAACCAGTGACAATGTGAAAAATAATCTCCGGTTATTTTCTGTCAGACAGATGTAGAATCAATATATTGTGGTTTCCATAATAAGGGATTATTACGTATAGTGTTAAAAAATAATCAAAACGTTACGTACAGTAAAAATGTAATTTTAACTGTTGCATCGCCAGCCGTTAACTGGCTTTTTATCAATTGGTCAAACTGATCCTTTAACTGGTAGAAGAGCTCTAAAAGAAATGTTTTTTCCGTTAAGCGCCGATCGTGCCCGGAATAGGCTTTGAGCTGGGCTTTGTCTTCTGCTTCGAGCCGGGAGATCCGGGATTGAACTTCATAAACCAATTTCTGGGTACGCTGCTTTCTTGGCGCTGACGCCGGGAGACCGGTAATTTCGAGTTCAAGGGCGGTATGCTCCTCATTGAAGGGATTGCTCGATCCGGCACGGGCGACTTTTTCGAAAAATTCTCTATCCTCGGAAATCATAACGTTTTATTCACAAGGCGGATGTCAAAAAGGGCAAATGGTTTTGAGGTGGAAATCGGTTACTGTTTTATACTACATGATGAATTTTTGAGGTTCCAAAACACATACGCCCCAAACCTGCCGTGGTGGCTCAAACTGATATCGATTTTCGATCTATTTCCGTTGACATAAACAATCGGCGGTCCCAACCCTCGGGAGCTTTTTTTGCGTTTTATTTGAATCTGCTCCGGATCAAGATTCAACTGCCGGGCAATGCTTTTGGCAGCCACCTGTCTGACCATGATAGACTGTTGGGCCGGGAGCAGACCGCCTTCTACTGAAATATTTGGTAACGTTTTTTCCACTCCCCACACAATATTATTCAGGTCCGGACAATCATTATAAAACCCAACACAGTGGACATAAGCTTCATGAATAAAAAGCCGAACTCGCGCCACACCATGCGGGGTATGCACAACTCCATTGGATATCATAGAAAACGGATTAGGAGTCAAAAAAACTGGATAGCGCTTTGGTACAGCCGTTACCTGTGGAAAAGATTTACTGACGGCTTTATATGCGGATTCTTTGGATGCCCAGAGAGCCCATAAGTATTGATCCGGGTCTCTTGAATACGCAACCGCCTGCTTCTCATGAGGGGTCAATACTTTGCACATAAACCGGGTGTCTGTGCTTTTTCCTTTTGTCCCCGGCGCTTTGAGGTCGACGACGTCGTTTCCCAAGTGCATCAAAATAGGCGGCTTCCATTTTAGATAGGTGATTGATAATCTGCCGGGCGCAGTCCCGATGCGCCCGAAGTCCTTTTAGCTCGGTTTTCGGCCGGAATTGACAGGCCATTGCGGTAAAGGTTTCCCCAAACCGCGGAAAATTACTGTAAGTCTTCTGCCGGTCGCCGCGCAGGTAAATGCACAAAACACAGGTATTAGGGATTTTATATTCCAGCCGGCCGACATGATAGGTGCAGTTTTCAAAGCTAAGCCGGCCGGTTCGCGACCGGGTTCCTTCGGGAAAAATCATCAGGTTTTGGCCATGGTTTAACAGGTACGCGCATTTATCCATCGATCGTTTAACCGAATTCCTGTTTCCGCCCCGTTTGACCGGGATGCATTTAACCAGGTAACAGAAAACACTGAGCAGGATACCGCGGTTGAAATTCTTATGCTCCGGCACGTTCCAAGGAACCAGTCGGTATTGCAGCATATAGCGGTATGCAGGGAACATGGCATATGCCAGGATAAACGAATCAATCATGGTCAGGTGATTGGCGCAGATCAGCCAGGGACCGCTGTGCTGTCGCATGGTATGGGCGATCTCCTGGCGGATGTTGCGCAAATCCCTGATCCGGTAACCGGCTAGCTTTATAGCGCAAATGATGAGTGGGGCAGTAATGAATATTGCAACCCGCCCGAACAGATGTTGAAGCCAAAGGGCGCAAATGGATAGTTTGTTCATACCGCTTTGCCTATTGGCTTATCGATTTGCAATTTGCCACTGATATATTCAACCGCATCGCCGATGGTTCGAATCCCGTCGGCATCGTCATCATCGATTTCAATATCAAACGAGTCCTCGAATTGGATGATGATATCAACAAGCCGCGCTGAATTAACCTTGAGGTCATCAATAATTGAAGTCCCCATCCCAGCGGCTGCCAAGCGATCCGGTTCCTTGACATAATTTTTGATAATTGCCAAAACGTCGTCGAAAATACTTTGCTTTCCCATTGTCTTCCTCCTTTTTGTTGATTATTCTGCTCTCCATCTTTTAAGAATCAAACAACTGTTGACATCACCAAAGCCGAAACTGGCCTTGGCAATAATTTTTAATTGCGGATAGGACATGCATATCCGTACGATTCGGTCTTCAAAAGCTTTGATTTGTGGGTGTACATCTTCACAGTTGATCGAGGGATGAATAAAACCCTTATGAAGCTCCAGAACCGAAGCGATTGTTTCGATGGCGCCGGTAGCGCCGAGGCAGTGTCCGATCATTGATTTTGTAGAGTGTATCCAGGGTAAATCTTCGGGGCCTCTGCCCAAAGCAATGGCCCAGTTTTTCACCTCGCTGGGGTCGGCAGAGGTTGCGGTTAAGTGCCCGTTTATAAGGTCAATTTCTCCAGTGTTGATCCCGGCGTCAAGCACTGCGCCCTTGATGCAACGCTGCACGCCTTCAGGATTCGGTGCGGTCATGGAACCCCCGCTCCGGTGACCGCCGCAATTGGCCATCACCCCCAGAATTTCTCCATAAATTCGGGCACCCCGTGTCAGTGCAGTTTCCAAGTCTTCTACAACCAAGGCACCGGCCCCCGCGCCGGGCACAAACCCGCAGGCGGTTTCGCTCATGGGCCTTGAGCCTTGCTCCGGCTGATCATTGAATTTTCGGGAGAGCACTCGCATGGAATCAAAGCCGCTCCAGGTATAGGGTGATGCCCCTTCAGCGCCGCCCGCCACCATGCGTTTGGCGAGCCCCATTCGGATTTTCCAGGTCGCCTCCACCACGGCTTCGGTGCCGGTGCTGCAGGCGGCTGAATTCGAGGTCACTTGGTTTCCCAGTCCGAGTATGCCGGCAATCCGGGCGCTGGTGCCACTTCCCATGACGCGCTCGACAACGCGTGTGCCCAGACGGCGGACTTTTCCAGCATTGACTTTGGGGACCACTTCGTTTCCGACGATTTCCATGTCAGATATGCCGCTGCCCAGTATTGCCCCGCTGTCCCAGTCCGGTTGGCCATTTTCGGGGATTTTCAGCCCGGCATCCCGCCATGCATCTATGGCCGCCACCGATGCATATTGGACGATATCGCTCATGAAGGATTGCTGATTGACATTGAAGTAGTTTTCGCAAATCGTTTCAAAATCCTGTGGAATAGCACCGATCTGGCATCCAAACTTTAAATCTGCCAGCCTGGGGATAAGCCTGATGCCTGATTTGCCTAATCTCAGGGCATTTTCAAAGTTTTCTAGGCCAATGGCATTGGGACTGACGACCCCCATACCGGTAATGACAACACGTTTATTCATCAAGTTTTACTCCTGTCCCGGCCAGCACACCGGCGCAGACGGTTTCTCCGTTTTCCCGGAAAATGCCGGCTTGGGTTTTGATACTTCCTTTTCGAAAATAGATCTTTTCGCCTTTGATTATTACCTTTTCGCCGGGGGCAACGGTGCCGGTAAATTCGAGTGACTCTGCATACGTGAACAATGTTGTAGCCTTTTGAATATCCGCGGTTTGCACCCCATTGTGTAGAAGCAGTGAAATACCTAATGCAACCACCCCGGCCTGTGCCATGGTTTCGATCAGAATCACCCCGGGGGTTATCGGTCGTCCCGGGAAATGCCCCTGATAGAAGTATTCATCATTCCGGAATCGATAGGTAGCCGAAATATGACGGTCATCGATGTCAACAATAGTATCGATAAACCGGAAAGGGGGCTGCTGCGGAATCAGGGAGAGAATTTGCGCTTTCATTTTTTCATCAGCCGCCATAAACCCCTCCATTGACGTGCACGACACTGCCATTGACATAATTGCCGCGACAGGCTAGAAAAGTTACAACTTCGGCCACTTCTTCTGGCCTTCCCATGCGACCCAGGGGAACGTTTGCCAAAATTCCGGCTTGAATGGTCTTAGGAAGCGATGCTGTCATTTCCGTGTCAATAAAACCTGGCGCCACCGAGTTGACCAGGATATTTCTGCCGCCCAACTCTTTTGCAAGCGATTTGGTCATCGCATCCAAGGCTGCTTTTTCCATTGTGTAGGGGATTTGGCCGGCATTTCCTGTATGCCCCACCACACTTGAAATGTTGATGATCTTTCCTGCCGATCGGCGCAGCATAAACATCCGCAAAATCCGCTTGGTCAAATACCAGACACCCCGCAGAACCCCCCGCTGGCTGTCAAAGGCTTCAAGTTTCATCGTGCTCATGGCCTTGTTGACGGACATGCCGGCATTGTTAACCAGCACATCCACCCTGCCTGCCGCAGTTTTTATATTTTGAACCATAATATCTATATGTTCCGGTTTCTCCAGATCCGCTTGCAGCAAAAAACCGTCACCGTTGATATCGGTCAAAACTTTTTCAGCCGAATCTTGGCTTCCCCGGAAGTGTATGCCGACATAAAATCCATCGGTATGAAGGTCCCGGCAGCAGGCCGCCCCAATACCCCTTGCGCCGCCGGTCACAATGGCCACTGGTTTTCCTTCAGATATTTCAGAGCTGGTATTTTTTTTGGCGTTCATTTTTCAATTCCGTTTTCGTTTAATGTTTTAGCAGCTTCCCAAAAAATTATAGTTGGCCATGGCACTATTACGGTATTGGCTGTAGGTAATCCCCTTGAATATGCCACTGCGGGCTCTCTTAACTGCGGCAACCCGTTCGTTGTCAACTAAAACATTGCCGTCGCCGATGACCAGGCTGGCTCCGTTTTGTTTCATCTGCTGAAACCGGATAATATTGATTTCATAGGACACCACTTCATTGTGGGGGCGAATCTGGCCGGTGAAGTCAATGGCTTCGCATCCTATGGCCCGGCCTGCACCCAGCGCCCCGCGCCAAACCCCGTAAAAACCAAGAAGCTGCCATATGGCATCAACACCCAGACAACCCGGCTGTACCGGATCGTCCGGGAAATGACATTGGAAGTACCAGGAGTTGCTTAATATTTTTTGCTCGGCCTTAATTCGCCCTCTACTGCCGTATTTTTCAATCGTCAGGATACTATCAATCATCAGGAATGGTGGGGCTGGCAGCCGGGCATCAAAATGCTCAGGCGGATTATCAATCAACCGGCCATAAGAAAAATCGAGAAGTTGTTCATAAGTGAAGCTAGTTTTATTTAAAAATTCTTGGTAATTCATGAAAATGTTTTATCATTGCGCGATTAACATAGCATGCGCCCAGGTGAGCCCCGATCCAACTACGGCCAACGCGATGTGATCATTTTCCGAAAGCTGATTCCAGTTTTTGCTCAAGACCGACGCCGCTCCAGAGCAACCGGTATTGCCGTAATCCACCACATGATGCCAGTGCGATGTTTCAGGAATATCGCAGCGTTTGCAAACGTGATTGAGCATCATAAGATTGGCTTGATGACCCACAAATTTGAATCGATTGCCGTTAATCGGGTACTGGTTTCTGAGGTGCTGAAGCGACTTTGTCGCCCGTTGTATGGCGAAGCGCTGGACATAGCTGCCATCCTGGTAAAAGTGGCCGCTTTTTGGAATTTTTACCCTGTGCCAGGAGGCGGGATTTGATCCGTGGGCAAAAGCCTCAAATTTTTTTGGCGTCGGCACTCGGCCTGAAATTACCGCTGCGCTGTAGCCGTCACCAAAGAGCGGCGCCACCCGGCGATCACTATAATCAATCACGTGCGTATAGTTTTCAGGGTTGACCAATAATATGTAAGCCGGCATGAGGGCGGGGTCCATGGAAGCAAGAAACGACAGCTGAATCACAAACGTGCTGCAAGCCGCGTTGATATCGAGGCAGGGGACTTCAATGCCGATTTCAGCGGCGATCAACGCCGCTTCGGCCGGAATGGTATACTCCGGGGTAGAGGTGCCGGAGATAACCATGCCGATATCATCTGGTTTAATTCCCGCCCTTGAGAGGGCCATTTTGGCTGCGGCGGCGGCCGACGTGGGGCGGGTGATTATGCTTGCCTCGGTTGCCCCCCTGGGGTCTTTGTTTTTGGTGGTTTTAATGTAATCAAGATCCAAGCTCGTCCGGCGGGCTGATATGCCCACCCGTTCCAGGATCCATTGCTCGTCGCTGCCGATATCGAGTTCGCTGATAAACCGGTTGGTGATGATATTTTTCGGGAAAAAATGTCCCATGCCGTGAAGATAGAGCATTTATGCGATCCTCTCACCGCCGTCCGCGCTGATCAAGGCCCCGTTAATCCATGCCGCTTCATCCAGGCACAGCAGAAATATAACGTTTGCTATATCCTGGGGTGTTGTCAGTCGGCCCAGTGGGTTTCGCAAACCCGCATGGGCTCGCATCCGTTTGTTGCCGGGTATGGCCTGAAGGGCAGGGGTCTCGGTGATGCCTGCCTGGATAACATTGGAACGGATGCCGTATGGCGCTAGTTCTTGGGCCATAGCCCGGGATACAGACTCTAAAACCGACTTGGCCGCTGCAATCGCGGCATATCCCCGCCATGCCACACTATTGCCTTCACTGGTAAGGCTCAGCACCCTTGCATCAGATGCGAAAATGTTCCTGTTTAGGATGTCCTGCGTCCATTCCACTATATTAAACCCCATGGCATGGAGGGTCCGACTAAAATCCTCTTTCTCCAGAAACAGCTGGTTATTGTAATCTTCCGATTCATCCACCAAGGTGTAAAGCGCATCGAATCTCTCGGAGAAAGCATCCCCGATGATGCGGTCCATGTGATTTTCCGACAAACCGGCTGTCCGGGCCAGTTTCTCCCTTGCTAGTTTCGGGGCTTCCGAATTTTTATAAGGGGCAAGGAGTTTTAAATTGCCGAACGCCACGGCATGCAGAAGCATTCGGACCCTTCCGTTCTGACCGAGGGTATCGCTGAGGTTGTCAAGTACCCGCGTTCGGCCGTCAACAGACAACCCGTCTAAATTGAACGTAAGCACCTGGACGCCGGTTGCTTTTAACGTGTTAAATGCAGGTTCGATTTTCGGCATGGTCCCGCGCCTATCGCGGTGGACAATGCATAAATTCATGCCGTGTTCGGCCAGTTTCTTGGCCGTAGCCAGTCCAAACCCGCTCGATCCGCCAATAATAATTGCCCAGTAATCTGAATTGAATTTTATCATAATGAAAATTCGCGTGTTGCTGCTGAATAAGTCGTTATTGATCGGCATTTGACGCCGATGGACCTGAAAAAGGATTTCAACGGACAACCGGGGCCGATCTCATATACCGTTTGAACCTTTTTAGCCAGTATCTCCATATTATCCCGCCATTTAACCGATTCGCTCAACTGGGCGACCAATGCGTCAATAAGGCTTTCCAACTGGCCATTATGAAATTGACCAGTAAAATTCGAAGCGACCCATCTGGCATTTTCCGAGCGCAGCCTTTCAGCAATTGACTGAAGCAGTTCCCGGAACCGCTCGCTAATGGCACTCATGTAACGGCTGTGGAACGGCGCACTCACATTGAGCGGCACAAAGCGGAAGCCGTTTTCGTCACCGAGCGCTGCCTTGATACGATCCCTTGCTGTATCTATCCCGGTTGCATGTCCGCTGATCACTACCTGATTCGACGAATTGATGTTGGCCATATCTATTGGTAGATCCTTTAAAGAGTTGTGGATTAAATCGATATCCAGATTTTCCGCAATCACAGCGGCCATGGCGCCTTCGCCTGCCGGTACCGCAGCCTGCATCAACTGTCCGCGGGTTTCAACAATCTTTAAGGCATCTGGAAAAGACATTGCTCCCGCGGCCACCAATGCCGTGTATTCCCCAAGGCTGTGTCCGCCGTAATAGTCTACACTGAATCCATATAAATGATTTATACCCCGATACATGGCCATCTCAGTGGCCAGAATACTGGGTTGGGCAAACTCGGTCATATTAACTCGCTCATCATCTCCGAAGCACATTGCGGTAACATCCCATCCCAGCACTTGGGAGGCTTCCTCATAAGTTTTTCGGCTGACCTCAACAATGTCATAAAAATCTTTTCCCATCCCACTGCGCTGGGTGCCCTGACCTGGAAAAACAACGGCTGTAACTTGTTTGGTCATAAATGACTCCATATTCTAATACCGGCATTGAATCCAAAATTTTAATCCCTCATTTAATCAAAAAGTATGCCAAATGGTTTTATAATTATTTAAACCTCTGTTTTGTCATAATGAAAATCCATTTTTCGGGAGTCACTGTAAGACCCGTTCAAATCATAAACTGTACATCTCATGCACAGGGCTTGTACATAAGGTGCTGGCTTGTATTTTGGTTTTAGGGTAAATTGATTTTTAAATATAAGAGTTTTAAATCAAAATAGATATTAAAGAAAAGGGCATTTAACTATATTTAATCAGTCGAGCGGATGGTTAGAATATATAA
>JAGYOX010000179.1 GCA_018399235.1 Desulfobacterales bacterium | reverse complement strand
AAAAATAACTGGTGGCTAAAGAAATCTTACCCCTTTTTTATGCGAAAAATTTTTTATGTGCAAGTAATTATTTGACAATCTCATAAAAAGTCGATTTTGGGATGGCAAAGTAAAAAGTTCAAGCCCTATTTAAGATCAGGGGGCGTCGCAAATCCCGAGGAATGCAGCGTACATAGGAGTACGTGAAATTCCGAGGGATGCAGCGCAACACAGATATTGGACTTTTTACGAAGCCATCAATTATTTGTTTTATTGATAATCAGGGCAAAAGGGGCGTGTTAATTGATGTCGGATTCCGTTATGGACGGATCGGTTAACAGCTCTATATTTATCACGTTTTCCGTCATGTCATAGATATTTACGCCAAAGTCTTCAAACGGGGTAACCAGAATTTTGTCGGCAAGCCCACGTGCACTACCCTCGTATTTGACAGATAAAAGGGCGTTGCTTTGGCTTCGTTCCGTAGTTTGAAGGGCCGTAATTCCATCCATGTCTCGCAGGGCTTTTCTGAAGTTGACCAGTTGGGGCAGAATATTTTCCTCTCCTTTTACCCGGATTTCCAGTGTTCCAGTTTGCTGCGCCTGTTCACTCCATGCCGTAAAAATTTTTTCAGCAAGGATTCTTCCAGCCTGGTAGCCGGCGTTTGCCAATGCATTGTGGCTGCCATCCCGAACCTCTCGGCTGGCCGCAGTTTCAGTCTGATTAGTGCTATCGATGATGGTCTCTGTGTTAATATTAACAGCGGTAAGCGAAATGCTGCCCCGAAACGTTCTTATATCCTTGCCCATTTTATTTGGGGTTTCGGTCGCTATGGCTTTTCCAAAGACAACCACATCCGCCCCGCCCCGTTGTCCGATAGTGATGGCTTCCGTTGTCGTTAAATCCGCAGAGACGGTCAGGTCAGAGAGAATTTCGTTTTTGAACAATGCCCGATGATCAATGATTGGAAACCCCTGTTTACGAAATATTTGTTTTATGGTCTTGAGCGCTGCATTTTTTTCAAAGGTAGGGGTTGTTGTCCCGCTGTGCCACCAATAGTAGAAGGACAGATCATCTGCATGTTTTTCAGCCACCAAAAAAAGCGTTTTCGGAAGTGCTTCCGGCGGCATGGTGATGCCCAGATCCTTCAGCATCGTCTGGATCTTATCAACAGAGACTGTCGTTTGTATGAGCACGCGATAATACTTACCTGTATTGACTTCCTTCAAGACCTGATAGCCTTGGGTAAGGTCCAAACGTTTGCCATAGAGCTCGGCACTGATTGTTTCGAAACGGGACCTAAGGTTTTCCCTTGGAATCATTTCAAGGGCTACCGATTCTACGGCAGAAAGCAAACCCTCAGCGACGGCCGCATTTCTGGCACTTGTTATATTGTCATAAATCCGGCTTGAGCCGATGACGGCGATTTCTTTCTCAGTGCCTTCAACATTGTACGGCATGCCGATGATAAATACGGCGGCTGCCAGGAACATGGCGAAAAAGTTTATCATGAATGATTTCAGGAAGATGAATTTAGACATGTTAATCCTTTGTTGAAACTTGAGATATACCGTGAACTGCTGCTAACTGCTTCGGCTCAGGGCATAATCGGCGACCATTAAAAGTGTATTCCGGGTTTCACTCTCCGTAAATGTTTCCATGATGGTTTTTGCCTGTTTCACATGGGTTTCCGCAATGCTCTGAGAATAGGCGATGCCGCCGTAGGAATCAATCATTTTTACCAGCCGCTGGAAATCCTCGGATAAAAAAGTCTCGGCTTGAATAATTTGTATCATTTTTGTTCGATCGTTACCGTTCGCCCTGCCAAGGGAGTAGATAAGCGGCAGCGTGAGCTTTCCCTCCCTAAGATCCGTACCAACGGTTTTGCCCAGAATATCCGTATCGGCAGTGTAATCCAATAGATCATCCGCAATCTGGAATACCATGCCGATATGGTAGCCATAATCCGAGAGTTTTTTTTCCGTTTCCCCCGATGCGCCGGCAAGTATTGCCCCGGTTTGGCATGCCCCCTGAATCAAAAAGCCGGTTTTGCGCCGGATAACCTCCATATATTCGGATTCTGATAGGTTGATATCTCCTTTTCGGGTTAGCTGTTGAATTTCGCCCTGACACATGCTTTCAGTTATTTCCGAGATAACGCGGATGATTTTCGGGCTTCCCGTTTGGGCGGCAATGGCAAGGGCGCGGGCAAGCAGAAAATCCCCGACCAATACGGTGACCGGCGCGCCGTAAACGGCATGGGCAACCGGTTTCCCCCGGCGCATGGCGGCGTCGTCCACGACATCATCATGAAGCAGTGTGGCGGTGTGGAGAAATTCAACGATCGTTGAAAACTTAATCACAAACTCATCTTCATACCCGCAGAGCCTAGCGCACAGCACATTTAACAGTGGTCGCAATCGTTTGCCGCCGCTGAATATCAGGTGACCTGCGGCTTTAGAAACCAGATTCAAATGGGGGGTCAGGTTTTCGTGCAGGGCGGCTTCAATATTGTTTAGATCCGGATTCACCCGCGCCAGCAGTTCATCCTTTAAACCGGGCATTCAATTTCTCCTTTGAGGTCATATGTATACGCCTCTTTGATTCGAACTTCAACAAACTCGCCAACCGTTAGATTCGGCGATTCAATATAAATGATACCGTCGACTTCAGGGGCCTGGAATGCCGTACGGCCTACATATAGATTATCATCAATCCGGTCTTCCACAAGCACTGAATAAATATTTCCGATCCGGCTTCGGTTTTTTTCAAGCGATGTTTTCGCCTGGTGCATCATCAGGCGGTCATAACGCTCGCGCGCGACGGAAGCCGGAATATGATTGGATAGGCGATGGGAAGCCAGATCTTCGGCGTCGGAATAGATAAACCCCCCGACATGATCGAACTTTACGGTTTTCAGGAACTTTAGCAAATGGTTGAAATCGGCTTCGGTTTCTCCTGGAAATCCCACCAGCATGGTTGTTCTGAGCGTTGCCTCCGTAATGGTAGAGCGGATGTTTTCAAACAGCCGCAAAAGCTCTTCTTCCGTGTATTGGCGTCCCATCCGCTTCAGGACGCCCGGGCTTACATGTTGTACCGGAAGGTCAAAATAGGGCATAATTTCCGGATGCCTGGAAACCGATTCAATTAACGCGTCATCCGTATGATCCGGAGATCCGTAGAGGAACCGGATGTGGGTGGAACGGCAGATGCCGGCCAGGCGGTCCAGCAGCCCGGCAAGAGTTTGTTTCGGCGTCAAGTCCTGACCATATGCGGAAGTGTCCTGAGCGATCAAGACGATTTCTTTATAGCCTTGCGCGATCAGCGTTTCCGCCTCGGCAACGATGTCCGACGCCTCCCGGCTTCGGAGCCTTCCCCGGAGTTTCGGAATAATACAATAAGTGCAGCGCCGGTTACAACCGTCACCTATTTTAAGGTAGGCCATTGGATAAGTTGATGGTTCCCTGCCGGCATCATGGGCGGGCAGCGCATACGCTTCCGGCGGCGGAAGTATACAGCTGCCGGGTTCAAATTCGCCGGCAATAGCCTGAAGAATTTGGTCATAGGCGCCGGTGCCTAAAAAAATATCGACTTCAGGGATGGCTTCAATGATTTCTTCTCGAAACCGTTCCGGCAGACATCCTGTGACGATCAGTCGCCTGCAGGTTCCGTTCTTCTTGTAATCAGCGAGTCCCAGGATTGTGTCAATGGATTCACTGATGGCCGATTCAATGAAACTGCATGTGTTGATGACGATCGTCTCAGCTTCAGACGGCTCCAGGGTAATCTCAGTTCCTGAATTTTTGACGGCTGCGGCCATGACCTCACTGTCAACCAGATTCCTTGCGCAGCCCAGGGTGTTGATATATACGGCCATTAAAATCGATTGGGCATTTGGTTATTCGCCCTTGAATTGCGGTTTGCGTTTTTCGGAGAATGCGGCAATCGCCTCCATCAGGTCATCTGACGGGATGATATTAGAACTGATCGAGGCGACATATCTCAGGCCTTCTTCTACTGTTTTGCCGATTCCGAAATTCAGGACGTTTTTAGATGCTTGTACCGCAAGCGGGGAGTTTCCGGCAATCTCATCGGCCATTTTCTCGGCGCCGGCCATTAGTGCATTATAATCCTCATAAATTTCGTTGACCAGAAGTACGTCCTTTGCGCGCTTTGCGTCAATCAGTTTAGCGGTGTAGGCCAATTCCCGTGCAATCCCCTGACCGACGATAAGGGGGATACGCTGCAGGACGCCGACATCAGCAACAAAACCAACAGCCGCTTCCTTGAGGCAGAACTGGGCGTCTGAGCTGCATATACGGATATCACAAGCGGTTACCATGTCCAGGCCTGCGCCGATGCAGTAGCCATGTATGGCGGCTATTACCGGTTTCCTGCACCATTCGATACAGCTTATGGCATCCTGGAGGGGGCGAATTTTATTGATGAGCCGCCATTTTACCCCGCCTTTCTGGTTGGCCTCCATGAGTTCGGAAAGCTCTGATGACATTCCGATCAGGTCGATGCCAGCCGAGAAACAGGGGCCCTTGCCGGCAACAATCACCACCCGGATTTCGGAATCCTCATCCAGATCTTTGAAAATCGTTATACTCTCTTTCCAGGCGGGCGGGTTCATGGCATTTTTCTTTTCCGGCCGGTTCAGGTAGACCCAGGCAATCGGGGGGTTTTTTACCACCTCGTAGAATTCATATGCGCCCATTTGTCCCTCCTTTAGCATATTCGGTAAAAGCGGTTTATTCCGCAGCCACGGCATTTTAGCAGAAAGTAACTCAAAAAAATGTACATATTGTCATTTCGAGCGTTAGCGAGAAATCTTTAACAAACAAGATTCCTCGTCGCTTTCGTTCCTCGGAATGACAATGGCGCGGCATCAAAATAATAATATATATTATTGAGCTCCTTGGGAGTCCTTTCCGGGATTATAAATGAAAATACTAATTTAAAAATAGATATTCTTATTAAGTCAAGATTTTTTATTGCATTTCAGCATCTGACTGGTTATTCGTGGTTTCTCTT
>JAGYOX010000178.1 GCA_018399235.1 Desulfobacterales bacterium | reverse complement strand
GACCTTATTATCAACAATTCACAGTTAAATAAAAATATATATCAATAAAAACCATAGTAACAATAAATCTGTTGTTTTTTAGGAGAACAAAAAATTTATTCTTTTACATCTGTCTGATACTTGATACAAATATTATCTAAACAGACCGGCTTGGAAAAAATACTTTCACTGATTGATTATTAAATTAATGAATGGCCAATTTTTATTATACAGCCGGCGCCAAATCCTCACCTTACTGATGAGAACAGGCATCATCGGCATTTATGCGGCGCTTGCCTTTGCATCCGCATGGATTTTAAAGGATTATCCGCCGGAATATATTATTGACCGCATCTTTCCATTTGACCTCCCTCCCCTGCTTTCCCTACTCAGCGCGGCCTTTCTTTCCATATTTGTCATCAGCCTTGAACAAACAAGGCTTGAAACCCTGCTGTTCTCTCTTATATGCCTGGCCTTTGCCGGGCTTAATCTGGATATTTTTCTATTGGGCATTATTACCGACCCGGAACTGGCATTGCAAATTTCCCGGATCGACCATTTTTTTCTGGTGCTTGTGACCATGGGCGCAAACATCCACCTGGCCTATCTGGTGACAAGAAAAAAAGACCATTGGTGGGTGGTTTACCTGGCCTATGGCATTGGCGCTATTATGGCCTGCTTTACCCCCACCGATTTTTACTTCCAGGGCGTGTATCATTATTTTTGGGGCTACTTTGCTCAAAGAAACTTCCTTTATGATACAATGAGCCTCACATGGCTGCTGGCCATTTTTTACGGTATTTATGTGCTGGGCGAGGCTTACCGAAAAACAGATGACCGACGCAAAAGGGATACCATTAAATATCTTATATTAGGCTTTTTGACTGCAGCCCTTTTGAGCCTGACCAACACCCCGGCCATTCATGGATATGAAGTTTACCCTTTAGGCACATTCATTTTTATTTCCCTGTTTTTACTGGCTTACGGGCTCTTCAAATATAATATCCGAATCGCATTGGATCAGCTCAGGAGCCTTGTTTTCAGAATCGGGCATCTAACTTTGGTCATTGCCGCCGGGTTTTCGCCATGGTTCTTCATGCCCGGCAGTTCTCATCGCATGAAAATGCTCGCAGGCGTTATGATCATTACGATTACCTATACGCCGCTCCAAAAAATATTAGACAGGACTTTAAACCTATTGATCAAGCGTTCCGCAGAAAGGCTCCAAAAGGAATACTATAACCTGACCTACAGCCTTTCCGGGCTACATCACCTGCATGCTATTTACCGGGAAATGAGGGAATGGCTGTTCCGGGTGTTAACGAACTCCCGATGCGCCATGGTCTTTTACAATGAAGAATCCGAACGCTTCGAAGGTTGGCGAACTTGGAATACCAAATACCAGTCCGGTTTTTTCCCGGCGCTAACCAACGTCCGGGAAGGCGACGAACCATTGACTATTCGGCCGGAGCATGCCCTGATCAGAAAAATTGAAACCAAGCAACCCGCTATTGTTTCGCATGGTTTAATCAAGCAATGGAGGACAAGCCGCGAGGTCCCCCCGGATAAATCCGACTGGCTTCAGGAAGCCGGGATGGTGATCCCTGTATTTTCTGAGAACCAACTCATCTGCCTACTGAGGGCGGGGAACAAAATCAACGACCGCTCGTATATACCGGCTGAAAAGGATATACTTAAAAATATCGGCGTGATCCTGGCCCCTTTTATTGAAAACGCCAAATTTTTCGAACGGTTGGAATACCTGGTTGACCGGCGGACACGGGATCTAAATCACGCCTTAGCCGATGCTAAAATAAAAAGCCGAAAAATTAAATCCATCAATCAAACCATCCAGCAGCAAAACCACATATTTCTGAACCTTTTTGAAACCAGTTCGAAGATTCATAACATTGACGACCTGAACAAGCTGTTCGCCTTTACTCTGAAAAACCTCAAATCTTTATTTCCGAACCTCGGTTTCGGCATCATTCTGGCGGGCGGGCGCTCGGAAATTTTAGAAAGCGGTGCATTTAAGGGGATTACATCACTTGAACGAAAAAATATTCTAAAATACCGGGCCCGACTCGATGATCCGGCAATCGAACGCACACTGAAAAAAGAAACACCAGCGGACGAATCTTCGACTTCTAAAAACCAGGCATTCCGATGGCATATCATTCCAATGCACGGCAGGAATAATCGCATTGTCGGTCACATGGTAATCAAGGGGCCTGAACTCGATCAAACGACCTTAAAAATCATCGGCATTTTCCTGGCCCAGGTATCTGCCGTGGTTCAATACAAGCTTCTCATGCGGCAGCTTGAAACCATGGCCAATACGGACGGTCTCACCGGCGTGGCCAACAGGGCATTTTTTGAAAAAGAATATGCCAACAATTTAAAAAATGCCAAGCAGTTTCCGGAGATTTACTTTTCGTTAATGATTATCGACCTTAACGGCCTTAAACGAATTAATGACAAATATGGTCACGAGAAAGGGGATGAGGGGATTAAAATGGTAGCGCAAATGCTGCTATCCCTTTGCCGAAAAACGGACACGCTCGCAAGAATCGGAGGAGACGAGTTTGCCCTGCTCATGCCGGCCATCAACAGCCAACAGGCCCAAATCCTGTTAAATCGCATTAAGGATGAAGAAAAACGCCTTTATGTGACCATAAAAGTACCCCAAAACCGTCAAACGCAAATTCCCATACACATCAGCATCGGCCTTGCCGGTTCGGATGAAACTGAGCCTGAAAATGTCATGAAACTGGCGGATCATCGGATGTATTTAGATAAAAAAGAATATTATCAAACCAAGATTCAGCAATTATCTTCAGGGCACAAATGAAACCATAGGGGTTGGGCTTGACAACACCCGAGGGGTTTGCTCATAAAGAAAAAATAGGCATACTAAATTCGGTGGGAAGCCATCATCATTTATGGAACCTCACAAGAAAAATATAAAGCCAACGGATGATATCGGCCTGCTGTATCAAATCAGCCAGGTGCTAAATCAATCCCCTGATTTAAAGCAGTCTTTGTATGACGTGCTGGAACTGCTTTCTAAAACCATGAATATGGTCCGTGGCACCATTACGCTTTTAAACCCCCTCAGCAATGAAATCAATATAGAAGTCGCCCACGGTATGCCGAAAAGCGCCCTGCATAAAGGCAAATACAAGCTCGGGGAAGGCATTACCGGCCAGGTGATCCAGACCGGGAAAGCGGTATCCATCCCTAAGATCAGCAATGATAACCGTTTTCTCAACCGCACGGCGACCCGCCGGAAAAAAAGGGATCATGAGCTATCATTTATTTGCGTCCCCATCAAAAAAGAAACCCAGGTGATTGGCGCCTTAAGCGTTGACCGCCCCTATAATCCGGATTACCCGCTGGAGGATGGCGAAAGGCTGCTCTCGGTGATCGCGGCCATGATCGCCACGCAAGTCATCCACTTGGAGAGAATCCGCATTGAAAAGGAACAGCTAAAAGCCGAAAACGAACGTCTCCAGGCCGAGCTTCAAAAAAAATATCATATTAAGAATATTATCGGCAACAGCAATAAAATGCGGGAAGTCTTCCAGATGATCTCTCAGGTGGCTGAAAGCAATGCCACAGTTTTGATCCGCGGGGAAAGCGGCACCGGCAAAGAGCTGGTCGCCAATGCTATCCACTACAACAGTAGAAGATCCAAGCATCCATTTATCAAGCTCAACTGTGCGGCGATTCCTGCCAACCTGATAGAGAGCGAACTGTTCGGCCATGAAAAAGGGGCTTTTACTGGCGCCCTGCATCAGAAAACCGGAAAATTTGAACTCTCGGACAAAGGCACCCTGTTTCTGGATGAAATCGGCTCTATTGATCCGGATGTCCAGATTAAACTTTTACGGGTGCTTCAGGAACGGGAACTGGAACGGGTCGGCGGAAACACTCCGATCAAAGTGGATGTGAGGATTATCGCGGCGACCAACCGGAATTTAGAGCAGGCTGTCACTGAAGGCGGGTTCCGAAGCGACCTGTATTACCGGATCAACGTTTTCCCCATTTATCTCCCGCCCCTGCGGGAGCGCAAAACCGATATACTTGTTCTCGCTGAATTTTTCCTGGAAAAATACACCCGGGAAAACAATAAAACCATTCTTCGATTCTCCACCCCGGCTATTGATATGCTGATGGGGTACCACTGGCCCGGCAATGTCCGCGAACTTGAAAACTGCATCGAACGGGCGGTGCTTTTATGCGAGGATCAGGTAATTCACAGCTTTCATTTGCCGCCTACCCTTCAGACCGGACAGGCATCAAATACGTTGCCCGATGTATCCCTTGAAAGTGCCGTGGAGCGGTTGGAAAAAGAGATGATTGTCGATGCCCTTAAACACACCCGCGGCAACATCTCGCAGGCGGCCAAAAACCTTCATACCACGGTTCGAAAACTCTCCTATAAAGCCGGCAAATATGATATTCACCCGCACCAGTATCGGTAGCGCTATAATGCATCAGGGCCGGTTTCCCCGGTTCTAACGCGAATCACTTCATCCATTGGAATAATAAAAATTTTGCCATCCCCGATTTTATCCGTAACCGCAGCTTGTTGGATCGTTTCAGCCACCCGGATCGCCTGATCGGCTTCAACCACCACTTCAATTTTTATTTTGGGTATAAAATCAACAGCGTATTCAGCTCCCCGATAGATCTCCGTGTGGCCTTTCTGCCGGCCGTAACCCTTGACTTCGGATACGGTCATGCCATGAATGCCAATGTCATTGAGGGCCTCTTTAACATCATCAAGTTTAAACGGTTTTATTATTGCCTCAATTTTTTTCATATTTTAAACTCCTCAATTTTATATAAATGCTGTTGTTATTTTTATATTTAAACTCAAAATCAAACCCTTCAGTATGAATGAAGATAATAATTTTACAAACTTGACACAATACATAGAATTTTTCTATAAAATTTTAATCAAGCTTAAAAAGTATTGATTCAGTTAAAATGTTTGGGAGTGTTCCCCCCGGGCCGCGGCCCGGGACCGAGCCTATAAGTAACTTTTATGGTAAATTC
>JAGYOX010000177.1 GCA_018399235.1 Desulfobacterales bacterium | reverse complement strand
AATTTACCATAAAAGTTGCTTTTAATCTCGCCCCCGGACGCGGCCCGGGTTTATGCCTCTATTTATTTACACGGAGTACCAGAGAAAAACAAGGCGTTTAAAAAGCGTATAAAATCAATTAATAATAAATTTTTTCAGGGGATGAAATATTATTCCTTGATTTTTGTTTTTTTTAAAAATAAATTATCCTCAGATAAAATAAAAAAATGAGTGCTATTCAATTTTAATGCAGCCAATGAAAAAAACAGAATATAAACGGCAGGCCATTCTGGACTCGGCAACCCGTGTAATATCGGAAAAAGGGTTTGCCGATGCCACCGTATCAGAAATCGCAAAAGGTGCCGGAATCGGCGGTTCCGGCATTTATACCTATTTTAAAAGCAAGGAAGATGTTTTATTCGCCATTATTGATACTTTTTTATCCGCCTGCCGTGATGGGCTAAAGGAGCATCTGGAGGGCATGCAGGGTCCTGAAAACAGGCTCAGGAAGGCGATCTGGTTTCATTGCAAGGTCTATTCGGGCAACAAAAAAGAGATTAAAATTATTCTGGAATCCCGGTCTTACCCCCGGTTTTATATTTCTGCCGCCTATGATACGTTAAGAGAGTATGCCGGTTTGATCACGGACATCATTCGGGAGGGCATGGATGAGGGCGTTTTTTCCGGACTTTCTTCGCCCATGGTCCTTCGGGATATGATTCTGGGAACCGTCGATCACATTGCCATCAACTGGACGATCAAGGACTCGCCGAATCCGCTGGACCAGGCCGATATGCTGGCCGAAATGGTTTTGCGCTCACTTTCGGGCGAGCGGAAAATCGCGCACCATCAAAACAAAAGGGACGCAAAGAAAAAACGGGTGATTAATTCCGCCATTGCTCTCTTTGCCGAAAACGGGTTCAACGATACCAGTATGTTGCAGATTGCCCGCCGGGCTGGCGTTGCTGAAGGAACCGTCTATGAATATTACAAAAACAAGCAGAATCTTTTAATCAGCATTCCCAACGAAAAACTGGGCGAGCTCTACGACCATATCAGCGGCAATACGCTCGAAAATGAAACCCGCGAAATCATTTCAAAGCTCTTCCGGTTCTACAACGATGAGAAAAACTATACCACCATACTGGTGCTGATGCTTCGGACCAACAGGCGGTTTTACCGGTCTGAGGGAATTCAAATCATCGAAAAAATATTCAATGTCTTGGAAGACATCATTACGCGGGGGCAGGCGGAAAAAATTTTCAGGCCCGATTTGGACATGGGACTCTGCCAGGATCTTCTATTCGGAACGATTGATCACATAACGATCCCCTGGATTATGTTCAACCGCGATTATGACCTGCTTAAGGTCGGAGAAGAGGTTTCGCGGCTGTTTATCAATGCCATACGGGCATGAATTAAAATTGAGGAAGGTTCACATTAATAATAAGGAGGTCTGTTTTGGATTTCGACCTGAATAAACAGCAGGAGATGATTCGTAAGGAAGTCAGGAAGTTTGCTGAAAGTGAGATTGCCCCTGTGGCATCAGAACTTGATGAGGCGGAGACGTTTTCTGCCGACCTGACAAAAAAAATGGGTGAAATCGGGCTGTTTGGCATGTTCGTGGCCGATGAATACGGCGGTCAGGAGTTGGACTATATTTCTTATATTATTGGTGTGGAAGAAATCGCCCGTGTTGACGGCTCCCAGGCGGCAACCATTGCCGCGGGAAACTCCCTGGGGATCGGCCCGCTTTATTATTTTGGCAGCGAAGAACAGAAACGGAAATATTTACCCAAATTGTGTACGGGAGAGGCTCTGTGGGGCTTTGGCCTCACCGAACCGACCGCCGGATCGGATGCCGGCGGCAGCAAGACAACCGCGGTCCGGGACGGAAATGAATGGGTAATCAACGGCTCAAAAATTTTTATTACCAATGGCGCCTGTGAACTCTCATTGGGGGTTACGGTTCAGGCGATAACCGGCCAAAGACCGGATGGCCGGCCTGAATACACGTGTTTTATCGTCGAGCACGGCACCCCTGGATTTAAGGCTGTGCCCATGCATAAAAAAATGATGTGGCGGGCGTCCAATACGGCTGAACTTTATTTTGATGATGTCCGCGTTCCGCATGAAAATGTTTTGGGCGAGCAGGGCAATGGATTTCACCAGATGTTGGAGACATTGGACGGCGGCCGGTTATCCATTGGCGCCATGGGGCTTGGCGGCGCCCAGGGGGCTTACGAGGCGGCGCTCAAGTATGCCAAAACGCGGGAACAGTTCGGAAAGCCAATATCCAAGTATCAGGCGGTATCATTCAAGTTAGCTGATGCGGCGATCGAGCTCGAGTGCGCCAGAAACCTGCTTTACAAGGCATGCTGGCAAAAGGATAAGAAGCGTTCGTATCAAAAAACGGCGGCCATGGCAAAAGTCTACTGCTCCGAGTTAATGGGGCGGGTGGCGGATAACGCGGTGCAGATATTCGGCGGCTATGGTCTCATGAAGGAATATGATGTCGAGCGGTTTTTCAGGGACCAGAAGCTGCTGGATATCGGGGAAGGCACCTCCGAAATCCAGCGGTTGGTTATCTCGAGGTATATTGGCTGCTAATATAGTGCCCGAACGGGCACTAACATAAAAAAATGGAGGCGCGCAATGGCTGAAAACGTGCTGAAGATGGAAACAACGGGACAGGTGGCCGTATTGACCCTGAATCGGCCGGAAGTAATGAATTCAATAAACTTTGAAATGCTTAAAACGCTCAAGGATGTCATCTGGCAGGTTCGTTTTCAAAAGGACATACGGGTGGTAATTATCACTGGGGCAGGTGAGAAAGCCTTCTGCGCCGGGGCGGACCTAAAAGAGCGGGCTGGAATGTCTCAGGAAGAGGTGAAAAAATACATCTATACGATACGAACGCTGTTTACGGAAATTGAATCCTTGAACAAGCCGGTCATTGCTGCGATAAACGGCGTCGCACTGGGGGGTGGTACTGAAATGCTCCTTGCCTGTGATATCCGGATTGCTTCGATGAATGCGACGATGGGGCTCACCGAGACCCGGCTTGCCATTATACCCGGCGGCGGCGGCACCCAGCGGCTGCCCCGCCTGATCGGCCGGGGAAAAGCAAAGGAGTTGATTCTGACCGGGCGGCGTGTTGATGCCAAAGAGGCCTATGCCATCGGTTTGGTCAATTCCATCTGCGAACCGGAATTACTTATGGATGAGGCGCACAAAATGGCGGCCATGATCTGTGAAGGCGGCCCCATTGCCATCGAGCAGGCAAAGTATGCGATTGATGCCGGTCTTGAAACCGATCTGCGAACCGGACTTAGCATCGAGTCTAATGCCTACTGGATCACGATTCCCACTGAAGACCGGCTGGAAGGCCTGGCGGCGTTTCGGGAAAAACGGAAGCCGGTATATAAGGGTTGTTAGGTATTAGGTGCCAGCGGTTAGGCCAAAACCCAATACCCAATACCTAATACCCAATACCCAATACCTATGAAAAAAAAGGAAATACCATGACTGAAGAGGCTGAAAAAAACCGTAAGCATTGGGAATCCGAGGAAGCCAAGCTGGATGAGCGAATCAATGAGACCCTCTGGCCCGGCGGGGAGAAGGCGGTTGAAAAACTGCGCAAACAGGGGAAACGACCCGTCCGGGAGTTGATTCAGATGCTCATCGATCCGGGCACTGAATTCTATGAACTGGGCCAGATCGCGGGTTTCGGCATGAACTATCCGGGAATTCCGGATGTTCCCTGCGGTGGAGTGGTCATTGGTATCGGCAAGATCCGCGGCAACTGGACCATGATATTTGCCAATGACTCCCGGGTGAAAGCAGGCACCTATTTTCCTATTACGCTGAAAAAGCACATGCGGGGTCAGGCCATTGCCGAGGAGAACGGCTTGAACTGCGTTTATATTGCGGATTCCGGCGGTGCATTTCTTCCCATGCAGGCCGACGTTTTTCCAGATGACCAGCATTTCGGCTCCATGTTCTACAACATGGCCCGTATGGCGGCCAAGGGGATTAAACAGGTCACATTGAGTACCGGCGGCAATACCGCGGGCGGCGCCTATATTGTTTTTATGGCCTGTGAGGCGGTTATGATCGATAAGTTTTCCTACTCATTTTTAGGCGGTCCGCCTTTGGTGAAAATGGCGACCGGCGAGGAGATCTCCGCAGAGGAACTGGGCGGTGCCAAGGTGCATACCCATGTGTCGGGCGGGGCGGATCATTTCTGCAAATCACAGGATGAGGCGATTGACAGGGTTCGGGAGATTTTATCCCTGGAAGCCCCGCAAACAACCCATATCCATCGATACGAGGAGCGGCCGCCGAAAGTTGATCCGAACAAGATTTATGAACTCATGCCGGCTTCGGTGAATCAGGGCATTGATGCCCGGGCCATCCTGGAAACATTCGCGGATGACAGCTATTTCTCCGAGTACAAGCAGAATTATATGCCAGGCAAAGCCGACAATATCGTGACCGGTAAAATTCGTATAAAGGGCTTTCCAGTAGGGGTTATCGCAGCCAACCGGATCGGTATTATTTTTGAAGAGGCCGCCAGAAAGGTTACTGAATGGGTGGTTCGCTGCAGCTACGAAAAAATACCGATTCTTTATATGCAGAATTCCCCCGGCTACATGGTGGGATCGGATGCTGAAAGCGCCGGTATCGGAAAATACGGGGCCGATATGGTACGTGCGGCGGCGTGTGCGCAAGTGCCGAGGATTCAGCTGGTGATCGGACCTGACAACGGGGCGGCCAATTATGGTATGTGCGGCCGCGGCTATCGGCCGAATTTTCTATTTACCACCATGCGGGGGCGGACCTCGGTGATGAGCGGCAGAAGCGCGGGCGGCGTGCTGCTTTCAATCGAAGAAAGAAAGCGCGAGGCACAGGGTAAACCCATGAGCGATGAAGAAAGAAATGAATTCCACCAAAAGATGGTGGAGAAGTATGACGGCGAGGCGCATCCGTTTTTCTGCGCCGCCCGGCTTTTAAACGACCGGGTGCTTAAATTTTCCGAAATCCGTGAGTGGCTGGGCATGGCGCTGGAGGTGAGCCTGCTCAAGCCGATTGGGGCGCCGTCATTCGGAAATTTCAGATTT
>JAGYOX010000176.1 GCA_018399235.1 Desulfobacterales bacterium | reverse complement strand
CTTAACAAAAAATCCTGGTTTTCGTTCGGACACTAACTAGTGGAACTCATGTTTTCCGCCTTCAGCCGGGGTTATCTGGCCGAATTTGGATTCGTATTTTTTAAGATTTTCCTGTAATGCCGATATGATTCGTTTAATATGGCCGGGGGTGACGATGATGCGGGATACGATATGGGCCCCGCTCGGGGAATTCAGCAGCCAGTCAATGATAAACTCTTCGGCATTATGGCTGATCAGCATGGAATTGCTGAACCTGCCGCGAACAATTTCATCCCCGGTATTGATTTGGACCTGTTTTTTTTGTTGTTGTGTCTCATCCGGCATTTAATGCTCCTTTGGCAATTGATTATAGGGTTTGGAAAGGATACGTATTTAATTAACATGCTGCTTGATTCAGCGCAATTTTGTTTTTACGGCGATATGCATGATTCTGTCACTTAAGTTGAGTTTAGGTGTTATTCTAATCCATTTTATGGTAAATGAATTTTTTCTTAGGGTTCAGACCAGGTTCTGCCGAGTTATAAGGAAGGGATGCCCGTTCCAACATTTAATACGCCGAATATAATTTATTTTTCAGAGAATTTAAATGATTACATTGCTTGATTACGGAGCCGGCAATGTCCGCAGTGTGATTAACGCCATTGAAAAACTGGGCGAGACAGTACGTATTGTTGCCGGTCCGGAAGATATCCATAGTGCTGAAAAACTGGTGTTCCCCGGCGTTGGCAATTTTGGCCACATGATGCGCGTGCTAAGGGGAAAAGGCTATGTCGACGCATTAACGGATTACCTGAGGCGGGATCGACCGTTTCTCGGTATTTGCCTGGGACTCCAGGCCCTTTTTGAAAAAAGCGAAGAAGCGCCGGATATTGATGGGCTGGGGATTATTCCCGGCATTGTGAAGCGGTTTGATACGGAACTATCTGTGCCCCATATCGGGTGGAACGGGATCTGCATTAAGCAGGAAACCGCCCTGTTCAATCATTTGAGTGGAGACGAGAAGTTCTATTTTGTTCATTCTTATCATGTGGTGCCTGACGATCCGTCGGTTGTATTATCCTATACCACATATGGAGAAGCGTTCGTTAGCAGCATAAAAACCGGCAATATCATGGCTACCCAGTTCCACCCGGAAAAAAGCGGGGCCGCCGGTCTTGTACTTTTCCAGAATTTTATCCGCCCTGGAGCCGCCCGGCCGGCTTCGATTCGTCCCCAGGCAAAGACGCATCTTGCCAAACGGATCGTCGCCTGCCTGGATGTGCGGACAAATGACGCCGGCGATCTTGTGGTCACCAAAGGGGATCGGTATGATGTCAGGGAAAAAGGCGAGGTGCGCAATCTTGGCAAGCCGGTTGAGCTGGCCCGCCGGTACTATGAGGAAGGGGCTGATGAAATTACATTCTTAAATATTACCGGTTTTCGTGATTTTCCACTAAAGGATCTGCCCATGCTGGAGATCCTCAGGCAGACATCCCGGCATGTATTTGTGCCGCTGACCATCGGCGGGGGCATTCAGGATTATACCGACCCGTCCGGGAAGACCTATTCTGCGCTGGAGGTGGCGGCCGAGTATTTCCGTTCGGGCGCGGACAAGATTTCCATCGGCAGTGACGCCGTCCTGATCGTCGAAAAATACCTGGCCGCAGGAAAAAAGCCGGGTAACAGCGCTATTGAACAGATTTCTTCTATTTACGGCAACCAGGCCGTGGTGATTTCAATTGATCCCTATCGTGTTTATGTGGACAGTCCCCAGGCATATGCCGGACGTGTGTTTGAAACCGCCATACCCGGCCCGAACGGTGAGCGGTATTGCTGGTTTCAATGCACCATTAGGGGCGGCCGTGAGGGGCGGCCCGTGGATGCGGTCACCCTGGCTAAAATCTGTGAAGAATTGGGGGCCGGAGAAATCCTGCTCAATTCCATTGACCGGGATGGGACGAATACCGGCTTTGATATTGAACTGATCAATGGGGTAGCGGAGGCGGTATCCATCCCTGTTATTGCTTCGAGCGGGGTGGGGTGCGAAGCGCATTTTCTTGAGGTTTTTACCCAAACAGGGGCAGAAGCCGCACTTGCTGCAGGGATCTTTCATCGCCGGGAGCTTTCCATACAGGCGGTCAAAAAATATCTGGCAAAGAAAGTCGAGGTTCGCTCAATAATAATGCGTTAGTAAAAATTCGATGCTGGGAGGGTAAAGAAAAAGACGGACAGAACGACATCGTTCTGCCCGGATCACTTAAAGCGGTTTTTTATTTTCAGGTAAGTTTATAAGCGTTTGACGTTCACGGCCTGGGGGCCCTTGTCAGTATTTTCAACTTCAAACGATACGCGCTCAAGTTCTTTCAAGGTACGAAAGCCTTCGGCCTGAATATTTGAATGATGGACAAATACATCCCCTTGATCGTCTGTTTCGATGAATCCGTAGCCTTTTTTGTCATTGAACCATTTAACCCGACCTTCCACGTTTAGCACCTCCTTTCATGATTTTTTGTACAACTCGTCAGGTCATACTTCGGCGGTTGTCCAAAAGTCTCGCCAACGCGAAAGATCGATGTTAAACACACCCCGAAATGCCTTACCGAAATTGTGCCTAAAATTTTTAAAAAAAACCTACCGTTATTAATTTAAAAGAAATTTTCCGCCAATGTCAATAAAAAACTAAATTCAGCTATCCTCCTCAACCGCCCTGTCTTCAACCGGTTCAGCATAAACCCCCTGTTCGCCTTTCGAAATCAGTCGATAAACACGATCCGCATATTGTTGAAACAAATCCGGATCATGATGGGATACCATCAATACCTGAAAGCCCAAAGCGTTACCGGCATCATGGACAATTTTAACAAGCCGCGGCACCAAATCCGGATGCAGCCAGCAGTCCTGCTCGTCAAGCACAAGAAATCGGCGATGAACGGTTTCATCAAGTGTCGTCAAGGCGAACATGCGGAGCCCCACGGAGAGTATGTTGGCGACCGACCCGCCCTGACCTTTTAGAATGTCCTCCCGGTTGCCGTTTCGTTCGACCCAGAATTCAACGCTGGCGGCATTGCGTTTCCAGTCGACATCGGCCTTTAGCTCTATCGGCTGTTCAAGGACCTCTTGGAGGGCGATGGTGAGCTTGTTTTCAATAAGGTCCAGCAATTCTCTGAACAGCTGCTGATTCAGGGTCTCCAGGGCGGCGGCGACTTTGTCGGAAAGCGCCAGATAGCGTCGAAGTTCTGTCAGGCGGCGATCCAGCTGATCTGCCTCTCTCCGGGTTTGTTCCTGCCAGGCGGAGAGCCGGGTGAAGGCCTGCCGCAGTCGGGTAGGGGCGATTATATTTTTTGTTTCACTCATTTTGGGGGGCATCCGTATCCGTCGTATCAGCATGCCTGTATTTTTCAGCGACGGTATTCAGATCCTTTTCAATGCTGTCCAAGTTCTCCTGGTATGCCGCCCGCTTTTTTTCATTTTCTGCTTCCATGTCGGCAAGTATTTTTTTGAGCGCTTCAATATCATCTGTTCCGAATTCCGACCGCGCCTGCGTTTTGAGTTCTTCCAGCTGATTTTTAGCGTTTTCCAGATTGGCCTCAGCCTGGATTTTTCGTTTATTCAGGCTTTCATACCGGGATTTGAGCTCATCAATCGTCTGTCTTTTGGTCTTCTGGTCCGTCATTTCGGGTTACCTCGTATGCGAGTTGTTTGATTTCTGCGATGACACCATCTTCAAACTGATCCAGGTTTTTTTCAAGAAACTGCATAAGCCCCTCGCCGGTCTGGGTCCGCCGGGACTGCAGTTCTGCTAGTCCTGATACAAATGCGGATTTTGTTTCATCCATTGTGGTATCCGCTACGGCCTCATGAAAGACTGCTTCAAATGGTTGATGGGGGATTTCCACATATTGATAATGCCAGGAGGTTCTATCGATATCCACGCGCAGAACGGCCGGGCGGTGATTTCGGGTGGCGTCGCTTCGGGCCCGGCGGCTGATATTGCCGGGTGTCAGCCAGCACGTCCGTCCCTTTTGGATTTCTCCGAGACGCCGGTGGATATGGCCGTTAATTATCAGGTCAATGCCGGGCATCTCCTTTGGCCGGATCCGGCCCTGATCCTCATAGCCCGGAAAGATAATATCATGATGGATCAGCCAGATGACCAGCGGCGTTATCCGGCTTTCTGTATCATGAAAGTAACCGTGGGGCAGGCGCCTGCCCCACGGGGTGCCGCCGATCACGATGGGCCGGCCATTGATTTCAGCCCGGTAGCAGGTGTTCTTATCCAGGAGCGTTATCCGCCCGGCCTGTTGAATCACCCGAATGGTGTCATCATCGGTGATGCAGTTTTCATGGACATCATGGTTGCCGTAGATGCCTAAGATCTCAGTATCAAATTGATTCATTATCTCCACCAGGAGCCAGTTCGGATTGCTGCGGGGCAGGTGAAACAGATCCCCCAGAATAATCGGCAGCAAGGATTCCGTGCGGGCGTAATCAAGGCTCCAGCGGAGTTTTTCAAGAATGACCCGGGGGTAGTCGTCCTTCCGAAACCCCGGGATTCTCGCTTCCAGATGGGGATCCCCGATAATCAGCAGACCCTTATATGGGGCCTTGGGATACGCCTTATTCATGGTCTTCCTCTTCCGGTGTTTAACGCATTACTCATAAACTGCTCCGGATCCATTTCCTGGCCGCAGGTGGGGCAGATCCGGGTCTGCTCGATGAACCGGCGAAGCTCGGCTTCTGTGTTGACAGCCGCCTGCCTATTTTTGTTCGCTTCTGTTACCAGTCGATCCACTTTTTGCCGGCTTTCTTCCATCCGGATGATCAGGCGTTCCAGTTTTTTAGTGTCTGCGGATTCCGGGGGCGCGGTTAACCTTTCAAGCATCTTGACCCGGTGTTTTTTATTAGAGACATCATTTTCGGCTGTTTTCAGGCGGCTAATCAGCAAGTTCAGGGCTTCCAGGGGCTGAATTGCCGGTGGAGCGGAAACATAAGAAAGGGTCGCGGCGTATTTATGGCATCGACGCCGCCTAACCTCGGCCTCATGGATACGGCTTATAATATCGGACAATCGCCGGGTATCAAAAAGATCCGGTGGCGTCGTCAATCCGGAGAGATTGATCGACTCTTCCCTTGTCTTTTGGGCAAGGGTGGCAAGGG
>JAGYOX010000175.1 GCA_018399235.1 Desulfobacterales bacterium | reverse complement strand
TGAATAAGGGTTTCTCTGCAACTATCGATTGGAACCCGCATTATACGCAGGAAAGGAGGCATGATTATCTTTGGGTCAAAGGGAAGGACTCCGGCTATCTTTGCTAACCATTAGTTCCGGTTGATATGGGGAAGACAGTCAAACAGAAAAGTCAGTAATCCGGGCCGCCGGCCATACTCTGGCCAACCCACATGTTGTGCTTTCCCTCATAACCGCATAGCTGCAAGGGCCTTTTTACAATGTTGATTTAATAATCGGTTGCTATTGGTGAATATATTGGCAAGCATTGTGCAAATTTTAGGATGCCCAGGAATTCTGAAGGGATATGGGCAAGGAAGAAATCGAAGCGTTTCTGAGTGATTTTACCGTAAGGCTGAAGTGCTCGGCAAGCACCCAGCGGCGGGCGCTCAATGCGATTGTCTTTTGGTACAAGCGGGGCCTGGATCTCCCCATTGAAGGGTCCGTTTAGTTGGTGTGGTCCGACCCGGATCGCGGGGTTGCTTTATTGTGAAAAATCCCCGAGATATCAGTATTCCAATTTAACCGTCAGATTAAGATCCTGCCCGTCGTAACGGAATTTGGCGGTAGAAAACGCAGGCGCGCCGAATTCGTCAATGGTCGTATTTGAAAAGCCGTAGCCTTCCGTGGGGATACCAAACCAATTGGTGTCGAGCTCGCCGTTCATGTTCTCATCATGGATGACGGCGATCGCATAGGTTCCCGGCGGGATATCCGAAAAGTCGCATTGCGCTTGTGTCTTCTGAATTTTCCGTATTATAACCGCCTTTGCCGAACCCAAAAATTTCTTGGGAAACCCCTCTGGTGATTCGAAAATTCCACAAGCTATATTTCCAGTACTGTTTTCTATGTTCGGAATTTTCACGTGAATTCCCGGACATGCTGATTGGGCGAAAGCGATGGCGGGAAGATTCAAAAAAATCAGCACGGCAAAAAATGCCACCCATCGAATTTCCTTGCGGATCCGTATTTTCCGGTCCCATACAGTGATGGCTTGTGAAATCAACATGGCGACCTCCCTTATGGTTAAAGTTTTATATTTTAGCCGTTGTGCCGTCAGCTTAATTAAAAAGTAACGTACCAACAGGATACTGCAAATTGAAAAAATGCGGGGGGCTAGCAAGAGGGAAACATTTTCTTTATCTGCAAGAAAATACCATATATTGTATGCCCCTGTTAATGTGGATAGCTGCCAGGATCTTTTTATTATCCTCATCCATTCGCATAATTTATTGGTCAAGAAAGCTCAAACCCTGCTCTAGTTTAAGCTATAAATGATAAACGTATAATTGTAGGATTAACTACTACATAAGATAGAGCTAAATGCTTATTGACTTCTCCAGCTATTCAGTCTATTTAAAATATAAAAGGCCGAACTATAAACGAGAATAGGATAAAAAATTATGGATTGAATGTAGAGCCGGAGCGCCATTTTCTCAATGGAGTTTCGGCTTTTTTTGTTGTAAACACGTTGTCAACCTGATTTCAGATCCTGCATACCAGACTTTTTAAAAAGGAGGAGGGAAATGGAAGTTAAAAAAATTTATTTAGTATTTTTAATGATTATAATCTTGCTGCTAATTGTCATCCCGCCTTCAAATACTAACGCTGCTACGCCAGGCACTCTGAAATGGGCTTATGAAACAGGGAATGGTGTACGATCCTCCCCTGCCATTGCTTCTGACGGCACCATCTATGTGGGCTCTGGAGATCACAAAATTTATGCTATTTATGGCAATACGGAAGGCTTGGCCGATACCCCTTGGTCCATGTTTCATCATGACCTAAGGCATACGGGTAACATTGCCGGGCAATTTGAACCGCCAATACCGGGCATCAAAGCCAATGGCTCAGATACCCCTATAACAATAACCCCGAGCGATAATCTTTCCATAACAATTGAATTCTCATCAGGGGATCCCACAGGTGACAATGCCAACTGGTGGCTGGTGGCGGCTACACCATTTGGATGGTTCCATTATGAGGTAGAAAGCAATTCGTGGGCGCCTGATATTAAATATAGTTTTCAAGGCCCATTATTCAATCTTGCTGAATTTAATGTCTTAAATACTCCCTTACCAGCTGGGACTTATACAATCTATTTTGGCGTTGATACGGTTGTGAACGGCACATTGGATTTGGATCAAGCGCATTATGATTACATAACCGTGAATATAGAATAGCAATAATGCGATAAAACTTTATGGCTGCGGCTAGGTTTGGTTAGAAAAGATTATTGGAGGATTCAATGAAAAGTAAGTATCGATTTCCCCGTTTTTCTCGTTCATTATTACTAATTTTAACTATGTGCTTAAGTTTATTGTTCTCGGGCTTTGTTTCTGATGCCAAAGGCATGGTGATTCTTGAGGAATTTAATGGATCAGTCCAGGGCAATGAATACGGCATTAGCTACGTGCAAACGCCAAATGGCCAAGGGGCTCTATTCCAAAAAGAAAAGGAAAGCAGAATAGAATACCCTTTTTCTATGGGATTTCCCAAGCAAGGAACGATTGAATGTTTGATTAAGATTGATTGCGGATATGGTTATAGAGATTATGAATTAAGTTTTTCGGACAGCAATGCCCGGATTTTTGATACAGGCAAGGCTGATGTGTGGTGGCCGGGAGCTATGTGGTTCAACGTTTATAATAACGGAGGTATAAGATTAAGTACATCTACAGATTACGCAACTGCTGGGGCTGAGCATACTCTTTCGGCAACGGAAACCTCATTTCGATTTAACGAATGGCATACGGTAGGTTTCAGTTATGGTAGCCAAGGGCAATATATTATGGTCGATGGGGAAGAAGTTGAATATGATACTTCTTATACTGAATCGATGAATACCTGCGGCAATTTTGAAGAACCCGTAAATAATCCTACAGTGGGAGAGGTTGTTTCTGGTTTTTGGAATGAAAATCAATATGGACAATCATTTGAAGGGGTTATCGATGCGTTAAGGATTTCGAATAAACAGCGGGATTGGCAGCTTGACGGATTATCCAGCCCAAAAACGACTCAAATGTCGGTATCAGCGCACTGGTATAACTGGGCCAATGATTTTGATGCGTATAAGAGATGTGCGACCCAGTTTGATTTTGTGCGGGATGGCGCCTGGTGGAGCCGGCTGGAACCAAGCGATTTCACCATAGATGCGCAATGGCAGGCGGCCGAATGGAGTTATCTCTATAGGAATCTGGAATTAAAGAACTGCCCGCAGATAATTGATTATAGCTCCGGATATGATGAGCTGGTTAAACTTTTTCAGTCTAAAGAGGCTCCGGAATTACTGATGCTTCTTGATATCCACAATAGTGAACTGAATGAGGATGCCAATGCCATGACCTATGAGCAATACTTTGATTATGTCTATCATATTGTGGAACGCTATGACGGGGATGGGACAGATGATATGCCCGGGCTTGTGCGGCCGGTGAGGTATTTTGAAATCGGCAATGAGGTCGACAACCCGGAATTCAGCCATGGACTGACCATTGCGGATTATGTCAAAAAGCGGCTGATACCGGCTTATAAAGCGGCCAAGGCGGCCAACCCGAATGCGGTCATATTAAACAGCGGTTTGTACTGGAAAAATGATGATGACAATTTTGACCCCTCAAGTCTAGTTGGAATGATTGAGGCGATCGAGGCAAACGGCGGTGCGGAGAACAGTTATTTTATGGATAAAATTGCACTGCACTATTATTCAGACCCCGGAAACCCCGAATATTTTAATGAACGCTTTGAAGAAGTCAAAGCTATGTTGGCTGAGCACGGCTTAGCGGATAAACCCATCTGGTTTACGGAATTTGGCATTGCCACCAAAAATGACGAAGGCGGCCATATCCGAGAAATCGATCAGGCCTCTGTACTGCTGAGGTATTTGGTTCTGATGCAATACCAGGGCATTGAAAATGCCTTTATTTATAATTTAAAAGATGAAAATTCCCGTGATGCCAGTGACTGGGAAAACGTATACGGCATTTATAAAGTCGATTGCAACGGTACGACCGAACAGATTCATCCCAAGCAGGCTGTGAGCGTTTTGAACACGTACCGCGCCATTACGGAAGATATGCAGATCTCCCATATCAATCCAAAATCCCAAAGAGAAGCGGGGATTTATCAACTGACTGCCGCCAGCGCAGATCGCAAAGTTAAAATCCTCTGGTATACGGCGTTTGACGGCACCGGCCGAAAAAGGGAAAGCGGATTACATTGGGCGGATGAAACCGAGACCATCCGGGTATCCCTTGACGGGGATCAGGGGATTTTGAAATCAATGAGTGGCGAAGTGTTAGAGGATCCCCTTTATGATGGAGAGTCAGTTACAATCGGCGAGCAGCCGAAATATATTGAATATGAAGGCCGTTATGCAGCCGATCCGATTGTCATTGAGGATGCGCCGACTGGGGAAGTAAACAGTCCGGATACAGATGGCGACAGCCTATCAGACGATTCAGACAACTGCCCAAACACACTCAATCCCGACCAGCAGGACACAGACGGCGACGGTATTGGCGATGCTTGTGATTCCGAGATTGCTTCCAGTATAAAGGCCAATAACTCAGATACTCCCATAACAATATCGCCAAGCGATAATCTTTCCATCACAATTGAATTCTCCTCCGGGGATCATGCAGGTGACAATGCCGACTGGTGGCTGGTGGCAGCTACACCATTTGGATGGTTCCATTATCAAGTAGAAAGCAATTCTTGGGCGCCTGATATTAAATATAGTTTTCAAGGCCCCTTATTCAATCTTGCTGAATTTAATGTTTTAAATACGACCTTACCCGTCGGAACTTATACGGTGTATTTCGGCGTTGATACGGTTATGAATGGTATATTGGATATGGACCAAGCGCATTATGATTACGTAAGCGTCAATATTGAATAGCAGTACACTATAAAACTTTGTGGCATAGGCCCCGGCTGAAGCCGGGGCTTTATTTTTTGATTGTCATGATGTGAAGTGCACATGAGACTATAGAACCTTCAGTTATCCGTTAATCTGTGCCGCTAAGTATAGTCAAACAGAAAAGACAGTAATCCGGGACTCTGGTCCAATGGAGGCTACCCACCACATGTTGTGCTTCTCACTATAACCGCATAACTGC
>JAGYOX010000174.1 GCA_018399235.1 Desulfobacterales bacterium | reverse complement strand
ATTCAGTTTATGTTTCCGGCAAATATGCTTACGTAGCTTCTACTGTCACCAATTCATTGACAGTCATAGACATCTCCGACCCAAGTAATCCAACACAAGTAGGCACAATTAGTAATGCTGATTTGGAAAGTGCTCGTTCAGTTTATGTTTCCGGCAAATATGCTTATGTAGCTTCTTATCACGCCGATTCATTGACAGTCATAGACATCTCCGACCCAAGTAATCCTACCCAAGTAGGCACAATTAGTAATGCTGATTTGAATGGTGTTTATTCAGTTTATGTTTCCGGCAAATATGCTTACGTAGCTTCTACTGTTGCCGATTCATTGACAGTCATAGACATCTCCGACCCAACCACTCCAACGCAAGTAGGCACAATTAGATGCCGGCTCGGATGTGGCGGCCCTTAAAACCACCGCCCGAAACCAAGGGGACTATTATGTGCTGAACGGCTCCAAAACCTATATCACCAATGGCACCCAAGCGGATTTTTTGACCCTTTTGGCCCGAACCAGTGATGATCCCGGCTATCATTCATTCAGCCTTTTTGTTGTGCCCACCAACCTGCCCGGTTTTCACGTCAGCAAGAAGCTCGACAAAATGGGAATGAGAAGCAGCGATACCGCAGAACTCTATTTTGATGACATGAAGATACCTTCGGAAAACCTGATCGGAAAAGAAGGCGAAGGCTTTATTCAACAGATGAAGCAGTTCCAGCATGAGCGTTTTGCCGTTTTGCCCTTAACCTACGTCAGCGCCAGGGATATCATCAAGGAAACCGTCGATTATATAAAGGCCCGAGTGGTTTTCGGCAAGCCGCTGATCAAAAAACAGGTGCTGCGCCACCGCTTGGTCCAATGGTTGAGCGAGCTCGAATGCCTGCAGCAGCTGACCTATCACATTGTTCGCATGAAAATGGCCAGCCAGGACGTGACCAAGGAAATATCCATGGGCAAATTGATCGGCGGGGATATTTTGAGCCGGGTAACGGATGGCTGTCTGCAGATGTACGGCGGAATGGGCTTTATGAATGAAATGCCCGTATCAAGGGCTTACCGGGATGCCCGCTTACTGTCCATCGGCGGCGGCGCCAGTGAAGTTATGAGCGATGTGATTGCAAAATACGAAGGTTTTTAGGCGCTCAGAAAACCATAGACAAAGGGAGAAGAGCCATGGACAGCGAACAATTCTGGAAAAAGTCCTATGATGAAGGCCTTGCCGACTTGGACCCGGCATCCTGGGAAACCAACTACGTGGACGCCATCCGGCCGACCTTTGAAAGGCTGTCCCAAAAGGCGGCCTTCTCTTTTATGGGCATTGAAGTAACCTTTGAAGCCCTGGATTTATATTCAAACCGGTTTGCCCATATGCTGATCGATAAGGGCTCTGAAAAAGGGGATGTCGTTGGCATCAATCTGCCGAATATTCCGGAATACCTGATTGCCTGGCTCGGCGCCTTGAAGGCCGGATGTGTGGTGTCCGGCGTGTCCCCGTTGCTTTCCGAATCCGAAATGGCGCATCAGCTTGTGGATTCAAAGGCCCGGTGCCTGGTGACCCTGGATGCAGTTTTTGCCAATAGACTTGTCAATATCGTCGATAGGCTCACGGATCTTAAAGTGGTGGTCGTAGCTAGCGTCGGTGGGTTCCTGCCGATCCACAAGCGTTTGCTGGGCCAGTTTTTGGGAAAAATCCCTAAGGGTAAAGTCATTCCCCTGGAAGGGAAAACAGTGTTCAACTTTGCGGAAACCATAAAGTCCCAAAACTTTTCGGACGCCTCGCCGTCGGTCTCTCTCACGCCCAATGATCTTGCCTATATCCAGCACACCGGCGGCACTACCGGCCCCCCCAAAGGCGCCATGCTAAGCCATCGGAACATGATGGCGGACCTTTTGATTGTTCAGCGCTGGCTCAATTGGGAAAAAGGGCAAGGCATCGCCCTCTCCGGTTTTCCATTTTTTCATATCGCCGGCTTATTCATCAATAAGAATTGTATCTATCTCGGCTGGACGCAGGTGCTTGTTCCTGATCCGCGAAATACCGACTACATTTGCAAACAGATCGAAAAATACCGGCCCTACGCCATGATAAACGTCCCTTCTTTATATCAGCTTCTGATTAACAATCCAAAATTCAAGACCCTGGATCATTCGCAGCTCGACGCCTGTATCTCCGCGGCCTCTCCTTTTCCTGTGGAGTCCCAGAAGGCCCTGGAAGATATCGTGGGCCAAGGAAAACTTATAGAAGCTTACGGTATGACTGAGACCGCACCCTTGACCACCGCCAATCCCTTCCGGGGAAAAAAGAAGCTGGGCTCCATTGGTCTGCCGCTTTTAAACACGGATATCAAGCTGTGCGACACCTCCACGGGGGAGCCCGTCCCCATCGGCGAGCCCGGCGAGATCTGCGTTAAAGGCCCCCAGGTCATGGTCGGCTATTTTAATAAGCCCGAAGAAACCCAAAAAGCCATCGACAGCGAAGGCTACATGCACACCGGGGATGTGGCCGTGTTTGATGAAGAGGGGTATTTGCGGATTGTCGACCGAACCAAAGACATGATCATTGTCAGCGGCTTTAAGGTGTTTTCAAAGAAAGTGGAGGAAATTCTTTCCGAACATCCGGCAATAGATATGATCGCGACTATCGGCCGCGAAAACCCTGAAAGACCGGGCTCCGAATTGGTGGCCGCATACGTGACGCTGACACCTGCGCATAAGGGTAAAGGCAATGAGGAGACCCTGAAAATAGACATCCAAAAATTTGCTAGGGAAAAACTCGCCCCTTACGAAGTGCCAAAAACCATTGAGATTCGAGACGAGCTGCCGTTGACCGCGGTCGGGAAAATCGACAAAAAGGTGCTCAAACGAGAGGACGGCTCGGCCGTTCCAATCGGAAACCATTGATCGATGGAAAGAATATTAACCTGTCTCGCGACCTCCAACTTTCGGGTTTGCCCGATATTTTACCTCCCTCGCATCGATTGATTCCTTGCAATTCGAAGCCTCAACCTGAGAATGGCCTAAATCTTTAACCAAAATCGGCCAGTGGTAAAAAATTCAATAAATAATGACCTCGATCCATCTCTCAAGCTTCATCACCGAAAAAATATTAGAATAGCACTTTCTGAAGGTAGATGCCAGATTGCTCATAATCCGGCCCAATCCAAGGCGCCTTTTGCCCTGGCCAAATTTGCTTTAAATACCGTTTCGCACAACTTCATCTTGGTATATCAAGCATCAGTTATGCGGACACTTACCCAACTCAAGCTTCTCAAACAAAATCTGGAATCTCTCAGTTTCAGGAAGAATACCATATCTTGGGGTTGGCTTAAACATTTATTCCCGCCTGCGCGCACCAAACAAAGCCAACCGGCAGCGGTTATTTGTCCGAGCCTGATATCTTGAGTTCAAACGCCCCATCCAAAATATCGTTACTTCGGCTTTACAGTTCCGAAAGCTGGCCGCCGCTGATCAGACCGAAAAGTATAATCAATTCCTTGTTTGGCAGTCTCGTAAAAAGTCGATTTTGAGATGGCAAAATAAACGGCCTCTTAAAACAAAGTGATTCTGCCTTCTCTTTCATTTGATCCCAAAATCTTTTTAATTCCATCTAAATTTATTTGCAATTTGCAAATAAATATGATCTGTTCGATTTATCCCTAACTCAACAGGAAGATTCTCATGCTCCCGATACCCAGGCAACAAGTCGATGAAGTTTTATTCGAAGCCCTGCGGGCAATTTACCGGTTTGAGCAGATAAAGGTAGCCAAATTTGCGCTTAACTTTGACGCCGTCTATCTCCTCCAGTTTCTCCGCCGGCATGGACCCGCCCGGATGCAACAGATTGCAGAGGAAATGTATATCCCGGTGTCCTCAGGCACCCGACTGGTGGACCGCTTGGAAAAAATGAAGCTGGTCAAACGGAAGAAGGGCCAAAAAGACAAGCGCCAGATCTGGGCTTCGTTAACAGCCAAAGGCGAAGAAAAAGTCCAGTCAGTGGATGAACATTCCTATACGGTTCTGATAAACAATTTGGAAAAGCATAACTTTGATGTCTCGGAAGTCGAGTCGTTTGTCAAAACCGCTGTTCATTTAAGCCGCCTGTTGGATGTCTCAGCAGAGCTTTAAGGATCATTGCCCATTCGGAGGTGAAGATGGATTATGATGTAGCTGTGATTGGCAGCGGTTTCGGCGGGAGCGTCGCCGCTTTGAGGCTTTCGGAAAAAGGGTACAGGGTGGTGGTCCTGGAGCAGGGAAACTGGACTACGCCCGAGGACTTCGAAGAGGGCGACATGGATGTGCGCCGGCTTAACTGGATCCCCACTATAGGGTTTACCGGCTATTTCTCCCAGGATTTTTTCCGGCACGTGACCCTGGTGCGGGGGGTCGGCGTGGGCGGCGGGAGCATCGTCTATGCCGCGGTACTTTTAAAACCAAAGGATGAATTCTACCGGGATCCAGGATGGGCGAATCTGGGTGTTGACTGGAAAACCGAGCTGACGCCGTATTACGAGAAAGCGGCACGGATGCTGGGCGTTACTGAAAATCCCTGCCAAGACATCCAGGATGAATATTTAAAAAAAACAGCAACCGCCATGGGGGTAGGCGAAACCTTCGGCCCTACCCCCAACGGCATTTATTTTGGCAAGCCTGAAGTCATGGCGCCTGATCCGTATTTCAACGGGGCCGGCCCCCATCGAACCGGATGCCATCTTTGCGGCCGATGCCTGACCGGATGTCCGTATGGATCAAAAAACACGCTGGATAAGAATTACCTTTATCTGGCCCAACGCTTGGGGGCACATATTCTTCCCTTTCGGCAGGTCAGAGGGATCAAGCCGCTGTCAACAGGTGAGTATGAGTTGACCATCTGTCATCCGACCAGATTCAGGCGGTTTTACCCGCCGCTAAAAGCACGCAAGATAGTGCTGGCCGGCGGTGTCCTGGGCACCCTTGACCTGCTATACCGCTGCCGTGATGTGGACCGAACCCTCCCCAACATCTCCCGTCAGCTTGGCCGGCGCGTGAGAACCAACAGCGAAGCTTTTGCGATTGTGCTGTCAAAAGATCCGGATCTTGACCTGAGCTATGGAACCGCCATCTCTTCACACTTTTACCCTGATTCGGACACGCATATTACCCAGAATCGCTTTCCCCGGGGCTACACCTTCATGAAGTTCTTTACCGGACCGGTAGTGGATCACGAAAACCCGAAAATTCGATTCTTAAAAACACTGGGCACGATATTTTTTCGGCCTTCGTCCCTTATCAGGCATTGGCGGGCT
>JAGYOX010000173.1 GCA_018399235.1 Desulfobacterales bacterium | reverse complement strand
ATCTTTTCGAATCAGAAAACCATGATACCGATCCGGGCCTGTTTTCTTTTCCAGTGCGGCCACGGGCAAAAAATCGGCGGATCGATTTTTCAGGTAACCGTTATCCATTTTCCAGGCGGCAAGCAGCGGGGTCTGCTTGATTGTTCTTTGCAGACGGTATTTTAAACCGCCGTATTGGAAAAAACGGACTTGAAACGTCTCCTTCCTGTTCTCCAACTCCACGGTAAGACTAAAAAACGGGTCCGGGAAGTGTTTTTTTAAAATTTTGTCTGTTTTTTTTTCTTCAATGGCCTGTATAATATGAATAACGTCGGATTCAGTATAATATTTTTGGGCATGATGCTTCTTTCGATAGTATCCCTGATAGCCCCCATATTTGATAATCCCGATCCGGCTGTTTGATGAGGTGCATTCCTTCCAAGCTTTTCGCTGATCCCTCAGAAAAATGGTTTCCTCTTCCTCTTTTATCCGTCGAATCCAGTTATGCCTTTCTTTCTGGGTCGTTTGAGGCCCCAGATAGGCTTTCAGAAAACGCATTTGGTCGGTTTTTTTCAACCTCCGTCCCATGCGGTTCAGCTTGGCCAGAAGGTGGATTCTTGTTTTGGGGGGGATCTCTTTGACGATTCGCGTTCTTTCAAAGTCCAGAAAATAAAGCTGAAATGCGCCGTTTGGCCTTTTTTCATACAGGATATTGTTGGGATCAAAGTCGTCCTGGTAAATCCCCTGATCATGGATCAACCGGGCCAGTTTGCCATATTCCTCAATGATTTTTCTTCTCAGGTGCCGGTCCGGGACCTGTTTTTTGAGGAGCAATTCCTCCAAATTCAGGCAGTCCGGTAATTGTTCCGTAAGGACCACGCTTTTTTGCAAAAGCCCCCATTTTTTTATGTCTCTGACTTCTTTTGGGACAATTGTAGGAATCCCTCTCCGGCTTATATCCTTTGCCAGGGCGAGCTCTTTATGGCCCTTGGATCTGCGGAAAAGGTATTTTACCGTCTGCAGCAGACCCGGGTAGAAGTACATTTTTACCAAATAGAAACTATGGGGATCGGCTGAATCAGCGGGACAGGAAAGCAGTTTTTTTGATTTGGACGCTTTTAACAGGGTGCAGTGGGTAAAATCCGTATTCTGAAAGCGGGCATGAGCAAGCATGGTATAAATATATCAGTTTAGCTCTTTGGGGGAAAATTATTTTTTCCCTTTATTAGCGCCTTTTTGCAATCCCATATGGTTTGGACACAACCTTATATGCCACAGGCAAAGCCAAAAATAAACGGACCACTTGTCCCGTAAACGCTTATTTTTGCCTAACGTCAGAATCAGGGCCGCAGAAGTTAGCAGAAAATTGATGCCCAGCTTTACCGGCCGAAACAAGCGGAAAAGCAGCCAGGAAAAAAAGTTTTTGTTTTTTCTAAAAAAGATATACATGGACCGGTAATATTCGATCCAGGTCTGGACGGGGATCTTTTTTTTGGTGGCTGCGCCGCCGACATGATAGATTTGGGCCTGGGGTACATAAAAGACTTCATAGCCCGCCCTCCACATTCGGTGAGACCAGTCCGTATCATCCAAAAAAAAGAAATAATCCTCATCCAGATACCCCACCCTTTTCATTGCCTCTGTTCGAACCATCATACAAGCCCCTACCACTGAATCGACCGCCAAGGGGGCATGGTATTCTTTTCTTTTGCTGGGGTATCGTTGCGGGAAAAGAATCTTTAACAGGCTTTTATTGAGTAGTTCGGAGGCCAGGCTGGGAAAATTTTCAAAAGAATTTTGTTTGGAACCGTCCGCGTTAAGGTATTGGGGCGCGGCCATGCCGACATTTGGGTTTTGATCCATAAAAGATACAAGGGATTCGATCGCCCCTGGGATTAATTTGGTATCCGAATTCAAAAGGGCCGCGTATCTAGACGAAACAAAGGGCAGGACCAGGTTGTTGGCCTTGATAAACCCCAGGTTCTCCTTGTTGACGATCAGTTCAGCCTGGGGAAAGTTTTTTCGGACCGCTTCAGCGCTTCCGTCATCTGAGGCGTTGTCAACGACAAAAACCTTATAATCCAAACCCTCTATGTATTTGTAAACCGAGTCCAGACACTCCAGAAGCAGGTCTCTCGTATTCCATGTGACAATAATTATGGTTAAATCCATCAATACAGCCTGTAATAGGGTTAATAGTTTTTATTCCTGGCCCCTGAGACGGCCCCAGACTATTGGAACAGCGGATTATTTTTTTAAGTTTAGAAGTAAATAGGTCTTCCAAACACTGATATCCAAAGGAGATAAAGATAAGGCTTGCTGCAGGTGTTTTTGTCCTTCTTCTTTATCGCCTTTTTTTATCATTTTTTCGGCCAAATGATTATATATTTTGGCCATTCTTTTTTTATACAATCCTTTTGGAATTAATTCAGGATCATAGTTTCTTTCCAGTACCCTAAGCCAGTTTTTTCTTCCTTCTATGTTGTCCGCCCGTATCTCTTTGGGCCTTCTGGTATAAATCGTCAGTACATCGTTAATAAATCCCACCGGATACTGTTTAGATAGACGAAGCCACATATCAATTTCTTCGCAACGTGGAAGGCTTTCATCAAACCCGCCCACCTTATCGAAGCATTCTTTTTTTATGACCACCGAGGAGGTGCGGATAAAATTCCTAAAAAACAGGTCCTTGTATATCCATCCGGATTTTCCGGAGCGCCGGATTTTATTCATCTCAATGGTCCTGAAATCCGTGTCCACCGTGTTGGTAACACACCGGGTGGCGACCATGCCGTATTCCGGATGGGCGTGGAAGCACGCCATTTGTCTTTCAAGTTTTTCCGGCTTCCAGAAATCATCAGAATCCAACAGGGCGATATATTCACCCTGCGCTATCTCAAGACCGCGGTTTCTGGCGCTTGCGATGCCGCCGTTTTCTTTATATTCGTAATGAATTTTGTTGAAATAGGGTTTTAGGCTATCATGCGTATTATCCGTCGACCCATCATCAACCACGATAATCTCATAATCGTTATAGGTTTGTTGGAGCACTGAATCAATGGACTTGCCAACAATGAAGGCCCGGTTATAGGTGGGGATAATGACGCTTATCATGAATATACGGATACTTTTACTAAATTTTTAAAATACTTGAACCTAAACGGGAATCTTTTTAAAGCCTCATAATAATATTGTTTGCTTAAATGATATTTTTTTCCTGCAGGTGTTTTTTGCCCGCACTTGCATAATGGCGGGAGCACTTTAATTTAAATACTGGGAAATAAAGGATTTTTTTCCAAAAGGGGAGCGCCTCAAAACCCTCTCTATATATCTTTTCTCGTTCCGCAGGTCCCTTCATCCCCTTATTGCCGGACTTAATTTTATAATGCACGGCAAGCGGCCTATCTATAGCACCAATTTTAAATTTCCGGGCCGCTTTTAAAAACATATCCTTATCCAGGGGGCGGTTAAACAGACCGATCCTAAACAAACAGTCCTTTCGGATCATTACCGTCCCCATCCATATATGTGATGAAAAAATTATCTTACTATATATATGCCCCTGCACCAACTTTTTTCTTTTGGGCATCAGCTTTTTCCCCTGGGTATCTATTTCTTTCCAATGCCTGCTATATACCATGGCCACCTCGGGGTGAGACCTGAAGAATGCCATCTGCAGCTCCAGTTTTTCAGGGTGCCAATAATCATCCGAATCCAGAAAAGCGATAAACTCCCCTTTGGACTCTTTTATGCCCTTGTTCCGGGCGCCAGCAACGCCTTGATTCTCTTGATAAAAATACCTTATCTGCGCTTTATAGGGGGCCAGAACCGCCCGGGTATTATCAGTAGACCCATCGTCCACGACGATAATTTCAAAATCCTTATAGGTTTGAGATAAGGCCGAATCTATGGCCCTCGTCACGATAAATCCCCTATTAAAGGTAGGAATAATAATGCTTATCATAATCAATTTCTTGTAGTTGACTAAAAATTTTGCCAAAGGCTTTTATAAAACCGAAGGCTTTTTTCCGCCTGGATCTGCAGGCCGAATTTTTCCTGTGCTGAAGCAAGCGCCTGCCTGGAGAGGGCCTGCCGGGTATCCGGATCATCCACCAGTTTTTTGAGCGCTGAAACAAACCCTTCCGGGGACTGATCCACAAGATAGCCGTTTTGACCATCCTGGATGAGTTCCGGTAAAAAATCCATAGCCGGGGCGATTACCGGCACACCGGCGGCCAGTGCCTCCCGAACCGTGCGGCAGGTTCTGTCCGTTCCGGGCATGGGATACAGCAAAACGTGCATATGGCGATAAGCCGCGACCAAGTCGTCACCCTGGCAATACCCTGCCCGGACCACCTTGCCCCGGATTCCCAGCTCAGCGGCCGGTTTTTCAACGACTTTTTCGAAAGCGCCGGGGCGTCCGCGACCGACGAGGAGCAGCCTTAGCGAGGGATACTCCTCCTGCAGCCGGGAAAGCGCGTGTAACGGAATATCCAGGCGGCGCGTTTGGCGTATTCGGGTGACAAGCCCCGCCACAAATTTGTCTTCAAGCGGGCCAAAATCTGTCGTGCTTGACAATTCTCTGGCCGGTGAAAATCTTTCCAGATCGATACCCGGGTGGATGACCTCTATTTTTCCTGAAAAAAAAGATTGTGATAAAGCCGATTGCCTTGCTTTTTCCCTTACCACGATGACGCCGCGGGTGTAATTGCGATAACACCAGCGGGAACGAAAGTCCCGGCCCAACCGGTCCGGATCATAGGCGCTTCGAATCAGAAGCGAATCGCTATTTTTGCCGCAAGCCAGTCCTGCCATAAGGTGATCATTTCGCATATGGCAGTGGATAACATCCGGCTCAATATTGGTTATTATTTCACGGATTTTTTTGACGCCTCCAAAAACGGAGAAGACATTCAGGTGCTTTTTCATTTCAGGCAAAGCAATGGCATTATCAAAGCCTTTTTGCCGGGCACAAAACAACGCATCCGGAACCCCTCCGCTTTCCGGCGGCGCCTGCCCGCAGATAAGCCAAACCCTTTGCCCCAGCTTTTTCTGGGATAATGCCAAATCGATTACCGGTTCTGACCGCTCAGTCCATTTCCAGTTACTGAGAAGATGGATGATTTTCATATTCTGTTCGCAAAAAGTATGTTGAAGGCCTAAATAACTATTCTTGACAACTTTTTCGGTTTAAGGCCGTGCCGTTTAAAATCGCTTATGATATATACCGGCCCTTAAAATCGCAACCATAAATTATTTCAACTGTCTGCCTATTTTAATTTAGGTGTAAGCATGTTAAATACTGCCGCAATGTTTATGTTGATGGCTTCGTAAAAAGCAATTTATTCCGCCGCGGCGGTATTTTTGCAGAAAGTAACTC
>JAGYOX010000172.1 GCA_018399235.1 Desulfobacterales bacterium | reverse complement strand
TTGAAGTTACTTAGAAGTGATACCGCATTTTAATGGATAGCGGAAACTACGTAGAGGAGCACATATGTGTCGATTGTTCGGTTTAACCAGTGATGCGCCGGTATCGCCAATGGTGGCTTTAAATGCTCTGGATGTGATGCGGGAGGGGCATGACGGCTCCGGCGTGGGGCTTTTTCTCCGGGATCTGGGCGGGCCTTTTGAGGATATGAAGGATGCCCCGATTCTTTCCGGTATTTTTACCGAACACGGGCTAAAGCGCCTGGACAGCTTTATGATTGATATCGGGTTCTTAACCAAGTACAAAATTACCATCAAGGTTCCTAAGGTGCCGCCGCCCGGTGTGCCGAAGCGCGATATTTATTTGATTCGCGCCTATGAATACCCGGATGAATGGGAAGCATTAAGCGAGGGGGACAAGCGCGACCGGCTTCTCGATATCCGGTTGAAGCTCCAAGCCATGGGAAGGGAGAATCATGACATGATTGTTTTTTCCTTCTGGCCGGATACGATTATGATCAAGGAGATCGGCGATCCGTTAACCGTGGGCAATTTCCTGGAGCTTTCAAACGAGAAGTTAAATGCCCGGATTATTATGGCCCAGGGCCGCCAGAACACAAACTACGCCATTGACCTGTATGCGTGCCACCCGTTTTTTATCCAGGGGTTTTCCACTATGACGAACGGGGAAAACACGGCCTTTGTTCCCATCCGGGAATATTTGATGTCGCGCGGGGTATCCGGCTATACCGGGTTTTATTCGGATTCCGAGGTGTTTGTCCATATTCTGCACTACATCCACACCCGGCTGGGACTTGATATTGAGGCCTACAAGCACATTATTACCCCATTGCAGGATGACCATCTGGAGGACCATCCGGACGGGATGTTTTTGAAACACATGAAGAAAAGCTGCCGGAAATTGATTATTGACGGACCGAACTGTATCATCGGGGTCCTGCCGGACAATACCATGTTCATGGCCCAGGACCGAAAAAAACTGCGCCCCGGCGTGGTAGGCGGCAGGCCCGGTATGTATGTGTTCTCATCTGAAATTTGCGGTCTGGACGCGGTCTTGCCGGATCGAGACAAACAAGCCGATTTTCAGCCGATGCACCTGGATACGGTGGTGGTCGGCCCTGATCATCGGGAGGCAAAAGTATGTCATCAAATGGAAACATTATCCCTTCTTCACTAAGCATAAAGGATCTTCCCTGGCAGATTGCCTGGGATAAAGAAAAATGCACTTTGTGCGGGAAGTGTACGGCCGTTTGCCCGGTGCACGCCATAGAGCTCGGTGTATTCCAAAAGCGAATTGTAGACGTGGGCCAGGGTTTGAATGCAACGCCGGGCAATGTCTACAAAACATACTATGGGATTCGCCAGCGCACCTCTCCCGCCTATCACTGCGTCGGGTGCGGCATGTGCGCCATGGTCTGCCCCAATGACGCCATCATGCCGGTCCATTCCGATGAATCGGAAAAACTCAAGTTTCACATCAATCAGGGGGGCGAGCCGGAACGCCGCGGCGGCCGGAGGAATGTTCCCGGTGGTATACTGGACCGGATTAAGTTTACCCGGATCTCCATGCTAACCGATCCTGCCCTGGATGCCGGCCGGCACCAGTTTGAAATGAGAAGCCTGTTGGGCCGCGTGCTTCCGCCGGAGGAAAACATTCGGGTGATCCGGAAGCAGGGTTGGATCCCGCCGGTTCGGGAGATTTATCCGCTGATCATCGGCGGTATGTCATTCGGGGCACTCTCGCCCCCCATGTGGGAGGGGCTTCAGATGGGAGTGGCCTATCTAAACGAGGAACTCGGGATGCCGGTGCGGATCAGCACGGGGGAAGGCGGCTGTCCACCGCGGCTTTTGAGGTCCCGGTTTTTGCGATATGTGATTTTACAGATCGCCTCCGGCTATTTCGGATGGGATGAAATTATTCATGCCATACCCGAGATGAAGGTCGATCCCTGCGCCGTTGAGATTAAGTACGGACAGGGGGCAAAGCCCGGCGACGGGGGGCTTCTCATGTGGTACAAGGTCAACCAGCTGATTGCGGCCATCCGCGGGGTTCCGACGGGGGTGAGCCTGCCGAGTCCGCCGACACACCAGACCCAGTATTCAATCGAGGAAGCCGTTGCCAAGATGATCCAGTCCATGTCCATGGCCTGGGGATTCCGTGTGCCCGTTTATCCAAAAATTTCGGCTACATCTACGGCGCTTGCGGTGTTAAATAACCTGACCCGAAACCCATATGCAGGGGGACTCGCTATTGACGGCGAGGACGGGGGTACGGGCGCCGCCTATAATGTGTCCATGAACCATATGGGGCATCCAATCGCTTCCTGCCTGCGCGACTGCTATTTGAACCTGGTTTCCGTGGGGCAGCAGAATGAAATTCCGCTGTTTGCTGGCGGCGGTATCGGCAAAAACGGAAACCTGGCGGCCAATGCGGCCGCGTTGATCATGTTGGGCGCAAGCGGGGTTCAGGTGGGCAAGTACGTAATGCAGGCGGCTGCCGGGTGTTTGGGTTCTGAAACCGGCCGCTGCAATATCTGCAATATTGGTAAGTGCCCCAAGGGGATTACCTCTCAGGATCCACGGCTGTATCGGCGCCTGGATCCTGATGATGTCGCCCAGCGCGTGGTGGAAATGTTTGTGAGTTTTGATACGGAGCTGAGAAAAATTGTGGCCCCGCTGGGGCGATCCACATCGCTTCCCATCGGCATGTCCGATGCGCTTGGGATTGATGATAAGGCCGCCGCCGATCGGCTCCAGATTAAATATGTGGTCTAAATAAACTATGGAACCAGACCAACCATACTATCCTATATCAGGCAGGGAGGACGGGGTCCGTCTCGAATCCCGGGTGCTTGAGGAACGGATTCAGGCAGCCGTTAAAAAAGGCCATCGCTTTATAGAGATCAAAGCCTACGGCCATCACGGGATCGGCGGTCGTCTGTGGAAGGCAGGGAAAGAGCCCGTCCATCTTCGCGTGACAGGCCATTCCGGCCAGCGGCTGGGGGCTATGGGGTTTGCCAATACCCGGATCGAGAATATGGGGCCGGCATCTGATGATGTCGGCTGGCTAAACGGGGGGGCCGATATCGTGGTACACGGCCATGCCGGAAACGGCGTGGCCAATGCCATGGCCCAGGGACGGGTTTACGTAGCCGGCTCCATCGGCGCCCGGGGCATGACCATGACCAAGCACAATCCGCGGTTTTTCCCCCCGGAATTATGGGTGCTGGGCTCTGCCGGCGACTATTTCGGCGAATTCATGGCTGGCGGAATAGCGGTTATCTGCGGGATCGATGCCCAGACGCCGGAAAATATTTTAGGCTATCGCCCGCTTGTCGGCATGGTCGGCGGCAGGGTTTTTTTCCATGGACCGCACGGCGGATACAGCAAAAGCGACGCCCGGCTGACGCCTATCAACGATTCGGACTGGCAATGGCTGGCGGAGAATTTAAGACAGTTCCTGTCTGCGATCAATCGCATGGAACTCTATGAAGAGTTGTCCGAACGGGACCGTTGGCAGTTGATTGCCGCCCGTATGCCGCAGGACAAGGTGGTACGCAAAATTCGTTCCATGTCCGAGTTCCACGAGTCCGTGTGGAACCGGGAACTCGGTGCCGGCGGGTTGTTCGGGGATTTGACCGACATGGATATGAGCCCTATACCGGTAATCACCTCCGGCGAGTTGCGCCGCTATGTGCCGGTATGGGCGAACCGCAAGTACAAGGCGCCTTGTGAGGCTGCTTGCCCTACGGGGATTCCGGTTCATGACCGGTGGCGTCTGATCCGTGAAGGCCGGGTTGACGAGGCCGTGGATATGGCGCTTGCCTATACCCCGTTTCCGGCTACCGTGTGCGGTTATTTGTGTCCCAACCTGTGCATGGGTGCATGCACCAAGAAAAGCGTCAACATGCCGCCGGTGGATGTGACACAGCTGGGAAAGGCCAGCATTGAGGCCAAAATGCCGGAATTGCCGGAACTCTCCGGTGGTAAAATCGCGGTCATCGGCGGCGGTCCCGCGGGCATTTCCGTGGCTTGGCAGCTGCGGCTTCGGGGCCACGAGGCAACCATCTATGACATGTCCGGGCGGTTGGGCGGAAAAATCCTGTCGGTGATTCCGGAGAGCCGGATTCCTGAAGAGGTTGTAGCAAAAGAGCTGGAGCGGGTCAGGGAGGCCATTGCCCATGTGAATTTACAGCAGAAGCTTTCCCGGGACGATATTGAACAGCTTAAAGCGGATGTTGACTATGTGGTGATCGCCACCGGGGCGCAAACACCGAAAACCCTGTCGGTTCCCGGCAGGGAGCGGATGATTGCCGCAAACGATTTTTTGGGCCGGGCAAAAACCGGTGCCATCCATCCCGGCAAACGGGTGGTGGTGATCGGTGCGGGCAATGTGGGCTGTGACGTGGCGGTTGAAGCCGCTAGACTGGGGGCGGAATCGATTCAACTAATTGATGTGCAAAAGCCGGCTGCCTTTGGAAGGGAAAAACAATATGCCGAGGCAGTGGGGGCTGAGTTCCGCTGGCCCTGCTTTACAAAGGAAATTATCGAGGATGGTGTCGTTTTGGATTCCGGCGAATTACTGACGGCGGATACTGTTGTCATTGCCATCGGTGATATGCCCGATCTGTCGTTTCTTCCGGATACGGTGCGGTCGAAAAAGGGCTATGTGACGGTAAATGCGTATTACCAGACAACAGACCCGAAAATTTTTGCCATCGGCGATATTGTAGCCCCCGGGCTGTTGACCGATGCCATCGGTGCCGGCCGCAAGGCGGCAGCCGTTATCGCCGATATTCTTGAGGGCAGGCGCCCCGAACAGTTTGTCAAGCCTGTTTCTGATCGGCGAGGGAAATTTATCGATCCCCAGTTGTCCGAATTCCACGCGGTTCACCGGGCGGCCTGGGACTTTCGGGAGGTTATTGACAAGCGCCGGGTCAAGCTGGAATATTTTGATCCCCGGCTTACAGACTATCACGACATGAACGAATGCGGCAGCGAATGCGCCTCCTGCGGTGCCTGTCGGGATTGCGGAATTTGCGAGGCGGTCTGCCCGCAGGCGGCGATCCGCCGCGTGTCAAAGGATGCCGGGGGTTATGAGTATGTGGTTGACCCGGAGCGCTGTATCGGATGCGGTTTCTGTGCCGGCGCCTGCCCGTGCGGCGTCTGGGAGCTGGTTGAAAATACGTCGCTTTAAGCCGCTTCTAAGTAACTTGAAAATATATATTATTATTCCAGAAGCTTAACTCTCTGTCATTCCGAGGAACGAAAGCGACGAGGAATCTTGTTTGTTAAAGATTTCTCGCTGCCGCTCGAAATGACAAAATTGGATGAATCGTCTCAGTGCCTTTAACCTATCACAAAAGT
>JAGYOX010000171.1 GCA_018399235.1 Desulfobacterales bacterium | reverse complement strand
TAATCGTACTCAGTCCCGCATAAGCGGGACGGTTCTCGTTCTCGTTCTCGTACTCGAAAAATAAAAGCCGATTACGAGAACGAGTACGAGTACGAACCAAACGTTCCTTTCTGCAAAAATGCCGCGCTATCGGAATAAACCGCTTTTTACGAAGCCATCAATCAATAAATCCCTGCGACCCTGCAAGGGATTAGAAAGTGACGGTTACCACTGCCGTCCGCAAATAAAACCACCACTGTCTGAATTTGACAAAAGCGCCGGGGAAAGAAATATTAAATTATCCCGCAAAACTGAAACGAATTAAGAATGAACTTGAAAACGGCGGCCTGAATGCCACCAGTTGTTTAAATACAGAAGAGATGGAGCCTTAAAAATGAATATTGCAATCGTTGGCGGCGGCACCAGATGTTTATATTTGCTTGATTTTATAAAAAAAAATAAATTCAATGTTTTCAAGCCGAACATAGTGGCCGTCGCAGATTCCAGGGAAAATGCCATCGGCATCATTAAGGCCAAAGAACTGGGGCTGTTTGTCACCAATGACTACAACAATTTTTTTGATCGCGACGATATCGAACTGATCGTTGAGTTAACCGGCGATCTGGACATCTATAACGACATTCTCGCCAAAAAGAAAAAAAGCGTCCGGGCCATCGCCCATACAACAGCGCTTCTTTTCTGGGAAATCGATAATGCCTACAAAAAGGCCAATGACATTGAATATCAGCTTAGCGAGACCCAAAATATCTACGAAGTTTTAATGAACCAGTTTATACAGGAAGAGGCCATGGTTATTGATACCGATTATCGGGTCATCGATATCAATGAGGCGATGCTGAACAAACTCGGCCTGACCGCAGAAGAAGCGCTTGGCCAATATTGCTATCAAATCGGACATCATCAGGACCAGCCCTGTTCTGGCAAGAACCATCCCTGCCCCCTGGCCGAAATCTATGAAAAGAATAAGCCCTGCATGACGAACCATACGCATCTGGACCAGAACAATAATGAAATTTACTACGCCATATCCTGTTACCCGCTGACCAACAATGGTGAAATAAACGGCGTCATTGAAATCATGAGGGACATTACGCATGAGATCGAAGTTCAGAAGGCCCACATGCAGCAGGAAAAGCTGATATCGATCGGGCGCCTGTCAGCGGGCATCGCCCATGAAATCAACAACCCCTTGACCACCATTATGACCTCTTCAATGATGCTTCAGGAAGAAGTTGACCCCAAAGCAGATATCTACAAGGAGCTTGAAATTATATCTGATGAGGCCAAGCGATGCCGAAAAATTGTGCAAAACCTCCTTGATTTTGCCAGGCAGACCAAACCCATGCAAAAGCTGCATGACATCAACGAGATTATACGGGACAGCGTCCACCTGACCAAAAAACAGGCAGAGTTTAAGGATATCTATGTAAATTCAAAACTGGCCGATGACCTGCCGCCGGTATATATTGACAAGGAACAGATTCAGCAGATTTTGATCAACCTTATGCTGAATGCTGTTGAAGCCACTGATCCTGGGGGCAGTATTACTTTCACAACCCGGCATGACGCTTCGTCCGATGAGATTTGCATCATTGTCGAAGATACGGGAAGCGGAATTTCACAGGCGGACCAGGAAAAAATCTTTGATCCCTTTTTCACGACCCGCGAGGATGGAACCGGCCTGGGCCTTTCCATTACCCACAGCATTGTGGAGCAGCATAGCGGGCGGATTGAACTTGACAGCCAGCCCGGCCAAGGCAGCCGGTTTACGGTGTCACTCACGGTAGGAGGCGTCACAGAGAAATGACGACTGAAACAACGGCGAAAATCCTGATCATTGACGATGAAATGCATATTTGCCGAAACTGCGGGAAAATATTATCCAAGCACAACTATGAATCCGATTATACCCTGGACGGCCAAAAGGCCCTGGAGATGCTGTCCGAAAAACATTATGACCTGGTTATAACGGATATAAAAATGGGTGCGGTCGGCGGCGTGGATGTCCTGAAATGGATAAGGGAAAACACAAAGGATACAATGGTCATTGTCATCACAGGCTATGCCAGTATTTCATCGGCAGTTGACATCATGAAAATGGGCGCCTTTAGCTATCTGCCCAAACCATTTACCCCGGACGAACTCCGTAATGTGGTGACAGAGGCCTTAGAGGAACAAAAAACCCGCAAACAGAACAAACAGCTGATGCATGCCCGGAAAACAACCCCTACCCTGTCGCATCAACTCATCGGCGAGAGCCCCCAGATTAAAAAAGTCGTTGAAATGATACGAAAGGTTGCGGAGACGAACGCGACGGTCCTCCTATACGGGGAAAGCGGCACGGGCAAAGAGTTGGTCGCCAGGGCCATTCATGCCAACAGCAACCGGCAGGACAAGGTTTTTTTCGGCATTGATTGCGGCACCCTGAGCGGCAATCTTTTGGAAAGCGAACTTTTCGGATACCGGAAAGGTGCCTTCACAGATGCGAAAAATGACAAGAAGGGCATTTTCCAACTGGCCGACACCGGCACCGTATTTCTGGATGAGATCAGCAATACCACCCCGGACATTCAGGGCAAACTGCTTCGCTTTCTGGACACACAGGAATTTATGCCGCTTGGGGACACCACCCACCATTCAGTGGACATCCGGCTGATCTTTGCCACCAACAAGGACCTTAGACAAATGGTTGACGAAGGCACATTCAGGGAAGATTTTTACTATCGCATTTATGTTTACCCCATCCATCTACCGCCTTTAAGGGAAAGGAAAGACGACATACTGCCCATCGCCTACCACTTTCTCAACCAGCTTAATCCAGATCGTGGGAAAGCGATCTCCGGATTTGACGATGAAGCGGCCAACCGGCTTATGAGCTATCATTGGCCGGGCAATATCCGCCAGCTCCGCAATACGGTGGAACGAGCGGTAATTCTCTGTGAAAGCGACAAAATTACGATCCAGGACCTTCCGCAATTGAGCGATATTGAGCAACTCATGGAATATGTGCCGGAAACCAACGCCGAGCTCGTTCGGGTAAAAAAGGAAATCCGCCAAAAAGCCGTGTCCAGGGTTGAAAAAAATTTCCTTTTGCATGCGCTGCAGAAGAACAACTGGAACATCAGCCAAGCGGCGAGGGAAACCGGGTTGAAGCGGCCCAACTTTCAGAACATGATGAAAAAATACGGCATCAAAGCTTCAGGAAAATAGCTCAATTCAGGTAGCTCTTGCTCCCCAATGATACCCGTCAATCGCCAGTTGCCGCCTCCTATCCCCTCCAATACCCAATACCTAATACCCAACACCTAATACCCAATACATATACATATGAATATTTTTCTTATACACCCGCCTCTGATCCTTATAATTCCCTCTCCCCAAACGATCCTTAATTCCTCGGGCAAGCCCTGAAACAATGCTTTATCGGGTATCCTTCCAACCTGCCCAAACATCTGGTTGCCTGCTTCACGCAGTGGCATAGCCTTCCTATATGAATATAAAACATATACAAACGGCAAGATTTAGGTTTCCTATATTAAAATAATTACGAAATATTTCAATATATTATGAATTTAGTCGAATTTGGCATATAAACTGCAGTTTATTGTTCAAAAAAACTAAAAAGCATCCAAAAACATTCTAAGTAAAGGAGGCCGCCATGAACGAAAAGAAAAAAATACTTGTGGTCGATGATGAGAAAAATATCTGTGAAAATGTGAACAAAATTTTGTCTAAACAAAATTATGAGGTTATCCAGGCAGAAAGCGCTCAGGAGGCGCTTGAAAAAATGGCCCGGGAATCCTTCTCTCTGTTGCTTTCGGATATGGTCATGCCCGGCATGAACGGTCTGGAGCTGTTAAAGCGGGTGAAAAAAGAATGGCCCCTGACAAAGGCGCTTATCATGACCGCTTACGCCTCCACCGACACGGCTGTCAAAGCCATGCAGCTCGGGGCGCTGGATTACATCACCAAACCCTTTACGCCCGAGGAGCTAAGAAACATTATTAACCTGGCGGTATCCGAAGAGCTGAAGGAAGCTCCGACTTCTAAGCAGGAAAAGGAAAAAATTAATGTCATAGATGTCGACCTGCCCTTTGACGCAGACGAGGTGGCCAAGTATACCGGTGAGGACTATGTGAAAACGCTGAGCCGATCCGATATGCCTATCGTTGAAGTAAAAAAGCCCGCAAACTACTGCGAAGTCGGTCAGATGGTTTGCGATATCTATGGCAAACTCGGCAAAACCTGCAAGGCCGGACTCAAAAACGGTGAATGCCCCCAAAAAAAGGCCAAAAAGGGGAAAACAGCGCAAAAGGACAAGGGGCCGTCGGTTAAAAAACTCATCGGCGTTGACATGCCATTCAACTATGACGAAGTCTCGGCCCTGACCGGCCCTGAATACATCCATAATCTGCAATCCAATGAGTTTGCCTTCATGCCCTATGAACAGTTAAAACAAAATGTTGAGCAGATGATGAGAGCCAGGACAGCGGCAACCGAGGCGGATGTAATTGAATTCCCGCAGCAGACGGCACAAGGCGACATTCTGGTTATTGATGATGAAGCCAACATCACCCACAACATCAATAGGATCCTGACCAAAAAGGGATACGCGGTGGATCAGGCAGTGACCAAAACGGATGCCCTGGAAAAAATGCAGGCCAAAACGTATGACCTGGTGCTGCTGGACCTCAAGATTCCAGGCGTCAAAGGCATGGAGCTTCTAAAAGCAGTCAAAAGCCACATTCCGGAGGCCAAGGTGATCATCATCACCGGCTATGCGAGCATTGAAACCGCTAAAGAAAGCGCGCGCCTGGGCATTGTCGACTACCTGCACAAGCCCTTTACCCCGGACGAAATCCGTAATGCCACTGAAAACGCCCTCACTCTGGCTGCCTAACCCTTATCATGCGACATCCGGCTGAGAAACTGTGGCCGGGTGTCGCATTCCGATTTCTTTCCAATCTGTCAAAAATTTTTACCAGCATGTTGTGTCTTATGTTTTCAATTGGCGAGTCGGCGATAGAAATCCCCCCGGGATAGCGGATGGGGATTAGAATACTAAATCAGGCATGCCTGTTGCATTTCTTTCATTCAGAACTCTTTTCTTATAAGGATTTGCGCAAATACATGGAATATGAAAATGAAATCCTCATCAACATTATCCGCCTGCATGATTTCGCGGATCAATTTAAATGATTGCACCAATTTCGATAAACCACTGAAAGGCTTTTTTGAGTGCGAACCTGAACACTGAACACTGAAACCTGAGACATCGAGTGTTATACCTTAAACCTTATACCCTAAACCATAAACCTTGTACTTTGTACCTTGTACCGAATCCTTACTACCCTGTCATTGACATATCACTGCAAATCCTATAGAAATCCTTTCGGTTCTTAACATACCGTGATATCGTAGGAAGCGATTTATTCCGCTGGCGCGGCATTTTTGAAGAAAGG
>JAGYOX010000170.1 GCA_018399235.1 Desulfobacterales bacterium | reverse complement strand
GTTGGATTTACGGAACAAGCTGAAAATATGTACAATTTAATTTTCGGTCAAAATTTGATCAAGTATGTGTTTAGGCAACCATTCCTTCAATTGTACTTATTTTGCCCTGATTTTATTGAACTTACAAGTAAAAAAGCTTGATTTTTAAACGCCACCTGATAAAGTATGTGTAATATTAACTGACAAAAACACATATTTTATCAGGTGGCGAGATGAATGAAAAAAAGGTCATCCAAACATTTGTTCGGAAAAAGATTCTGACTATTGAAGAATTGGTTCAATTGCTCCAATGCGCTACGATTACCGTAAGGCGACGGCTCAAACAGTGGAGCGCCTTTACCAGTATCAACCAAAACGGGCGCTACTATACATTGCCCCAAATACCGGTGTTTGACGAAAACGGATTATGGCGATATCAATCGGTGCTTTTCTCCAATCACGGCAATCTCAGAGAGACCATCATCGAATTGATCCGCAAATCATCGGCCGGCATGAGCGCCGCCGAACTCGCACCGCTATTGGACCTGGCACCCAGCAGTTATTTGTTTACCCAGCTCAGCAAAACGACCGGCATTAAGCGAGAAAAATACCAGGGACGATTTGTTTATTTTGCCGACAGCCTTGACCTCTACCGCCAACAGCGAAAGGCAAGATCATTGTATAGGCCGAAGGAGGCGGTTCAACCCACAGATGCCGAGGCGGTATCGATACTTGTGGAATTTATCAAACACCCCGGCATTGATATGAGCGAGCTGTCCCGCAAGGTCAAAAAGCAGGGCAAAAATGTGGCGCCAACGGTCATTGAACATTTTTTACAATCCCATGACTTGTTAAAAAAAACTCCGGATACCGGGCGATGAAGTGCCTGACGCACTATAAAGAAAAGATAGAGGCGGAGCTTTCTGTGGCCAATCTGTTTGATCAGGCCCCGACAATCTATTTTTCTCCTGAAGACAATAGCTGTGGCGAAGATGCAAAAGTGCTCAAAACGCGCAAAAAACATGTGGTGACGCTCGACATCGGCCCTTTTCAAGCGATAGAAAGCATCTTGACCGATGCCAAAGAGACCCGCACGTATCACAGTCAGCAGTTGCGCGAGCTTGCGCCATGGCGTTGCACATACGGCTATGATGTGCTGATCCATGTGGGCTATGCCCTGTTTGTCCATCACCGCAGCGAACAGCAGATCATAGGCGATTTGGCCCGGCGCAATATCAGCCTGTCGCAGCGCGAAATCGGCTTTTTGGGGCGAAAATTTATTGCTTATCTCGCCATTGCCCACGAGCAGAGCCGGCATCGGTTAAAAGCCCGTATGGCTGAAAACGGCGGCTATATTCTGCACCTTGACGGCACCTGCGAAAGCGACAGTCCGCATCTTTTCACCGGCATGGACGGGATCTCCAAAATTGTATTGGAAAACCTCAAGCTCCCCTCGGAAAAAGGGGAGCTGATTATCCCGTTTCTTCAAAATATTGAGCAGGCCTATGGCAAACCGATTGCCTTGGTCCATGATATGGGACAAGGGATTTTGTCTGCGGTAAAAGAAGTTTTCCCCGACACTCCGGATTTTATCTGCCATTTTCATTTTTTGCGCGATATTGGCAAGGATTTGTTGGATGCGGAATACCGGCAAATAAGAAATCGTTTACAAAAATACAGGATTCGCAGTGTCCTGAGACAGAAGGCCAAGGCGATGGAAAAGCATCTCGAAGGCGAGCTGCAGCCAGCAAATCCATTGCTCAAAGCCCTTGACCAAGGCCGAATGGAGGGTTCACTCCCCGCACCAGCCCTTGTCGCCTATGCCATGGTTCACTGGAGCTTTGCCATATCCGTGGAGCTGGAAGGATATGGATTTCCTTTTGATTGTCCGCATTGGATATTTTACCAAAGGCTGAAGCGCTTATATGAATTTATCAACCACTTCGAAAATCACGACGCAGACAACAAGCCCCTGCGCAGCCTTTGGCGGCCTCTGACGAAAATTGTTGATGACCCGCAATTAAAAGCAGCAGCTACCCGGATGGAGGAGCGCACCCGGATTTTTGGGAAATTGCGAAAAGCCTTATCAATTGCAATGCCCGAAGGCGGCAGAGGGCTTAACGATGACGGCACAGATGCAGATTTGAAAACCATAGAAGCTTCAATCACGCAATTTCGTGAAGAAATTGTTGCCGATGAGCAACTCAGCCGACAACCCGTGTATAAAAAAATGATTAAGCAGATTGATAAATACTGGGACAAGCTTTTTGCCGCTCCGATTACAGTTGATGGGCCGGAAGGCCCACTCTCCATCCAGCCCCAGCGCACCAATAATCTACTGGAGCGGTTTTTCCGGGATTTTAAGCGAGGCAGCCGGAAAAAAACCGGCGCCATCTCTTTGAACAAAGCCCTTCGTTCGATACTGTCGGATACGCCATTGGTAAAAAACCTTGCGAACCCGCAATATTTGAAGATTTTATTGGACGGCAGTGAGACATTAGAAGAGCGTTTTGCCAAGATTGATAGCCGGATGGTGATTGATAAGCTGGATGCAGAAAAGACGCAAAGTGATAGAATACGACCTGAAATGAAAAAGATTATAAGGCTGCCGGATTTACCGGCACGTTTGACTGAGCTGTTGGCAGCATAGCAATATCAATGCCAACCGTTATTTGCTATCATAGTTGCAAAAACAAGCATCAGTTACTGCGGAATGTGAGATACAAAGTCAAATGGGTGTGGCTCTTTTTCGATAACACCTAAAGTACGAAATATCAATGAGATATTGATTTTAATGGCCTGGGCGACAGGCCTCTTCAGCAAGGATATTTTCGGTGCCGAGTCATAAGCTGGATTATTTTTTGAACTACATGGAAAGATTGTTTGGTTCAGTTCAATTTTTTTTGGCAGTAATTTTTTTCTGGACATTTTGCCCGTGCTCCGCTATGGAATAATAGCAAAGGGGCAAAGGCATGGGAAAGACAACAAAGGCCAAGCAGTTTTACGGCCGACAATTCACTCAGAAAGAGATGTCTCTGGTCTGTGAGGTGGTCAACACCTGCGGCGGCATCAGTCGCAAAGAATTGGCCTATACGGTCTGTGAGCTTCTGGACTGGAAGCGGGCCAATGGAAAACTCAAGGAGCGCGAATGCCGGGATTTTCTGGAGCAGCTGGAACATCAGGGGGTGTTGAAACTGCCGGTCAAAAAGCCAACCGGATCGCGTGCGCCCAGAAAACATGTGTCAACAGAGGGTGCCGGCTGGCCTTACAGCGGACTTACCGGCAGCGTGGAGATGTATACCCCTTTATGTGTCGAGCGGGTAGAGAAAACCGAGCAGCGCCGGCTGTTTCGCGAACTTCTCAGCCGCTACCATTATTTGGGTTACACGATGCCGTTTGGTGCGCGGCTCCAGTATTTGGTTTACACCCACGCGCCCCGGGAGGTGGTCGGGTGTGTTCAGTTTTCGAGCCCGGCCTGGCGACTGAAGGTCAGGGACCAGTGGATTGGCTGGGATGACACCACCCGGGGCCTCAACTTGCAGCACGTGGTCAACAACAGCCGGTTTTTGGTCCTTGCACAGATCAAAAACCTGGCCAGCCACATGTTGTCGGCAGTGCTTTCCCACCTGCGCACAGACTGGGAAAACCACTATGGCATCGAGCCCTGGCTGGTCGAGACCATGGTGGACCGGAATCGGTATTACGGCGGATGTTATCGCGCAGCCAACTGGATCGTGCTGGGGGAAACCAGCGGCCGGGGCCGGATGGATCGCTATCAGGAGCGCCACGGTGCCGACGTCAAGACCGTATTGGTATATCCCCTGGTCAAAACCGCCGCATTTCGGCTGGTATCGGGGAGGTGATCGGCGATGAATGCGTTGGCCGAAGTCTCCTGCATGGAACGGAGCTACGAGATGTCGAAAAAGGAGTTTGAAGGCATTATCGATTTCCTGGAAAGTGAAGATGTCTCTTGCCTGAGCCAAAGCGAGCTGGAGCGGGCGATCCAGGAAAAGGGTTTTGAACTGATGCGCCAGCTGCTGCAGGAACATATCCGCAACCGCGGCCCCGGCAACTGCAATGAACCGGTGAAAGGCGCCGATGGTGTTAAGCGAAGCCGGCTGCAGCATCACGAACGGCAAATTGAAACCATATTTGGCACTATTACTGCCAATCGCGCCGGCTATGGGCAGGAAGGATGTCAAAGCCTGCATCCGCTGGATGCAGAACTTAATCTGCCCGAAGAGCTATATTCCCTTGAAATACGCCGCCGGGTGGCCGAAGAAGCCGCCAGGAGCTCTTTTGATGAGACCATGGAGACGCTCCGCAAAACTACAGCCGGCCATGTCCCCAAACGCCAGGTGGAAGAACTTGTCATCCGTTCCGCGCGTGACTTTGATGATTTCTACCGGCAGCGTCATGAAGCAGCAGCTGTTGCCTCGGATACCGGTTCGGTACTGGCCCTGAGTGTCGATGGCAAAGGCATCGTGATGCGCCCCCAGGATTTGCGGGAACAAACCCGAAAGGCGGCTGAAAACCGCACACATAAAATGGATAAACGACTTTCCCGGGGGGAGAAAAAAAACGCCAAACGCATGGCCACCGTTTCGACGGTTTATACCATCCCTCCTGTTGTTCGCAGTCCGGAAGATGTTATCAGTGGGGACTTTTCCGGTTCACAACGGCCCAGCCCGGAATATAAGCGGGTTTGGGCGAGCATTAAAAAAACACCCGAAGAAGTTATCGCAGAAATGTTTGAAGAGGCCAGAGCCCGGGATCCTGGACATGAAAAAAAGTGGGTGGCCCTTGTGGATGGAAACAAGCCCCAGATCCGCACACTGCGGCGCATGGCCAAAGAAAAGAAAACAGAGCTGACCATTGTGGTCGATATTATACACGTGATCGAGTACCTGTGGGATGCGGGCAGAGTGTTTTGTCCACAAGGTGGAAAGGAACTCGAGGGCTGGGTGAGCCATCGACTCGGCGAAATACTGAAGGGAAAGGCCGGTTATGTGGCAGGCGGCATGCGCCGCAGTGCCACAAAACGCCATCTTGAACCGGAAACCCGCAAGCCCGTCGATAAATGCGCCAAATACTTGATCAATCATAAGCCGTATCTGCGTTATGATCGCTACCTCGCCCAGGGCCTGCCCATTGCCACCGGAGTTATCGAAGGTGCTTGCCGGCATCTGGTCAAGGATCGAATGGAAATCACCGGTGCCCGATGGAGCCTGACAGGGGCAGAGGCGATATTGTCCTTGCGTGCGCTTCGCTCCAGCCGGGATTTTGAAGAATACTGGCGTTTTCATGAAGCCTGCGAGTATGAACGAACCCACCGATCCAAATATGATGAAGGTATTGTCCCAAATACGATCAAACCAGCCGCGCCGTGCTCAAAGAAAAAGCATGCACATCTAAAACGGATCAAGTAAAACTTTTTTGACTATGAAAGCGTATAGAACAATAAACAATCAAATTTTAGGCAAATGCAAAAGAGCCACACCCAAATGAATTCGGTCAGACCTTTGGCCTTTTGATTTATTTCTCTCCATCTGTATAA
>JAGYOX010000017.1 GCA_018399235.1 Desulfobacterales bacterium | reverse complement strand
CCAAAATCAACTTTTTACGAGACTGTCAGATTTGAGATTTCGATTCTCCCTCAGTGCCTTTAACCTGTCGCAAAAGTTCCTTTCTGCAAAAAATGCCGCGCCAGCGGAATAAATCGCTTTTTACGAAGCCGTCAAACCTCGCCGTACATACTGTTTATGGCCTCGTTGTATCTTTTTGCCACGAATTTGCGCTTGATTTTCATGGTGGGCGTGATTTCATTCCGGTCCACCGAGAATTCATCCGGGAGCAGCGTGAACTCCTTGACCTTTTCATAACCGGCCAGATCCTTGGAGCGTTCATTGATTCGCTGCCGGTAGAGCTCGATAATGTCCGGATGCTGGACCAGTTCGGCCCGGCTGTTGTATTCGATATTATTGTCTTGCGCATATTCTTCCAGGGCTTCAAAAGAGGGAACGATCAGGGCGGAAACAAACTTTTTCTGCTCGCCGACAACCATTACCTGTTCAATGAAATGATCCGCGCCGAGGGTGGACTCGATAAGCTGCGGGGCGATGTATTTGCCGCCCGAGGTCTTCATCAGGTCCTTGATTCGGTCTGTAATCCGCAGTTCTCCGTTTTCATCGAATTCTCCCACATCGCCGGATCTAAACCAGCCGTCTTCGGTGAATGCCTCGGCGGTTGCCTCAGGCTTGTTATAGTAGCCGCGCATGACATTGCCGCCCTTTATCAGGACCTCGCCGTTGTCGCCGATTTTTACATGAACGCCCGGAAGCGGGGTGCCGACCAGCCCGAATTTGAAATTATGAGAGGGATGGCAGGTGACGGTGGCTGTGGTTTCACTTAAGCCGTAGCCGTACCAGACGAACATGCCGGCCGCATAAAAGAATTCTTCGATATTCTGGGCAAGGGGCGCACCAGCGCACGGCATGAACCGGATACGTCCGCCGACCAGATCCCTGATTTTGCTCAGCACCAGCTTGTCTGCCAGCCTGTATTTTATTTCCAGGGTTAAGGGAACGGATTTCTGATCCTTTTTCAGGTTGTTGCGCCGGGCCCCGGCATCAAGCGCCCAGTGAAACAGCTTCTTCTTTGTCGGCGAAGCGGATTCAAGGTTGTGGTACACGGCGGCATATATCTTTTCATAAACCCGCGGGACCGAGCACATGATATGGGGTCTGGCCTCCTTGATGAAATCGATGATCAATTTGGGGTCATCCAGATAGATATTTTCCATGCCGCGATACAATACATAATAGGTCCAGGTGCGCTCGAAAACATGGGAAAGCGGCAGAAAACAGAGGGAGACGTCCTGGTCGCTCACGCTTTCAAGACGCTGGTCATGGGCGGCGGCCGTGAAAATGAGGTTAAAATGCGTCAATATCACGCCCTTGGGCTCGCCGGTGGTGCCGGAGGTATAGATCAGGGTGAGGATGTCATCCTGTGACGCCCGGGCCATCCGGTTTTCAATTTCATCGTCCAATTCTGAATTTTTTCCGATCTCAAGAAAATCGGAAAAGTACATGGCGTTGTCCGTATCATCGAGCCGGATGTTCGGATCGAATGCGATGATTTTTTTGAGTGAGTCCGAATTGGGAAAAAAGGTTTTGGCCTTGTCGTACTGTTCCTGGTCGCCCACGAAAATCAAGCGGGCCTGGCAGTCATTGACGATGTATTCGGCCTGGCCGGCCGTATTGGTGGCATAGATGAACACCGGGATGGCCCGTATGCCAAGCGCTGCAATATCCGTGATGGTGCATTCCGGCTTGTTCTGGGAGAAGATGCTTATCATCTGCTGATCTTCAATGCCCATCTCCAGCATGGCCTTGGCCGCCTGGTTGATTTTTTCGCCAAACTCACGCCATGAAATGGATTCCCACTCGCCGTCTTTCTTGGATCGTAAGGCGATTTTTTCGCCGTATTTATCGACCCGCTCCCGGATAAATAGATAATAATTGGGCTTATCCGATATTTCCAGTCCTTCATAAGTTGTCATTTAAATTGTCCTCCTGTTTGTTTTTTTAAATAAAAGGGATTCAATCGCACAAAATCAAAGGACGGTCAACCGATATATAAAAAAGGGATGTTGATCCTCATAAGGGCGGCTTGATACAAATTCGATTCTGATTATATTAATTTATAAAACAAGCAATTACAAGTTTACCTGGTTTTTGCAAACATTTTTGCCCAAAGGTTGGGGATAAGAAGTATGTTGAATGACGAGAGGTAAGGCGCAACGCAGGTATTGGGCGTTTTATGGAGCCACCACTAAATGCCGTATTCGGCCCGTTCGATGAGTTCAATCTGGATGTCCCTGTTTAACATGACAAAATAGGCGTTGTAGCCTGAAATGCGGACCATGAGTTGGCGATAGGCATCGGGATTGGCCATGGCATCCTTCAGGGTTTCCGAATTAACCACGTTAAACTGCATTTGCATGCCGCCCATATCAAAATAGGCCTTGACATAGGAGGCCATGATATCAACGGTTTTTTCCCGGGAATCCTTGGGGCTTGGGTTGAGCTTGACGTTGAACGCGATGTTGTTGTCCATGGTGGCGGGATCAAGCTGTGCCACATCCCGAAGGTTGTCCAGAAAATTGACGGAGGCTGCGGGATTCGGAGTCAAGCCGGGGGTAAAGGCCTTGCCGAATCGCCGGCCGGAAGGCAGCGCCCCGGAAAGGGTGCCGTAGGCCACATGCTGGGACATGGACCAAAAGCCCGTGGTATAGGGGCCGCCCCTGAAGTTGGTGTGGCCGCGATGGATATCATGAATCAATCCGGTAAGCCGCCGGGCCATTTCAAGTGCCTCCGGATCACCGGAGCCGAATCGGGGGGCCCGGCTTGAGATAAGGGCATGGAGTTCGGTATCATCCGAGAAGTCGTTGTCAATGGCGGCCTTCAGGCGGGCGAACGGGATCGATTTCTCATCAAAGACCATTTTCTTGATCACCATCAGCGAGTCGATGACGTCGGCGAGCCCGATATTCGAGGTTCCGGAGGTATTATACAGGGCGCCGGCGCGGGTCACATCCGTCGCATTTTCTATGGTCCCCTGCATAATCGTGCTTAAAAACGGCGTCGGCCGGTATTCGGCATGGATTTTGGCCAGCATGTTGTTATATTCGACCGCCTTGCCAATGAGAAACCGTAGCTGTGTTTCATATGCCTTGAAAAACGACTCAAAATCCGGGAAGTCCCCCGCTTCGATGCTCCCGGTTGCGGGGCCGGGCGTCCATCCCATGAGCGGGTGGGCCCCGTTGTGCAGGGCCATCTCAAGCGGGGCCACCAGGTTGAAAAGGATCGATCCGGTATGGCCCATATGCTTGCCGGATATTGTTGGCTCCACGCAGCCGGTGGCGGACCAGTCCCGGATATCTTCTATTGGATAGCCGTGCTGATCCAAAGATTGGAATACTGCCTGGTCATTATGCATCGATGGGGTGCCGGCCGTGATAAAGTTGACCTCGCAGAGTCTTTTAAGATAGGTGCCTGTGTTTACTTCCGGATGAAACCGGGCGTTTACATTGACATCCCGGATCCCCAGCATTTCGGTTACCTTGAGGATGATGTAGGTCATGTCGTTTACGCCGTCTGACCCGTCCCGGGCGAGCCCCCCGATGGTCAGGGCCTGCGTGGAAGACGCCCCGCCGAAGAGATAGTTGCCGATGTCCGGGGACAGGGGGAGATGATCTGAAAACCGCAGAAACAGGCACCCGATGAGTTCAATGGCATGGCGGATGTATGCGGACTTTTCTTCAGGGGCCGCCAATCCGGCCATATCTTTTTCAAAATACGGCTGCAGCCACTGGTCCAAGCGGCCGAAGGACATACCGGTATTGGCGTTTTCCATGTTCAGGGCGATCCAGACGAGGTTTAATACCTGAACAGCCTCATCAAGGGTCTCAGCCGGCTCCCGGGGAATTTTTTTGAGCACGAGGGAGAGATGTTGCAGTTCTTCCTGCCGTTTGGGATCGGTTTCGGCTCGGGCCTGTTTCGCCGCGGTTTCAGCCAGGCGGCCGGCATAGGCCTCAAGCCCCTGAAGCGCAATCTCCATGGCTTGCAGCGTGTGCCGCTGCCTGTCCGTTAAACCCGGCGCCGCCAGGCGGTTTGCAATCTTGTTTATTATCCCGCTGGTGCCGTTTTCAAGAATTGTTGGAAAATGCGGGATGGTATGCGAGATGCCCACGGATTTCCAGACAAAATAGGCCACCCAGCGCTCCTCGATTTTCTGGCAGTCCGGGTAGCCATTGGCTTTTCTGACCCATCCCCGGAAGTTTCGCTCCGCCCAGAAGGGGAATACCTCATGGTGGAGAATACGGGCGGTTTCATCGGATATGCGGTAGGGGTTTAGCACCCGTTTGTCAATGGAGGCCAATTCGCCCCAGGCCATGACACCCTGGGCATCCGGGTAGATGACCACCCCGATATTGTCGTTTGTGGTTGTGGTTCCGGCCACCAGGTCATTTTCACGGATGATGGGCTGTTTATCGGCCATCAGGTAAGAAAATGCATGGGCCTGGCGAAGCTCCGGAATCCATGGCGTGTCCTCGGATCGGGTTTCAAATCCGTTTTCCCGGAACCATTTTGTCAAGAGCTGCGGACGTTCCGGGCAGATTTCCGGCATTTCGTTGAAATACCGGTCAAGAAAAAACTTAAGCCGCGGGAAATCATCTAGGCGGAAATGAGAAAGGTAGGGATCGTCAAGGTGTTTGACGCCCGGATCGGCCTTGTCCCCGGTCATTCGGTAGTGATGGCGGGAGCAAAGTTTTTGCGCGAGGTCCGGGTTTTTCTGATCATAGGTCGATTTGCGGTAGGCGGTATCCTGCTGATGGGCTTTTTCGAGCATCTTTTGGTGCTTTCGACCCATCAGGAGGGAGACCAGGTAGTTGAACAACTGGAGGTACGCCAGATTGCCGTCAAGGATCATCCGGTTCTTTAAAATCAGGTTGAGCACCTCGTTGGGGGTGACCCGGAGCATTTCCATAAGGGCCGCTTCATCGGCAAACCGGATTACCACGTCCGCGTCTTCGGGGATTTTGTTCAGGACCGACATCCGCCCGTTATAAAACCTGGCCGCCTGGCAGACCCCGCCGGATTCCGTGACGAAACCTACGCTGAAGTTGATCCAGCCGTCTGCCCCCTTGAGATAGCCATTCAGAGCGGACCGGTGGTTAAAAAGCAGGGCCATCAGCTTAAGGAGACCGTGAGACAGGGAGTTATAGAAAATGCGCCGGCTTCTTGAGGTGATGGGATATTTTGTCGTCACAAGCAGGGATTGCCAGAGCGAAGCAATATTCGAGGGTTTCATTTGCAAAACCTCCAGTGTTGGTTGCTTTTACATTAAGGGCGGTCTGCTTTTTTACGGACATAGAGAGCATCCTTATTGGTAAAATAAGAGGTGCCGTCAGTCTTGCATGTTGATGACGTCCCCTCCGGGCAGTCCCAGCTCCCAGGCCCGCAGAACGCGGCGCAGGAGTTTCCCGCTGCGGGTTTTTGGCAGCGCATCAAGGAACAATACTTCCCGAATCTCGACATCCGCGCTGAAATTGGTTTTCACATACGCTTTGATCTCATAGTTCAGCCGGTTTGAGGCGATGTAGCCTTTTTTAAGCGTGAGAAACGCCTTTAAATAGGAAGTGCCCGCCCCCGGTTCGGTCCCCTTGGAGATGACGGCAGCTTCGGATACCGCCGGATGAGAGGTCAACACCTGCTCTATTTCAAACGGGCCGATCAGCTTTTCTCCGCCGGCTTTTAATAAGTCATCGTTTCGTCCCTGGTGGTAAAAATAGCCCTCTTCATCATAAAGGGCGATATCGCCGGTAACAAACCACTGGTCATTTTTGAAATATTTTTGAAACCGGCCGCTGTCCTGCCATATGTTATGCATCAGCCCCGGCCACGGGGCCTTTAAGGCCAGTTCGCCCAGGGATAAAGGGGGCAGTTCCTCGCCGGTTTCATCCAAAATGGCGGCCTGGATGCCCGGGACCGGTTTTCCGATGGCGCCCGGTTTAATATCCATGCTCGGATAATTGGCAATGCATATGATTCCCGTTTCGGTCATCCACCAGTTGTCATGCGGATAGCAGTTCAGGTGCTTGCCGGCCCAGTAGAAAATATCCGGCACCAGGGGGGCGCCCACGGTGGCAATATGCTTGAGGGAGCTCAAATCGTATCTGGATGGCAGATCGTCGCCGGCATTCATCAAATCTCTTATGATCCGCGGAGTTGTGTACCAGACGCTTACCTTATGTCTCTCAATCGTCCAATACCAGTTGGCAGCGGTAAACGGATCGCCCTGAACCATAGAGGTGATCCCGCATAGCCACGCTGCAAAGCCGCCGTATACCGTCCCGGTCACCCATGCCGGGTCCGCATCCGTCCAAAGCACGGTGTCCGGTCTGACATCAAGAATCCAGCGGGCGGTTGCCAGCATGCCGGTCATATCGCGGTGCGTATGGATAATCCCCTTGGGCGGGCGGGTGGAGCCTGAAGTAAAGATCATGTACAGCGGAGCGTCCCCTGGCAGCTGTGCCGCCGGAAATTCCACAGGCATTTGGTCAATTTTCTGGGTCACCGGGGTCTCATTGGAGAACAGGCCGGGACCTTTGGACTGGGTGAGAAAGATGTATTCGACTTGCGAGGCAAAATCATAGGACAGCTTTTCCACAAGGTCCGGATGGGTTAGCACGGCTCTTGGCGCAGTGGATTCAAGCCGGATTTCAAGCTCATAAAAACCGGCTGTGGCGAATATGGGGCAGAGAATAACACCGATCCGGGTGCAGGCGGCCATGGCGAAAAATGTTTCCGGCGACGGCGGAAGCAGGGTGATCAAGCGATCCCCCTGGACAAACCCATGTTCGGCAAGAAAGGCCGCCCATTGGCAGGATTTTTCTTTGAGCATCCGGTAGGTATAGGTTTCAATAACCCCCTGCTTTTGAAAAATCATGGCGGGGTAGTCGGCTCGCTTAGGATCATTGGCCCATCGGTCAATGGATTCGGTGATGATATTCATCCGGTCATGGCCGTACCAGGAAAATTCTTTTTCGATGTCAGCCCAGGAAAATTCTCTGCAGGCATCATCATATGATTTTAGATTGGCGGATTCTACGTTCTGTGCCGGAATTCGAGCCTTAATCATTTCATGAGTCCATATTGTGAGTGAATTTTAAGCAGCTGTTCCACCAGACCGGCTGTTTTTTCATTCGCCGGTGGTAGTTCCGGAATCTCAGGATTATTCTCAATGAGCTCTAATAGCACAGAACGGATACAGTTGGCAAGTGCCCTGGGGTTATAACCGCCTTCAAGGGAGAGAAAGACCGGGGGATCCCCGACCGCTTTTTTGGCATGAATGATCCGCCGGGTAATACCCGCATATGCGGCCTCCGTCCATCTGGACCGGCCCAGCGGGTCATCCTGATGGGCGTCAAACCCGGCCGCCACCATAATCAATTCAGGCCTGAAATTGTGGATCACCGGTATCAAAATCGATTGATACAGCCGGATGATATCATTATCTGTCATTGAGCGTGAAATCGGTGCGTTAATTGTATAGCCCTCGCCCCAGTCCGTGCCGGTCTGTTCAATCTCCCCGGAGTATGGATAAAGCATCAGGTCATGGGTAGAAATATAGAGCAGCCGCGGGTCATGATAGAAAAGCGATTGTAAACCGTTTCCGTGGTGGACATCCCAGTCAACGACGAGTATACGTTCTAAATGATACTTTTTTATGGCATATTTGGCGGCAATGGCAATGTTGTTGAATATGCAGAATCCACCGGCCCGGTTGGCAAAGGCATGGTGCCCCGGGGGACGGACCAGGCCAAAAAAACCATTGCAGTCAGCGTCCACCAGGGCGTCAATCCCTTGAAGGCAGGCGCCAACGGCCAACCAGGCCGCCATATAGGATTGTTCGGATACCGGTGTGTCCGGCGCCAGGTTGGTGACATGCTGTTCGGCGGTTTTTAATACCCGACGGATATGCTCCGGGGAATGGATTCCCTCGACCAGATCCATTGGGGCGGGAACGGCTTTAAATGAAAGCAGCTTTTCGCCAAAGTCCCGGTCTATCATCCGGTAGATGGAATTCAGCCGTTTGGGATGCTCGGGGTGAAAATGACCGGTTTTATGCTCCAGAAACCGGTTATCCCTCGCTATCCCGATATTTATCCCCATGGCAGGTTTACACTTTTATAAAGAGGAGATGTCAACCCGGTCGGAAATCAGTTTGTCAATAACCGATTCATCGGCAATGGTTGACGTGTCGCCAAGTTCATTCAGTTTGCCGGCGGCGATTTTTTTAAGGATGCGCCGCATGATTTTTCCGCTGCGGGTTTTGGGCAATCCATCGGCCCATTGGATGACGTCAATGGTGGCAATCGGACCGATCTCCTTTCTTACCTGCTGAACAAGCTCCTTTTTCAGGTCATCCGATGGGGTGATACCGCTTTTCAGAATGATATAGGCGTATATGCCCTGGCCCTTAATGTCGTGGGGAAATCCTACCACCGCGGCTTCGGCCACGTTTTTATTCAGCACCAGCGCGGATTCCACCTCGGCGGTGCCCAGGCGGTGGCCGGACACATTGATGACATCATCGATCCGTCCGATAATCCAAAAATAGCCGTCTTCGTCCTGCTTGGCGCCGTCACCGGTAAAATACATGCCGGGCACATGGCTGAAGTAGGTGTCGCGGAACCGCTCATGATCCCCGTAAACCGTTCGGGCGATACCCGGCCAGGGCTGCCGGATGCAGAGGATGCCTTCCTCTTCGGGATATTTGACCGGCTCTCCCGTATCATCCAGGATCACCGGATCCACCCCGAAAAAGGGAAACGAGCAGGAGCCGGGCTTGATCGGGGCAACGGCGGGGAGAGGGCAGATCATATGGCCGCCGGTTTCGGTCTGCCACCAGGTATCAATGATCGGGCACCAGTCCCGCCCCACATGATGAAAATACCAGCGCCAGGCTTCGGGATTGATCGGTTCGCCAACTGTGCCCAGGAGTTTTAGCGAGGAGATGTCGTGCTTGGTTACATGGTGATCGCCTTCTTTGGCCAGCGCCCGTATGGCGGTCGGAGCGGTGTAGAATTTGTTGACCCGGTATTTTTCAACAATCGCCCAAAAGCGGTCAAAATCCGGATAGCTCGGCACCCCTTCAAACATGACGCCTGACAAGCCGTTGATCATGGGACCGTAGAGAATGTAGTTGTGGCCCGTAATCCATCCGATATCCGCGGTGCACCAGAAAATCTCATCGTCTTTTAGGTCAAATACCAGCCGGGTGGTGATGGCGGAATACAGGAGATAGCCGCCGTGGGTGTGCACTACCCCTTTGGGTTTCCCCGTGCTGCCGCTGGTGTAAAGGATAAACAACGGATCCTCGGCATCCATGGGCTCCGGTTCTATATAATCGGGCAGGTTCGGATCAGCTATCGCGTCTTCCCACCAGATTTCCCTTTTGCCGTCCAATTGGTCGGCGGAGCCGGTGCGGTTGACCACTATCACATTTTCAACATCTGGGCAGTTTTCAAGGGCTGCGTTCACATTTTTTTTAAGCGGCACGCTTTTTCCGGCGCGATATCCACCGTCTGCAGTGATCACGAGCTTCGCGCCGCAGTCCATAATCCGGTTGGCGATCGCCTCCGCGCTGAATCCGCCGAACACCACGCTGTGAATAGCCCCGATTCGGGCGCAAGCCAGCATGGCCACCGGCAGTTCGATGATCATGGGAAGATAGATAATAACCCGGTCGCCTTTTTTAACGCCTTTTGATTTTAACACGCCGGCGAATTTGTTGACCCGCTGGTAAATATCGCCATATGTATAGGTTCTGGCCTCGTTGGGGTCGTCCCCTTCCCAGTAAAGGGCCACCTTATCGCTGATCGTATCCATGTGCCTATCCAGGCAGTTAAATGACGCATTGAGCCTGCCGCCCCCGAACCATTCAATTTTGGCCTCATGGAAGTCATATTTTAATACAAAATCCCACTCCCTGTCCCATGTCAGGTATTTTCGAGCCTGTTCCGCCCAGAACCCGTCGGGATCCGCTACGGACTTTTCATAGAGCTCTTTATATTGCTCCCAGCTATTAATAAAGGCGGTTTTCCGGTATTCCTCCAAATGAACATCATATTTCTCCGTCATTAGCGACCTCCTTCGAGATTATTGGGGTTGTTCCGGTTCCTCTTCCTTTTCGAATCGACAGTTAAGGATGATCATCCCGTTATCCAGAGATGAGTGGACCTTGTAGGGGAGTTTTCGGAAAAGTTTGATCATGGATTTGTTTTCAGGCGATGTATAAGCCACCAGTCCGTCAACGTCGTTTTTCCTGGCAGCTTCGGCCAGTTTATTAAGAATTACGGTGGCGATGCCCTTTCCCTGCCAGGGCCGGGAAACGGAGAATGCGATTTCGGCGATGTTCTTGTTCGGCTCCAGCATATAGGCCCCGAGTCCGATGACCGTTCCGAACCCAAATTCGCCGGTGACGGCCAGAATCGTGAGGTTTTTGATGTAGTCGGTTTCAATCATGGATTCGACGTCATCTTTTAAGAAAGCGGTCTTTTCATAGAAGAACCGGGCAATAATGTCCTGGCGGTCCAGGTTGTAAAAATGTTCCTGGATGCGGCGCAAATCAACGGGCTTGGCCGGCCGGAACTTAACCGTCTGGTCGCAGTATTTGCGGGCCTCCTCCAGTCCGACCGGATAGACGCTGCGCAATGATTCACTGAGTTTTCGCCCCGGACTCATCAGGCCTAATTCCCTGGCCTTCTGAAACAGTTCATCCCGAAAATCCGGGTGGGCCAGGCTGATCATTGCGGTGGCCCGCTCCTGTAAGTTTTTACCGAAGAGATTGACCGCCCCGTATTCGCTGACAACATAGGAGACATCGCTTCTCGGCACCACTACCGCCCCGCTTTCAAGGGTCGGTATAATCCGGCTGGTTTTCCCGTCGATGGAGGTCGAAGGGATAAGAAGAATCGATTTGCCTTCCGGGCAGGCATCAGTTCCCCTGACAAAATCAAGCATACTCGAAACCCCGGCAAAATAGTTATGGGGCAGCGCGTCAACGGCCGCCTGACCGGTCAGGTCCATTTCCATGACCATGTTGACGGAAACCATTTTGTTATGCTGGGCAATGACGGCGGGGTTGTTTACATAGTCGGAAGGGGAAAACTCAATGGCCGGGTTGTCATGGACGAACTCATAAAGATTTTTTGAGCCAACCGCATTGCTGGCTACCGCCTTGCCGTCATTGATGCCCTTATACCGATTGGTGATAACCCCCATGGAAACGAGATCCATGATGCCGTCGATGATAAACTGGGTGTGAACCCCCAGGTCATTTTTATCCGAGAGGGCGAGCAGTATAGCTTTCGGGGTGGCCCCGAGGCCGAGTTGAAAGGTGGAGCCGTCTTCAATGAGATTGGCCACAATCTTGGCAATATTATGCGCGGTCTCAAATTCGGGCAGTTGGTCAAGGGTCAGCAGTTCCTCGTCCTTTTCAACGATGATATCCACGTCATTGACGTGGATAAAGCTGTGTCCCAAAACCCGGGGCATTTTGGGATTAACCTGGGCGATCACCCGCTCAGCCGCCCGGGCGGCGGCCTGGCAAACGTCAACCGATATGCCCAGGCTCATCCAGCCGAAGTCATCCGGGGGAGAGGTTTGGATTAATGCGGTGTTGATCGGCAGATGGCGTTTCAAAAAAAGGCCGGGTACGGCGGAGATGTGCATGGGAGTTATAAACGGGCGGTTCGCTGACAGATGTTTGGCAGTGGCCGAGCCCTGGTAAATGTTTCTGATGCTGAAGTTCTCATTCTCACTGTCAAAGGCAAGACGTGTAATGGGTGAGTTTTCAATGCTCATTAAACGGACAATTTCAAGGTCCGGAAACATATGGGCCGATTTCACAAGGGCTTCAACGAGATACTGGGGCTCTGCACAGGATGATCCAATGAAAATCCGATGGCCGGATTTAATGATGCCTAATGCTTCTTCCACCGTACGCTGTTTCTGAATGTATTCATCCGGCCAATAGGTGGTTTTCATTTAATTGACCTCTCTATTGTAAGAATGCGGGTTTGGGTTCAACGGCAACTTCTGAGCATTATTTATAATTTAACACTAACATAAGCTCAAGGGGGTGCAAACAGATTTTCCGAAAGCTTTTCGGCTTGACACTCGCAGACGTCTGATTGTATTTTAACTTATCAGGATTACAGTTATTTTTGTCTATTTTCCCAACAGAGGATGCTTGCCATAGATGCAGATTAGCCAAATATTTCAGAAGCTTTGCAAGGCTGTGGCGGTTTTGGTCCTATTGGCGCTCTTTTCTGCTATTCCGCTTCATGCACAGGAAGGCGATGCCCAGTCCCAGGGACGCCCAGTTTTTGTTATTCCCATATCCGGCACGGTGGATCCGGGCATGTCGGCGTTTTTGGAGCGGGCCTGCCGGGAGGCCGCACAGGCGCCGGACAGCCTGGTTGTCTTTGAAATCAATACCTTCGGCGGTCGGGTGGATTCGGCCCTTGAAATCGTGGATACCCTGCTGACCGTGCCGGCTGAACAATCCATTGCATTTGTAGAAAAAAAGGCGATATCCGCTGGTGCGTTGATTGCGCTTTCCTGCGGGGAGCTTGTGATGCGGCCGGCCACCACGATCGGGGACTGCGCCCCGATTACCTATTCTCAAGAAGGTCCGCAGATGATGGGCGAGAAATTTCAATCTCCGATTCGGGCGAAATTTCGGGCCCTGGCCAAACGCAACGGCTACCCTGAAGCCCTGACTGAAGCCATGGTAACGCCGGAAAAGGTAGTGTATGCCGTGGAAATTGACGGGGAAAAAAAATATATGGACAGCCAGGCATTTGAAGACCTGACGCCGGAAGAAAAGGAGCGTGTAACCGGGAAAAAAACGGTGGTGGAAAAAGGGGAGCTGCTGACCATGTCGGCGGCTGAAGCCCTGGCGCTGGGGTTTTCATCCATGACCGTATCGAGCATTGACGAGATGTTGAATAAAAGGGGGAATGGGCCGTACCGCCGGACCCGGCTTGAACCTTCCTGGTCTGAAACCATGGTGCGGTTTATCGGTAGCATCGCGCCGATATTGATGATGATCGGGTTGGCCGCCCTATACATGGAGATGAAGGCGCCCGGCTTCGGCATTCCGGGGCTTGTCGGTCTGGCATGTTTAGCCATTGTGTTTCTAAACCAGTACATGGTGGGCCTGGCCGACTATACCGAGCTTTTGATTATCGTGCTGGGGGTGGTGCTGATGGCCATTGAGGTCTTTGTGCTGCCGGGGTTCGGCATTGCTGGATTTGCTGGGATTTTCTGCATTGTTGCCGGTCTGATATTAACATTTCAGGATTTTGTCATTCCGGATCCCTCCATTCCCTGGGAGACGGAGATTTTTTTAAACAATGTGATCAAGGTTCTCGGCGCTTATCTGGTGTCCCTTTTCATGGGGCTGTTTTTTATCCGGTATGTTCTGCCGCGGCTTTCAACCGCCGCCGAAGGCCCGTATCTGACGTCGAGCTTGAGGGAGGCGCATTCGGATTCCAGTGAGGCGCGCCGCGTGCATGCGGGGGATACGGGAGTGGCGATGACGGCGTTGAGGCCCTCGGGCAAGGTCAAAATCGGTGCGGACGTGTTTGACGTGGTAACGGAAAATGAATTCATTGAGCGCGGCGCGCAGGTAGCTGTCTCGGAGATCTCGGGAAACCGTATTATTGTCGCAAGGAAAGCGGTGGATGAATGATTGCTGAATTGACATTTCCCATTATCCTGCAAATCGCCGGGATCCTGGTCCTGCTTGCCGAGGTCATACTGCCGTCCGGCGGGGTCCTGACCATTCTGGCCATCGGGTTGTTCGGGTATTCCCTGTATGCGGTGTTTACCGAGGTGTCCATGTCAATCGGGATGATGTTTGTCGTGGCCGACATTATTATTCTGCCCATTGTCCTGATCGCCGGATTGAAACTTCTGGCCTACTCGCCGGTGACCCTGCGTAAATCCCTTAAAAAGACCGAGGGGGTGACATCACAGTCCGAGAAACTGACGGGTTACAAGGGAAAAACCGGGCGGACCCTTACCAATCTTCGCCCGGCGGGAACGGCCATGATTGATAACCGACGGGTGGATGTGGTTAGCCGGGGGGAGTTTATCGAGAAGGAAAAACCCGTCATCGTGATTGCGGTGGCGGGAAACCGGGTGGTGGTGAGGGAGTTAGATTAAGATTAAAACAAAAGATAGGAGAGAGCGTTATGACACTGACCCATATTCTTTTTATTCTACTTTTCATTGCCGTTATTCTTTTTATCTATTTTATTGGATCGGCAATTTCCCTTTGGGTGCAGGCACTGGTTTCGGGCGCCTCTGTGGGGCTTTTCAATATCGTGTTCATGCGGTTTCGAAAAATCCCGCCCAAATTGATCGTCAACGCAAAAATCATGGCAAGCAAGGCCGGTTTGGAGATATCCACCAATGATCTGGAATCCCATTACCTGGCCGGCGGGGATGTCATGCGGGTGGTCCAGGCATTGATCGCCGCGGATAAAGCCAATATCGACCTGATTTTCAACCGGGCGGTCGCCATTGATCTGGCCGGCCGAAATGTCCTGGAAGCCGTGCAGATGAGTGTCAATCCCAAGGTGATTGAAACGCCCATGGTAGCCGCCATGGCCAAGGACGGCATCCAGCTGCGGGCCATATCACGCGTCACCGTGCGGGCCAACATTGAGCGATTGGTCGGCGGTGCCGGCGAGGAAACCATTCTGGCCCGGGTGGGCGAGGGCATTGTTACGACCATCGGCTCTTCGGACAGCCACAAGAACGTGCTGGAAAACCCGGACAGCATTTCACGGCGGGTGCTTGAAAAGGGGCTTGATTCGGGCACCGCCTACGAGATTTTATCCATTGATATCGCGGATGTGGATGTGGGCAAGAATATCGGGGCCGAGCTTGAGACCGACCGGGCCGAGGCGGACAAGAAAATCGCCCAGGCCAAGGCGGAGGAGCGCCGGGCCATGGCCTATGCCGCCGAACAGGAGATGAAGGCCCGGGTTCAGGAAATGCGGGCAAAAGTTGTAGAAGCGGAGGCCGAAGTGCCCCTGGCCATGGCTGAAGCTTTCCGAAGCGGCAACTTGGGGATTATGGACTATTACCGGATGAAGAATATTGAGGCGGATACCCAGATGCGGGATACCATCGGCAAGACCGATGAGGGCAAGGAGTATCCCGAAACACCGGATTCCGAAGAATAATGGCTTCGCAAAAAGCCCAATATCTGCGTTGCGCTGCGTCCCTCGGCATTTCACGTACGCGGTAGTACGCTGCATGCCTCGGGACTTGCCGCGCCTTGATCTTGAACTTTTTGCTTTGCCATTCGAAACTGGCTTTTGATGAAGCTATAAAGTCAAAAGGATTTTTTGTATGAATTTTGAGATTCTGTTTTTTCTCTTCATTGTTGGGGTCATGATTCTCAGTCAGGTCTTCAAGCATATGGCCCGGAAGGCTGGAAAGACGGAGGAAAAGCCCGCAACCGGTTGGCGCAAGGGCTTGGAGAATCTTCTTGAGGAGTTCAGTCGGGAAATGGAAGGCGGACAGGAAGCCTCCGAAATAGAAAAAAAGCCGGCCCGTCATCGGAACTGGTGGGAGGATTTGATGTCTGAAGAGATTCCCGCGAAAGAAACCGAGGGAGCGCAGGCGTCATTGGAATCAAATGGTGAGGCAGCATCCGGTGAAGCTGTGGCTGCCGAGCAGGAAAAACAGTGGCCGAAGAGTGCTTTCAGGACATGGGAGCCCAGATCGTTCGCCCGGGAAGCGGTGCCTGAAAAGGTCAAGGAAATACCGCACCCGGCGAAACGGGGTCGGTTGTCCCGCCGGGATTTGCGCCGGGCGGTGGTGTGGTCTGAAATTTTAGCGCCGCCGGCAGGTATCCGGGGCCCTAAAAACTGATGGCTTTTAAGGGTTCATCACCTATTGACATTATAAGATTTTGATTTTATAATTATTATATAATTAAAATAATTAGATTTGACGCGCTTTTTTAGCTTAAAATAGTTAATGGCGTTAGGGGTGTTGCCGGGCAACTGAGAATCCGCGTGACGGATAACCCTTGGAACCTGATCAGGATAATTCCTGCGAAGGGAAACGATTAAAAATAAATTTTTAATTGTCGGCCGTTTTCCTTTGAAGGGAGAGCGGCTTTTTTATTTTTAGGCGGATAAAGGAGAAATCATATGGCACTTGATGAAATCGTTATCACTCGGGCGATTATGGACCGCTACCATGAAAAGTTCAAAAACAGTCTTGAAGCCGATGTGGCCATCGTGGGGGGTGGGCCGTCCGGATTAGTGGCCGGCTACTTCCTTGCCAGGGCGGGCAAAAAGGTGGTATTATTTGAGCGTAAGTTAAGTATCGGCGGCGGGATGTGGGGCGGCGGCATGATGTACAATGAAATTGTCGTTCAGAAGCCCGCCGTGCACATACTTGAGGAATTCGGCGTTCGTACGGCCGTTTATGAGGCTGACTACTTAACGGCGGATGCTGTGGAGGCCACCGGCTTGATTGTCGGCGGGGCGGTTCGTGCCGGATTGACCATCTTTAATTGTATGACGGTTGAGGACGTGGTCATGCGGCCGGAGCGAATGGAGGGATTGGTGCTTAACTGGTCGCCGGTGGAAATGGCGGGACTCCATATTGATCCGTTGACCATGCGGTCAAAATTTGTAGTTGATGCTACCGGCCATGACACGGAAGTCGTTCAAGTGGTGGAACGTAAATTTCCCGGCAAGTTAAATACACCTACCGGCCGGATTGAGGGTGAGAAATCCATGTGGGCGGATCAGGCTGAAAAATTGACGCTGGATAACAGCCGGGAAGTCTATCCCGGCCTTTATGTGGCCGGTATGGCGGCTAATGCCGTTGCCGGCGGGCCCCGGATGGGGCCGATTTTTGGGGGCATGCTGCTTTCCGGCGAAAAGGTGGCCAGGGAGCTGATTGAGCGGTTGGGGGGATAAGGTACTGAGGCACTAAGGTACTGAGGCATTAAGGCACTGAGGCACTGAGGTTAAGACATATAATTAACTTTCTTGGGTGAATAAATTATGACACAACTACAAGAGGCCAAAAAAGGCACCATCACGGATGCCATGCGGCAGGTGGCTGAATTCGAAGGCATGCCGCCGGAAGAGATAAGACGCCGTGTGGCTGATGGAAAGCTCGTTATCCCCAAAAATATGCACCATGATTTTTCTGCCAGGGGCATCGGCAAGGGGGTGACCACCAAGGTCAACGCCAATATTGGCACCTCGACCAGCCATTTCAGCCTCCAGGAGGAGCTTGAAAAACTTGATATGGCGGTTTACGTCGGGGCGGATGCGGTAATGGATTTATCCACGGGCGGCGATCTGGATGCCACCCTAACCAAAATAATCGCCCATTCGCCGGTTATGATCGGGACCGTGCCGATTTATAAAACCGTGAGCAAGGCGCTCTCAGAAGGACGAAAATGCAGGGATATCACTGAGGATGAAATATTTGCGGAGATCGAAAGCCAGGCTGAGCTCGGGGTGGATTTCATCACCGTTCACTGCGGAATTACCCGTCATTCATTGAACGTCCTGCAAAGCTGTGACCGGATGATGGGAATGGTATCCCGTGGCGGGAGCCTTTTAGCTGAATGGATCATGCATAATCAAAAAGAGAACCCGTTGTTTGAAAGCTATGACCGGCTGTTAGAGATCGTCCGCACCCATGATGTAACCCTTTCCTTGGGCGACGGGCTTCGGCCGGGGGCGATTTTTGATGCAGAGGACCGGGCGCAGATAACGGAGATGATTATTCTGGGAGACTTGGCAAGACGGGCCCGGGCCGCCGGCGTCCAGGTCATGATCGAGGGCCCGGGCCATGTTCCTCTGAGCCAGATCGCCGGCGATATGAAATTACAGCAGCGGATCTGCGAGGAGGCGCCGTATTATGTGCTGGGTCCCCTGCCGACCGATATCGGTGCCGGCTACGATCATATTACCGGCGCCATTGGCGGGGCCATAGCGGCAGCCAGCGGGGCGGATTTCCTTTGCTATGTGACGCCCGCGGAACACCTGACGCTTCCCAGTGTGGAGGATGTTCGGGAGGGGGTGGTGGCTTCAAAGATTGCCGCCCATATCGGCGACCTGGAAAAAGGGATTCAATCGGCATGGGAAAAGGACCGGCGAATGTCCGAGGCGCGCAACCGGTTTGACTGGAAAACCATGTTTGCTCTGTGTGTGGATCCTGAAAAAGCGCGGAATATGAGAATGCAGAGCGAGGACAAGGACCGGGATGTCTGCACCATGTGCGGTGAATTTTGTGCGTTAAAGACCCATGCCCGGGCCTTTGGGAGTGATGATGATATGCTCTAAATGGCTTTTAAGAAGGCACTAAGGCACTGAGGCACTAAGGCACTGATGGAAAAATAAAATCTCAAAAAACAAACAATACCCAAATTCCAATGACCAAAATTCAAAACAACGGGGCATTCGACAAAAGAGGGGTTGTTTTAAAAATTGGGATTTGATTTTTGGAATTTGTTTGTCATTTGAATATTGTAATTTGGGATTTAACCGTGAACCTTAAACCTTGTATCTAATACCCAATACCTAAAACCTAATACCTTGAAGTTATTTAGAAGTTGGGTGTTGAATGGTAATATAGGGTTGGAGAGCAATTATGGAAGATACAACGGCCGGTTTAAAAACAAAGCTTCTGAATAAGGGCGTTCAAATACCGTCTTCGGAATCCGTGGAGTTGGCCCCGGCCCTTGATCCAGAACGGATTTCCGGAAATGGCGTAATTATTCACGCGGGCAGTAAAATTTTAGGGGCGGATACTTATATTGGGCCGGGCGTCGAGATCGGTTTTGAAGCGCCGGCCACTATCGACAACTGTCAGGTTGGCCGGAATGTAAAATTAAATGGGGGCTATTACAGCGGGGCCGTTTTTTTGGAAGGCGCTCAATGCGGATCATGCGCCCATGTAAGGAGCGGGACCATTCTTGAGGAAGGCGCAAGTATTGCCCATAGCGTGGGGCTCAAACAAACAATCCTGTTCCCTTATGTTACCCTGGGAAGCCTTGTCAATTTCTGCGACTGTCTGATGGCCGGCGGCACTGATAAAAAAAATCACAGCGAAGTCGGCAGCTCCTATATCCATTTCAACTATACCCCGCAGCAGGACAAGGCGACCGCCTCTTTAATTGGAGAGGTCCCGGGCGGGGTGATGCTGGACAAGCCGCCCATATTTTTAGGCGGGCAGGGCGGGTTGGTCGGGCCTTGCCGACTGGCCTACGGGATTACCATCGCCGCAGGCACCATCTACCGAAAAGATGAGTTAAGGCCCAATCGACTCATTTTTGGAGGCAGCCAGAAAGGCGGCAATATTGCCTATACAACGGCCATATATAGGAATGTGAAGCGCATTTTTATAAACAACCTTATCTATATTGGCAATCTGATAGCGCTTGGCAAATGGTATCTCGGGGTACGCTCTCAATTCATATCTGATGCATATCCTCAACCCCTGCATGACGGCCTGTGCGCAAGATTGAATCAAGCCATTGATGAACGAATAAAACGGTTGGGCGCATTTTTTGAAAATTTATCAGAACCTGACGGGACAAATGAAACGACTGTCTTATCCCGTCAGAAAAGGGTGCTTTATGAAAAAAGCTCCGCTATTCATGATATCCTCCAGCAGCAACGGTCTTTTGAAGATTCAAACTCAGCCGTGGGCGATTCTCAAGAGGGGCGGCTGATGGGATCTATCAAAGGCGGAATTGACGAATTTGGCAAGGATTATCTTTCCGTCATCAGAAACCTTTCAGAACATGAAAAAGCAGACGGCACAGAATGGCTTCAGGCGACTGTGGATGACCTGGTATCAGCAGTGTTGAATATTGTCCCCGAATTTACGGCCGAGAAGGAAAAATAAATATGCCTGAATTTTTTGGAACCGACGGTATCCGGGGCAAAGCCAATCAATATCCCATGACCGCAGAGGTGGCGCTGAAGGCGGGCAGGGCCCTTGTACGGACGCTATGTAATACAGGAAAGAGAAAACAGGTACTTATTGGAAAAGATACCCGGATCTCCGGGGATATGATAGAGTGCGCTATTGCCGCCGGAATCTGTTCTGCCGGCGGGGATGCCCATCTTTGCGGCGTATTGCCCACGCCGGGGGTCGCCTATTTAACCGTTGCCGAATCCATGGATGCCGGTGTGGTAATTTCTGCATCCCACAATCCATACGCGGACAATGGGATCAAATTCTTTGACTCAGAAGGGTTCAAACTCTCCATGGAAACGGAGGGCGCGATTGACCGAATGATCCTTGAGCTTGATCAAGATGTGGGAAAATATGGGTCAGATGTTAGCATCGGCACAGTGCAATCCAAGCCGGCGCTTGAACGTTCATATATGGATTTTTTGTTGCGGACCATGCCCTCAGGTACTCCTTTAAAAGGAGTTAAAGTGGTACTTGACTGTTCAAACGGCGCAACATACCGGGTTGCACCTTATGTTTTTGAGTCCCTGGGGGCAGATATCACTACGATTTGCGCCTCGCCGGATGGAAAAAATATCAACCAGGGGTGCGGCTCCCAGGAGACCGAGCGGCTGAAACAGGAAATCCTCAAAAACAAGGCTCATATCGGCTTGGCTTTTGACGGGGATGGTGACCGGCTGATTGCCATGGATGAAACCGGTCGAAATGTGACGGGAGACCATATCCTTGCCATTTGCGCCAAATATTTAAAAGATGACGGGCGGCTTTCCAATAACGTTGTGGTCAGCACAGTTATGAGTAATGTCGGGCTTCATAAGGTAATGGAGGAGCTGGGGGTTAATCTCGTCATTACGGATGTCGGCGACCGCTATGTACTGGAACAGATGAAGGCAAAAGGAGCGGTGATCGGCGGTGAAGATTCCGGGCATATGATTTTTCTGGACACACATACTTCAGGAGACGGTATCTTAACCGGTCTGAAACTGTTACAAATTATGCAGGAAACCGGGCAAGCCTTGTCCGTGCTTTCTGATATTATTAAAATTTATCCTCAGGTTCTGATGAATGTCGAAGTAAAAGAGCGGGTTGATATTTATAAAGTTCATGAAATTAAAGATGTTATTTTACGGATTGAGAACAAACTCAACAACAAGGGCCGTGTCCTGGTCCGATATTCCGGTACCCAGCCGTTGTGCCGTGTTATGGTCGAGGGGCTGGACCCGGAAAAGACCCGTCAATACTGCCTTGAAATTATTGATGTCATTCGGGAGCAGATTGGCTAAAGGGAAAAACGCTGAAATTAATAGGATAAGCGGTTTAATGCCGGCCCCCGGGCAAATTTCCAGGGGTCGGGCTTATGATATGTTGATTATCTTCTGCCGCCCATTATATAAAGAAGCATCAGGAACAGGTTGATAAAATCCAGGTATAAGGATAGTGCACCCATTATTGCCCCTTTACGGGCAACGCCTGCTTCTATATCTGCCGGTTGGGTTATGGCCATGTGTTTAAGCTTCTGGGTATCATAGGCGGTTAAGCCGACGAATACCAACACACCGATATAACTAACAATTGTAGTAATTGCCGAACTCTGGATGAAAAGATTGACAAGGGATGCGATAATGATGCCGATCAGCCCCATGAACATAAAGCTGCCAAGCGATGTCAGGTCGCGTTTGGTGGTAAAACCAAAAATGCTGCAGGCGACAAATGTGGCCGCACATACAAACAGGGTCGATGTTATTGAAGCCGGGGTATAGGCAAGAAATATAAAGGAAAGGGTGACCCCGTTTAACGCCGAATATATGAGAAACAGCGCTGTTGCAGTGGACGCTTGTATTTTCTGGACTCTGGCGCTCAGATAAAAAACCATTCCCAGTTCAGCGGCGATTAATCCAAAGAAAATAATGGAGTTGCCGAATATAAGCCGAAGCATGCTTTCGCTGTGACTGACATAGAATGCGATAAGACCGGTCAAGCCCAAGCCGGCAGCCATCCAGTTGTAAACACTTCGGATAAAACTATTGATCTGGACCTGTACACGGGCATCAGCAGTTTTTTGAGCAGTCTGAATGTTCGCCATAATTTTTTTGCCTCCTGGTTTTCAGAATATGAATCATTTAGATTAAACCAAATAATAACACAGAAAAGCAGATTTGCAAGGTTTTCAAGGCTTGAAATCCACACAGATTTATCAACACCTGAAGGAAGCCGCTGAAAAATTGGATATTACGGTTTCCGAACAAAACCTTCGGGCCACCGGCGTCAATGCCAAAAGCGGACTTTGCCGGGTTAAAGGACAACAGGTGTTTATTATGGACAAACATCTGCCGGTTCGGCAGAAAGCCGAAATCCTGGCGGATTGTCTTCGCCAAATGCCATTGGATGATGTTTATCTGATGCCCGCCGTTCGAGACTATCTTGAACATTGTTGACCGGCCGAACCAAACACTTACAACTTACTCCAACAACATTTTTTAACTAATTGATATAACTATATAAATATCTATAACGCCAGACCATCCCATCAAGCCCAAGACTGTAAAAAGGGGACTCTAAAAGAGGTTGGAAGCGCATGCTGTTTGGTTTGAGGAAAAAGTTTACATAATATTTCTTATCAGACGTTGTAAATTTGTAAATAATGAAATCACAAATAACAAATCACAAAAAACAAACAAATCACAACTACCAAAACTATAAATAAAATCTCAAACTCCAAGCACCAAATTTCAAACAAATCTCAAATTCCAAATTCCAATTTTCGAAACAAACCCTTTCATTATAAACTTTTTCAAATCTAACCTATTGTTGTTGTTTGGAATTTTGGTCATTGTTATTTGGTGCTTGTTTGTAATTTGTTATTTGGAATTTGAGGTTTTAAACAAATATGCAAAGGCAGAGCCATCTATCTCTAAGCTGGCCCCAAGGACCAGGTGTTTCAAAACTGATTAAATGATGGCTTCGTAAAAAGTCCAATATCTGTGTTGCGCTGCATCCCTCGGAATTTCACGTACAGCTAAGTACTCTGCATTCCTCGGGATTTGCGCGCCTTGATCTTGAACTTTTTTTCTTGCCATCCCAAAATCGACTTTTTACGAGATTGTCATAAATGGAATTAAAAATTGAATGGCTTTATCAACTGTGCTAGATTCTATTTTTAAATAACTGTTGGACTTTTTATGCCCCCGATTGATCGAAATATATATTCAGTCAGTGAGCTCACCCAAAAAATTAAATCACTGCTTGAAGAAAACTATCCATTTATCTGGATTAATGGAGAAATTTCTAATTTTAGGGTGCCTTCTTCCGGTCATTTTTATTTCACCTTAAAAGACGACGCCGCACAGATCAGCGCGGTTATGTTTCGCGGCCAGAACAAGCGGCTTGAATTTCTTCCTGAAGACGGTATGAGCGTCACCGGTTATGGCCGAATCAGCGTGTATGCCCCCCGCGGTGCTTACCAGATTATTCTCGAATATTTGGAACCATCCGGCATCGGCGCTTTACAGGCCGCGTTCGAGCAGCTTAAGACCAAGTTGGCAGATGAGGGCCTGTTTGACGAAATTCATAAAAAGCCCCTGCCGTTTCTACCTCGCAACGTCTGTTTAATTACATCCCCTACCGGCGCCGTAGTTCACGACATTATCCGGGTCATGCACCGCCGGTTTCCGAATATGCCTATCGAAATCATACCGGTAAATGTACAAGGCGATTTAGCGGTGGATGATATTTTAGCCGCCATCTGGCTTTTAAATTCAAGAAAAGATGCCGATATTGCCATTCTTGCCCGCGGCGGAGGCTCTCTTGAGGATTTGTGGCCGTTTAATTCAGAAAAAATGGCGCGAGCCATTTTTGCCTCGGAGATTCCGGTGGTATCGGCGGTGGGCCATGAAACCGATTATACGATCGCCGATTTTGTGGCCGATCTTCGCGCCCCAACGCCCTCGGCTGCGGCTGAACTTGTTGTTCCGCTAAAAACCGACCTTGTGAGCCGTGCCTCTCATCTCAACCGTCAGCTGGTTTCCGGGTTTTCCGGATTTTTGGGTTACCAGCACCGCTATATTCGTCAATTGACCGACCGGCTGGTTCATCCAAAAAGGCGGTTGGATGATCTTAAGCTGCGTCTGGATGATTATTGCGAACGTCTTTACGGCGCATTTCACAGAAAGGTGGGCCGGCAAAAAGAGCGTTTGGAATGGCGAACGGATCGTCTTTACACCAACAGCCCCCGGATATTAATCCAGTCCCGGCGAAACCAGTTGGTTCAGCTCACAGAGCGGTTGTCTGCGGCTGCGGAATCTTATATATACACACGAGCCTTGACGTTAAAGGCGTTTAATGGAAAACTGCATGCCTTGAGCCCCGCGGCAGTTCTGGATCGTGGCTACAGCATTTCCCGGCGGCTTTCGGATCAAACGATTATAAGGGATGCGTCTGCTATAAAAATCGGTGAAAATCTCGAAGTCATCCTGTCTAAAGGAAAACTCACGTGTCGTGTGGAGGGAAAACAAGAAAATGCCCAAGAAGACTTTTGAGGATGCCATGACCCAGCTTGAAAAAATTGTGCAGGAACTTGAGGCAGGTGAATTGCCGCTGGAGAAGGCATTGAAAAAATTTGAAGAAGGCGTGCGGCTGTCCAAATTCTGTTTTGACAAGCTTGAAGAAACCGAGAAAAAAATTATGGTGCTGACCAGAGATCAGTCTGGAAATATCACTGAAGTCCCGTTTGCCGATGAGAACAAGCAGGCGGAGGATGAATAAGCCGTGTCAGAAGAGTTTGATTTCCAGAGGTATTTAGACGAAAAGCGCACCCAGGTAAACGAATGGCTGTCTGATTTTATCAGCCGGCGGTTTGATGACAGGCGAAGGCTTTGCCAGGCAATGGCTTATTCCTTGATGGCCGGAGGAAAACGGCTTCGCCCGATCCTCTGCATGGCATCGGCAGAAGCCGTGGGACAGGCTGACGATCCGAGTGTTTTGGCCTGCGCGGGTGCCCTGGAAATGATTCATACCTATTCCCTGATCCATGATGACCTGCCGGCGATGGATAACGACAGGCTTCGTCGGGGTCAGCCCACCTGCCACATTAAATTTGATGAGGCCACGGCGATTCTGGCTGGTGACGCATTGCTCACATTAGCCTTTGAAATTATGGCAGGGCTTACCTGTGAACATTCCGCCGCTGCCAGTGCCATGCGTCAGATTTTAACCGCTTCCGGATACCAGGGGATCATCGAGGGTCAAATGCGTGACATAGAGGCAGAAGGCAAATCGCTTGATCTGGCTTCACTCAAGCAGATGCATCAATTTAAAACCGGTGCCCTGATTGAGGCGGCCGTTGTCTCCGGTGCCCTATTGGGCGGAGGCACGGATGTCATGATTGACGCTTTTTCCGAGTACGCGCGAAATATTGGTCTGGCCTTTCAGGTAACGGATGACATCCTTAATGTGGAGGGCGACCCGGATTTAATGGGCAAAGCCGCGGGCACGGATTTGAAAATGAAGAAATCAACCTACCCAGGCCTTCTGGGTCTTGAAAAATCCAGGTCATTTGCCGGAGAATTGGTGAACAATGCCTTGCAGGCTTTGGCAGTTTTTGATAACAAGGCAGAACCGTTGTCAGCACTTGCCTATTATATCATTGAACGCAGGCGCTGACTGATTTATTTTATTTATATGTACATAAGCGGAAAACCATCTAACTTTTAAAATGACATTACTCGATACAATCAAATCTCCCTCTGATTTAAAATCAATTCCACGGTCGGAGCTGCCGAAGCTTGCCCGGGAAATCCGTCAGCTGATTGTTGATGTGGTTTCAAAAACCGGCGGCCACTTGGCATCCAACCTTGGGGTGGTGGAGCTGACGCTTGCGCTGCACTACGTATTCGATGTTCCCAATGATAAAATTATCTGGGATGTCGGCCATCAAGCATATACCCATAAACTGCTCACCGGCCGGAAGGAAAGGTTTCATACCCTCCGGCAGCATGGAGGGCTTTCCGGATTTCCAAAAAGAAGTGAAAGCCCGTATGACGCATTTTCCACCGGGCACAGCAGCACATCGATTTCCGCAGGGCTTGGTATGGTGGCGGCCAAGCGGCTGAAACAGGAGTCATCCAAGGTAGTTTCCATTATCGGTGACGGTTCCATGACTGCCGGAATGGCCTATGAAGGGCTGAACCAGGCCGGCGACCTGAAAAAAGATCTTATTGTGATCCTAAATGACAATGAGATGTCGATTTCAAAAAACGTGGGCGCCCTATCCTCCTTGCTCAGCCGCACATTTTCGGCAAGATATCTTCAGGATTTAAGAAAAGAGATTGGTGAACTCCTCCGTTCCCTGCCGGGCATCGGAAATGACGCCTACCAGTTTGCCAAGCGTGCCGAGGAATCGTTCAAGGCGTTTGTAACCCCCGGCATTCTGTTTGAAGCATTCAATTTTGAATACTTTGGGCCAATTAAGGGACATCGGCTGGATCAGCTGATAGATATGCTGGAGAATGTTAAAACAATTGATGAACCGGTTTTGCTTCATGTGACCACCCAAAAGGGACGGGGCTATGAACCGGCGGAAAAAAATCCGGTTTACTTTCATGGTATCGGCAGTTTTAAGGTTGAAACCGGGGATAAAATGGCCAGCCAGCTGGGCGCACCTTCCTATACCGAGATTTTCGGTAAAACCATGCTTGAACTGGCATCAGCGGATGAAAAAGTGATCGCCGTGACAGCGGCCATGCCTGAAGGGACAGGCTTGGTTGATTTCTCCAAAACATTTCCGGAGCGTTTCTTTGATGTAGGTATTGCGGAACAACATGGGGTGACCTTTGCCGCCGGCATGGCAAGCGAGGGGTTAAAGCCGGTGGTCGCCATATATTCGACATTTCTCCAACGGGCATATGATCAACTGCTTCATGATGTGTGCCTTGAAAACCTTCATGTCACCTTCGCCCTGGATCGCGGGGGGATTGTGGGTGAAGATGGCCCCACCCATCACGGGTTGTTTGATTTTTCATACCTTCGTGCATTGCCCAATATGGTGGTCATGGCGCCAAAAGATGAAAACGAAATGCGACGGATGCTAATGACCGCGGTTAATTATTCGGGTCCGATTGCATTCAGATATCCAAGGGGCCCCGGCATCGGGGTGGAACTTGAGGATCCGATAACCCCTATTCCCATAGGGCGCGGTGAGGTTCTGACAAATGGGGATGATCTTTTGATTCTCGCAATCGGTGTTACCGTTAGCGAGGCGGTTTCAGCCCAAAAAACCCTGGAGGAAACTTACGGCCTCAAGGCAACGGTGGTTAACTGCCGTTTTTTAAAACCCATTGATACTGAACTTCTGTGCGATTTGGTTAGCAAAATTCCTAACATCCTTACAGTCGAAGAAAATGTCTGCGAGGGGGGATTTGGCAGTGCCGTTTTGGAGGCCCTGCATGATGCGGGGGTCGAAGGTATACGGGTCAAACGACTGGGGATACGCAATACCTTTGTTGAGCATGGCGCCAGGGACGTGCTGCGGGCCAAGTATGGTATCGATGCGAAGGGTATTGTCCGGGCCGTGGTCTCCTGGTTTTCTCTGAAGTCTTTCCAAACCGGTTCATGAAAGCGCCCTTTAAAAAAAGACTGGACGTGTTGGTCGTTGAGAAGGGCCTTGCCAGAAGCCGGGAGGCGGCGCGAAAAATGATTATGGCCGGAGATATACTGGTCAATGATCATCCGGTGGACAAGCCTGGCACAAATGTATCCGTGAATGCGGCCATTATCAGCCGAAAGCCGAATATGCCCTATGTCAGCAGGGGCGGCCTGAAGCTTTTTCATGCAATTTCCGAATTAAAGATAGACATAAGCGGGTTGGTATGCCTGGATGTCGGGGCATCCACCGGTGGATTTACCGACTGCCTGCTTCAGTGCGGGGCTTCACATGTTTATGCCGTTGACGTCGGCTATGGCCAGCTTGACTGGAAACTTAGGCAAGACAGGCGGGTAACCGTTGTTGAACGTACTAATATTCGATATGTCACCCGTGATATTCTGCCGGTTTTTTTTGATCTGATCACCATCGACGTCTCCTTTATCTCTTTAAAAATTGTTGTGCCGGTGGTGGAGCAGTTTCTAAAACCGGATGGACAGATACTGGCGCTGATTAAACCCCAGTTCGAAGTCGGTAAAGATCAGGTCGGCAAAGGCGGCGTGGTTCGAGATTCAATATTGCATGAGCAGGTAATCGCCGAATTAAGCGCCTATTTTAAAACATTGGTGCTGGATTCAAAAGCGGTGATCCCCTCCCCTATTTTCGGTCCGAAAGGCAACCGTGAATTTCTGATTCATCTTTGCCGGTCATCCGCCTAATAATTGAAGCCATTCGGCTTTAGGGGTTGATTTTTTTTAATGGAATGGGGTATGAGAGAAAAACCGTTTTTTTGAGGATGGTTAAATAATTTACGAGAGAGGAGTTTAATGGCGAGTATGGCAGAAAAACTGAGAAATATTGCTCTTATCGGGCATGGTGGCAGCGGCAAAACAACCCTGGCCGAAGTCCTTCTGTTTAATGCCGGGGTGACCAAAAGACTGGGAAGCGTTGATGAAGGTAATGCGGTCATGGATTTCGAGCCCGAGGAGCTTAAACGGCGCTCCAGCATCAGCAGCGCATTTCATCAATTCGAATGGGAAAAGACCAGGATTAATCTGATTGATACGCCGGGGGACCAAAACTTTTTTTCAGACACCCGGATGTGTATGCAGGCGGCTGATGCGGCGCTTCTCGTAATAGATGCCATTGACGGGGTAAAAGTGCAGTCTGAACAGGCTTGGGAGTTTGCCGAAGAATTCAACCTGCCGGTGATGATATATATCAACAAGGTGGACCGTGAACGTGCCGATTTTTATAAGGCGTTTGAAGATGCCAAAAATATTTTTGAACCCAAACCGATTATCCTGCAGCTGCCCATCGGCAAGGAGGACGATTTTAAAGGCGTGGTGGATCTGCTTAGCATGAAGGCCATTACGTTTGCCGATGGCAAAGCTACGGTCGAAGAAATCCCCTCCGATTTGAAGGAGTCAGCGGAAAGTGAACGTGAGGCGCTTGTTGAAAATATTGCTGAGGCGGATGATGAGCTGGTGGAAAAATATCTGGAAGGTGAAGAATTGTCCCAGGAGGACCTCTACGCAGCGCTTCGTAAAGGTGTTTTAAACCGGACGTTTGCACCGGTGGTATGCGGCGCAGCGGTTAAGCAGATTGCCGTTGAACCGCTTTATGAGCTGTTTGTGGAAGCCATGCCCTCTCCTGCGGATTGCGGGCCCAAAGTCGGATATGAGCCTGGAACCGACAATGAAATCACCCGAAGTCCTGATCCGGCGGCCCCGTTTTCCGGGTTAGTATTTAAGACAATAGCTGATCCCTTTTCCGGCCGGTTAACGGTTTTTAAAATTATTTCGGGCAGCATTAGCGGTGATGGAACGTTTTACAACTCGAACCGGGACGCCAAGGAGCGATATAGCCAGTTGCTCAGGCTTATCGGCAAGGAACAGAAGCAGATTACTGAGGCCGGTCCCGGGGACATCGTAGCGGTTGCCAAGTTAAAAGAGACGAAAACAGGGGATACGCTCTGTGATCCGAGCGATAAAATTATTTTTAAATCTGCCGAGCCCCTGTCCGGCGCTGTTTCATACGCCATCGTTCCGAAAAGCCAGGGTGATGAGGACAAGATTTTCAGCTCCCTTTCAAAGCTCATGGAGGAAGATTCCGCATTAACCCTTGAGCGAAATGATGAGACGCGGGAAACGCTTTTGACGGGCATGGGACAGGTTCATATCGAGACCATTGTGGAGCGGCTCAAGCGTAAATACGGCGTTGAGGTAAACCTAACCATTCCCAAGGTGCCCTATAAAGAAACCATTAAAAAAACCATCAGCGTTCAGGGCAGACATAAGAAACAATCCGGCGGGCACGGCCAGTTCGGGGACTGTTGGGTTCAGTTCGAGCCCCTGCCCAAGGGCTCGGGATTTGAATTCGAGGACAAAATCGTGGGCGGTGTTATCCCGAAAACCTATATACCGGCTGTGGAAAAAGGAATTTTTGAGGCCGCCCAGAAAGGCGTTTTGGCCGGTTTCCCCTGTATAGACTTCAAGGCCGTCCTTTATGACGGTTCATACCATTCCGTGGATTCCTCGGAAATGGCGTTTAAAATTGCAGGCTCCCTGGCATTCAAGAAAGCGACCGAACAGGCGGAGCCGACTCTGCTGGAGCCGATCATGGAAGTGGAAGTCACAACCCCTGAAGACTTTATGGGCGATGTTATGGGGGATTTGAACGGCCGACGCGGCCGGGTGCTGGGCATGGAAGGAAAAGGCAAAAACCAGGTCGTCCGGGCGAATGTGCCCATGGCCGAAGTGCTGACATATGCACCGGATCTACGCTCCATGACAGGCGGACGCGGGATTTTTACCATGAAGTTTTCACATTACGATGAGGTGCCAGCCCAATTACAGCAAAAGATTATCGACGCCGCTAAGGCAGCGGAGGAATAGCAAGAAGCATCTAGAACACGGAGTTGTCGAGGCACCACTGATAAGTCTGCTCAATGCCTTTTTTCAAAGGGATGGAGTCCTTCCATCCCAACCCATTCAGACGGGATACATCGAGAAGTTTTTGCGGCGTGCCGTCCGGCCGGCTGGTGTCAAATTTGATTTCTCCGCTAAACCCCGTAATCTCTTTTATCATTTCAGCAAGCGAGCCGATCGTCGTATCAGTTCCACACCCGATGTTGATAAGCGGCGTTTCGTTTTTAGCAATCAGGGATTGGAACGTATCATCGTCTAACCTGAATATGTGGATACAGGCATCGGCAAAATCGTCCACATGAAGAAATTCCCTGCGCGGTTTGCCGGTGCCCCATACATTGACAGAAGCGGCATCGTTTTGTTCGGCTTCATGAAATTTGCGGATCAGCGCCGGCAGGACATGGCTGGTCTCCAGATCAAAATTATCATTGGGGCCATAAAGATTGGTCGGCATAAGGGCGAAAAAACGTGTGTTATACTGGCGGTTGTATGACTGGCACATTTTGATGCCGGCGATTTTAGCAATCGCATAGGGCTCATTGGTGGGCTCCAAGGGACCGGTCAAAAGATGCGATTCCCGCATGGGCTGAGGGCAGTCGCGGGGATATATGCAGGATGAGCCCAGAAAGATTAACCGTCTGACATTACTTATCCAGGCCGAGTGGATGATATTGGTTTGTATGGCCAGATTGTCCCTTATAAATTCCGCCGGATAGGTGTTGTTGGCAACGATGCCGCCGACCCTGGCCGCGGCAAGAATAACGTATTCGGGCTGCTCTGATGAAAAAAAGGATTCCACCGCCTTCTGGCGGGTCAGGTCAAGCTCGTCATGTTTCCGGGTGATAATATTGCTATAGCCAAGGGCGCTCAGTCTACGTACCAATGCGGAACCGGCCAAACCGGTATGGCCGGCGACATATATTTTCGCGTTTTGTTCCATATGACATTTACCTAAGATATTACATCAGGGCTTCACAGCTAGCGGGAATCGGAAAGCCATTGCGCTGGCATATTGACTCCCTGGCGGCTTCCATGAGATCGTGTTTGACCATTTCCGTAATCATTTCATCAAAGGAGATCTCGGGCTGCCAGCCGAGTTTTTCCTTGGCTTTGGACGGATCGCCCAAAAGAGCCTCAACCTCGGTGGGCCTGAAATACCGGGGGTCCACCGAAACCACGGTTTGACCGGGCTTTAGGCGGTCCATCCCGTGGTTAATGGGGAGTTCGCTTACAAAAGAAGATGGCGAGATATCCTCAATAATGCCTTTTTCGTCAACCCCCTTGCCTTCCCACCGCAGCTTGATGCCGATGTTTTTAAAAGATTTTTCACAGAACTCGCGGACCGAATGCTGCTCGCCGGTTGCAATGACAAAATCTTCGGGTACATCCTGCTGCAGAATCAGCCATTGGGCGCGGACATAATCCAAGGCGTGGCCCCAGTCCCTCTTTGCATTTAAATTGCCCAGGTAAAGGTGCGTTTCCAGCCCCAAAGCCATACGGGCCGCCGCCCGGGTAATTTTTCGCGTGACAAATGTTTCGCCGCGGATCGGAGACTCATGGTTAAAGAGGATGCCGTTGCATGCGAAGATGTCATAGGCCTCCCGGTAATTCACCGTACACCAGAAGGAGTAAAGCTTGGCGCAGCCGTAGGGAGAACGCGGGTAAAACGGAGTATTCTCGGTTTGCGGGGTTTCCCGGACTTTCCCGTAGAGCTCGGAGGTGGATGCTTGATAAAACCGGGTCTTTTTTTCAAGCCCAAGCATCCTGATGGCTTCCAATAAACGCAGGGTTCCAAGGCCATCCGCATTGCCAGTATATTCCGGTGAAGTAAACGAAACCTGTACATGGCTCTGGGCAGCCAGGTTATAAATCTCATCCGGCTGCACATCCTGAACGATCCGGATCAGATTGGACCCATCTGTCAAATCCCCGTAGTGCATGATAAATCGAAGGTTCTGCTCATGGGGATCCTGGTAGAGGTGATCCACCCGCTGGGTGTTAAACAGGGAGGCCCGACGTTTGATGCCATGCACTTCTGAATAGTCTTTGTTTAGTAAGAATTCAGCCAGGTAAGCCCCATCCTGGCCGGTGATCCCTGTGATTAAGGCTTTTTTTGCCAATCGTCTGCCCTTTCAATATTTAAAATTGATAATTTACTGGATAATTAACAATATATCCGTTATTATTCAAGAATTATCATGAAAAAACCAAGAAGTACATTTCAAAACCTTGATAAAGACAAGCAGGCGAGGATCGCCCAAGTGGCCACCGAGGAGTTCAGCTCTCGGGGCTATGCCGGCGCCAGCATCAACACCATTGTCAAACGCCTGAATATCGCCAAAGGCTCAATTTTTCAATATTTTGGTGATAAGCAGGGGCTTTTCTGGTTTGTCTTTCAACGATCCGTCGAAATGGTAAAAACCTATCTCAAGGGGGTCAGAGACCAGTCAAAAAGTGAGGACCTCGCCACCCGTTTAAAAAAGACCCTAAATGCCGGTGTCCATTTTATCAATGAGCATCCGCTGATATACCGGCTCTATCTGCGCGTTTTTTTTGAATCCCGGGCGCCTTTTCGGGATGAAATTCTCGCGTCCCTGCGCCAATACAGCCTGGAATATCTCACCAGCCTACTCGAAGATGCAAAGACAAACGGGGAATTGAGGAAAGATATAGATATTCAGAAATCTGCATTTATACTGGATGCGGTTATGGATCGGTTCCTTCAGGCGAATATTGTGCGGCATCTGGATGGCGGTTTAGGGTTGTATGGGGTAAAATTAGAAGACGCGGATCAATGGATTAACGGAATTATTGACACTCTGGTTCAGGGGGTTGGCGGTGATCAGAAAAAACAGGCGACGACACTGAATTCCCCTATTTTAATTCTTGCCGCAGTGGAAGCGGAAGTCAGCGAACTGATAGAGAATATAAAGCCCAAAAAGATATCGATAGCTGCCCGAAAGAAGTTTTTAACCGGGTTACTGGGTGAGGTACCGGTCGGCCTTTTGATAACCGGTCCTGGACTTGTAAATACGGCTCAGGGCTTAACCGCTGCGATTGAGCAGCTCACCCCGAAACTGGTTATTCAGACCGGATGGGGCGGCGCATTTCCGGGCTCGGGTTTAGGGCTTGGAGATATTGCCGTCGCTACCGAAGAGATTAACGCTCATCTGGGCGTTGAAGCGGCCAATGGCTCCCCAGGGTTGGAGGAACTGCCGTTTAATCTGTTTTCAACTGATAAGGGTGACTATAAAAACAGGTCCTCCATGAATGAACAATTGACAGAAAAAGCGTTTTCGATTGTCCAGGGGGCATTTAAAGGGCAGCCGCTTCGTGTGACAAAAGGCCCTTTTTTAACGGTTTCCACGATAACCGCGACCGGGAAGACAGTCGCTTTCCTCTATGATCTTTATCATCCCTGCATGGAACAGATGGAGGGTGCCGCCGCCGTCCAGGTAGCGTTTCTTTATGAAATTCCCTTTCTTGAAATCCGTTCTGTATCGAACATGGTGGGAGAACAGGACAAAGAAAAGTGGGATACAACACGTGCGAGCAATAATCTTTTCAAAGCAATCAATGCAATTATTTTAAACCATAAAGCATTCATTTAATATATACTTCAGTTGATAATGAAACAAATCTTAGAGCTTGCCTATTCGACCTGTCCGAATGATACCTATATATTCTATGGCTTGGCCTGCCAGCGGATCAATACCAAGGAGTTTAACTTCGCCATTGATTTGATGGATGTGGAACAGCTTAACCAAGCTGCCAGGAAAGGCAAGTATGACATTACCAAGCTTTCTTTTGCAGCCGCCGGTCATTTAACTGAATCATATGGTATCTTGCGATCCGGAGGGGCCGTAGGCCGGGGATGCGGCCCACTTATTGTTGCACGCCCTGGTGTTGATATCTCTAATCTGGCAGAAAAATCCGTTGCCGTGCCCGGCTTATGGACCACCGCGCATCTCTTATTGTCCCTGTTTCTGCCGGAACTACCAAGGGTACAGCCCATGGTTTTTGATGAGATTATGCCTGCGGTATCCAGGGGCGTTTTTGATGCCGGCGTCATTATTCATGAGGGACGTTTCACCTACCATGAGCAGGGGCTCGTTAAGCTCATTGATCTCGGAGAATGGTGGGAAGAAATAACAGGCCTGCCGATCCCATTGGGTTGTATTGCCATCCGCAGGGAGCTGGGGCAGCGCATGGCTTTACAGGTAGAGAAACTTATACGGGAAAGCATCGATTTTGCCGACCGGCATATAGAGGAGGCCATGCCATATATCCGGAAGCATGCCCGGGAGCTCTCAGATGCCGTTATTCGCCGTCACATTGAACTATATGTCAATCCGTTTTCAACGGATTTGGGCGACGAAGGCGCGGCCGCCGTTAAAGCGCTTTTTGCAAGGGCCCGGGAAAAAGGAATTTTGCCTGAAAGCCGGCTGCCGCTGTTTGCCGCTTGAGATGATATGGCGAATTTTATTCAGTCTTGAAAGCTTGGATTTTTGGGCAAGAATACTTTATGAAAAATCTCGGCGTAACCGGCTTATCCAGCCGGCCATATTGGCAGAGCATGTTAAAAAAGGTTTTAAGCCCTTTGTATTCTAAATCCCCTAACCCATAATCGAGGCTTAAAAAATAAGCCATTGCGGTTTTAAAATCCATTCCAAGCCCTTGGGCAGCTCTTCCGGCTATTGTTACGATATGCGCCAGTCCGCTTTTTTTGGATAACTGGAATGCATTCGTCACCCGCTCTACCAGCTCCGGGTGCTCGTCAGCAAAACAGCGCCTCACCGCCCATACGGCAAAAACAAACGGCAGCCCGGTCAGCTGATACCACATATCTCCAAGATCATATACATGGCAGTAATATTTGCGCCAGCTAACAGCCAGCGCCGCATCGCCGATAACAAGTCCGGCATCTGCATCGCCGTTTAAATCGTCCGGATGTTTGATAGAGGCGGTGCAAAACACCGGCTTAATATGGCTACAGGCAAATAATAACCTGAGAAGGTCAGCCGCTGCAACAGAATCCGAGGTCAGAAACACCCTCTTTTTATCAAGCCGTTCAAACGGCTCCCGACTCACCAGAAGAACGCTCATGACTCTGCCAATGCAGGAAATTGAAAGATCAGGGAGAATCATCCATTGATCGGCATTTCTCGCATATGCAGTCGCAGAAACCGGACTGATGTCAAGCTGCCCCTCTTTCATCATTTGATTCAGAACGGCCGGCGGCCGGCTTTGCACTTTGATTTCAGGAAATCCGGATAAATTCTCCATGCCGAAATAAACCGGCGCTACATTAAAATAACTGATCCGGCCAATATTCGCCTGAGACGTTATTTCAGGAAAATATGGGGTTTGGTACATTTTTCTCTCTCTCAGTTTCTATTTCGTTAAAATCACCATGAACTATTCTCTCAAGAAGATCATTCGCACTGCCGGCAGACACCGGCACATAAATTAAATGTGCCTGGCAGTCGGGTTTTAGCGTACCCGAGTATTTTTTCATGCCGAGCGCAGCGGCGCCATGGATTGTCGCCATGGCAAGAATTTCATGGGGTGATATTTCCCGGTAGTGACGTGCAGTAAATTTCATTTCATCAAACATATTGAGCGAATCGTTGCTGGCCAGGCTGTCCGTGGCAAGACAGGGCTTTATGCCGACGTCTAAAAGCGCAGCGATATCCGGCAGTCGGTTATGAATAAACAGGTTGCTTCGTGGGCAGACGCATACCTTCACCCCGGTTTTCGCCAGGCATTTAAGATCTTTCTCATCGGAAGCCAATAAATGGACGGCCAGGGTGTTTTTGTCAAGCAGTCCGAGCCCGTCGAGATAGGTAACCGGCGAGTAAGCGGGCAACGGCCATTCTTTAAAATCAATTTGCATGTCTGTTAAAAAATCAGCCCATTCCCCTTTTCCGGCAGTAATAAACCGGTATTCCTCCTCTGATTCCCCCACGTGGATGGAAAAG
>JAGYOX010000169.1 GCA_018399235.1 Desulfobacterales bacterium | reverse complement strand
GATATCATAGGGAAACGGTGCTACCAGGTATTCCAGGACAGAGATACCCCCTGCCCCGGCTGCCCTACCGTAACCGCGCTTGAATCCGGTGACATCGAGCATGCCGTGATGCATCACAGTTCCTCAAAGGGCATGGAAAGAGAGACCTGGTGGGATGGCTATGCCGTGCCTATCAAGGATAACACCGGCAGGATCGTCTCCTGTATCCAGATGAGCAGGGACATCACCGAGCGCAAGCAAGCAGAGGAAACCCTCCGCGAAACCAACCAAAAACTTGAAGATGCGATCTCCCGCGCCAACAATATGACGGTAGAGGCCGAGAAGGCCAATCATGCTAAAAGCCGGTTTTTGGCTAACATGAGCCATGAAATCCGTACCCCTATGAATGCGGTAATCGGCATGGCGGGCCTTTTGCTGGATACGGAACTGGATGTTGAGCAGCGACGTTATGCCGAGAGCGTGCACTCCAATGGCGAGGTGCTTCTGGGCCTGATCAGCGACATCCTTGATTTCTCCAAAATCGAGGCCGGCAGGCTGGAACTGGAAGATATTGATTTTGATTTGCAGAACCTTTTGAAAAATCTTGCTGGCGCTTTGAGCTTGCGTGCCCAGGAAAAAGGGATTGAACTGATGTATGACATCGAGCCCGCAACCCCTGTTCATTTGAGAGGTGATCCGGGCCGCCTGCGCCAGGTGATAGGCAATCTCGTCGAAAATGCGATCAAATTTACAGAAAAAGGCGAGGTGTTCGTCCGGATCAAAGCACAGGAGGAAGGCAGACGCAGCCTGTCTTCATGCCCAAATGATACCCAATCGGACAGCAAGGCCGCACATCTGGTTTTCTCAGTAATAGATACAGGTATCGGTATCCCTTCGGAACAGATTGATGGAATATTTGAGGTCTTTAACCAGGTGGATTCATCCTTAAGCCGAAGTTCCGGCGGTACCGGGCTTGGGTTGTCAATTTCCAAAAAACTGGCAGGGCTTATGGGCGGAGACATATGGGCTGAAAGTATTCTCGGAAAAGGCAGCACGTTTACCTTTACGGTTCCGTTTACTGTTACAGCTAAGCCGGAAAAACCATTTGAGGAGATGCCGCCGCTTGACTTGAACAGAACCAGGGTTCTGGTTGTAGATGACAATGCCACCAATCGCCTGATCCTGAACAGAATCCTTGCCGAATACGGCGCCCTGGTAACAGAAGTGGAAAGTGCCATACGCGGACTGTTTGAGTTAAAACATGCTGCTGACAGCGGCAATCCGTTCCGGCTGGCGATTATTGATTGCCGTATGCCGGGCATGGACGGCTTCGAATTGGTGCGGCGTATCCACGAAGAACAGGATGATGTCCGGGCCGTGAAAATCATTATGCTTACCTCGGAGAACAGGGACGGAGACTTAAAAAAATGCAGAGATCTTGAGATTACTTCTTATCTTATCAAGCCTGTCAATAAGAAAGACCTCCTGGAGGCCATTACCTTCATTTTGGGCGGCAAAACCGCCTCGCCGCCAGAAAAAAACCCTACTGTTAAGATGGAGAAATCAATTCTTGCTCGCGCCCTCAATATTTTACTTGTTGAGGATTCCATAGACAATCGCCTTCTCATCCAGGCGTACCTGAAAAAGACGGCTTGCCGTGTTGAAACGGTGGAAAACGGGGCTATTGCGGTGGAAAAATTTAAAACAGGCAACTTTGATATCGTCCTCATGGATGTACAAATGCCCGTTATGGACGGCTATACTGCCACCAGGGAGATCAGGCATTGGGAAAAGGAAAACCAAAGAACAGAAACACCGATACTCGCCCTGACTGCTTATGCATTGGCGGACGATTTTGAGAAGAGTTTGGCAGCCGGATGCACGGATCACCTCTCGAAACCGATTAAAAAGGAAAACCTTTTACGGGCCATAGAGAAATATACAGGTAATACCTGACATGCATGTGGTGCCAGTTGCGAATCTGTTGCAGAAAGGAGTTTTTTCTATGAAATCTGGGCATGATACACGGATCATCATACGAGCGGACAGAGACCTTGAAGATTTGATTCCAGGCTTTCTTGACAATCGCCGTCAGGATATTGCCACAATCAAAAACCTGCTTGTATCAGGCGATTTCGATGCCATAGCCCGCTTGGGGCACGACATGAAAGGTTCTGGAAAGGGATACGGATTTGACGATATTACCCGCCTGGGCATGCATATTGAACAGTATGCCAAAGAAAAAAACACGGCAGGCATTGGCAAACAACTCCGAGCCCTGGGCGGCTATCTGGATCGCGTAGAGGTCAGGTATGACTGATGTCGAACCCAGCAACACCACGGTCCTCTATATCGACGACGACAGGGACCAGTTGAGGCTGGTAAAACGCCTTTTGTCGGGGCGATATCATCTGATCACCGCGGAAAGCGGGCCGGAAGGATTGCTGGCCATTGAAGACTCCAGGCCCGATCTCATTCTGCTCGATATTAATATGTCGGATATGAACGGATATGAGGTATGCGCCAGCTTGCAGGCAAATGAAAAGACCGCCTATATCCCGGTGGTCTTTCTCACCGCCAGGGGAGCGGATCAAGACGAGGCCCGGGCCTTTGCAGTCGGCGCCGCCGGCTATCTGGTCAAGCCGATTAAGAAAAGCACGCTGATAGAAACAGTCAAAACTCATCTGACGACGAATACATGCTGGGAAAACCTGCGGACAGACGGAAAATCATGGCATCAAAGGGTGCAATCGGCGAATTTTATTGAATTCAAGGAGTATGTAGCCGCTCAACTGGGCTTTGATGCTGAAAAGAAATTTTTGTTTTCTAAGGCGGCACCGGCCGATATCTATTCGGCATCAGCTAAGCTGGGGATCGAAGAAAACACCCTGAGCCGGCTTATGTCCCGCTTTATTGAGCTGCCTTATCTTACCCGTATAACTCCCGAGGCCATCCGGCTTGGGGCCTTGCCCACGGCCTTCTGCAAGGCCAATTATATACTGCCGATAAAGGGCGTCTCCGGCGGAAACGGCTTCGTAGTCAGCAACCCCTTTGACCTAAACCTTATGGATACCCTGGTGAAATTCGTCGGTTCCGACCATTCTGCCTCCATTGGTATAGCCGGACCCGGCAGGATTAATTTCTATTTTTCCGATATGCCGGTGCATCAACCACCGCTGGCTTCTATTGCCCCGAAATTAACCGCAGCAGCAAGGTCAAAAATCTCGCGGGGAAAAAACAGAGAACAGCCGGTTGTCCAAATAACCGAAACTATATTTGATTCGGCCGTGACTGAGAGGGCCAGCGACATCCACATTGAACCGAAGGAAAGGAAGACGGAGGTCAGGTTCCGTATCGACGGCGATCTTCGGCATGCCTTTACACTTCAAAAAAAGACAGGATCAAGAGTGATATCCAGCCTGAAGGTGCAGGGAGGGATGGATATCGCGGAAAAAAGAAAGCCGCAAGACGGCGGATTTGCTACGACCCTGGGCGACAGGGTGTTCAATATCAGGCTGTCCACCACATCCACTCCGAACGGTGAAAGCCTTGTTATGCGGCTCCTTGAGCCATACGCCACCCCGAAGAGGATGGAAGAACTCGGTATGTCGAACAAGCAAAGCGATATCATGCTCAGGGCCGCCGGCCATTCCAACGGCATGATACTCGTCGTGGGTGCCACAGGCTCCGGCAAGACGACAACTATTTACAGCCTTCTCCACAGCATGGATCACAAAAAGCGCAGTATTATTTCTGTGGAAGACCCGGTTGAATATCGGATCCCCTTTGTAAACCAGCAGCAGGTGAATGAGAGGTCCGGCGTTACCTTTGAGGCACTTCTCAAGACATCGGTCAGGCAGGATCCGGATATTCTGTTCATGGGCGAGATTCGGGACGGTTTTTCCGCAAAGATGGCCGTTGACTTTGCCAGTACGGGTCATCTGACTATTACATCTTTGCATACATCAAACGCCACCACCGCGGTTTTTCGTTTGCAGCGGCTGGGGATCGACAGAGGAACAATGGCCGACACCATCATTGTCGTGGTGGCGCAGAAGCTGATAAAACGGCTTTGCCCATATTGCAAAGAGACCGTTCCGATCACGCCGAAGGAGGTGGAGATGTTTGCTCCCTTTACAAATGATATTCCTTCTGTCGTGGCCCATCCCGCAGGTTGTCACAAGTGCCGGGATACCGGGTATTTGGGAAGGGAAGGGGTTTATGAGGTGCTGCAGTTCGACGCCGAGGTTGCTGAGATGGTTCGCTCAGACGCGCCTATTTCAGAAATTCGTAGTTTTTTAAAAAAGCGGGGAGACTACCTGATAAGCACCCATGCCATCAGCAAAGCTAGAAATCTTGTATTTACCCCTCAAGATGTTTTTGAAAAAGTGCTTGCTGAAGAAGAAGCCGGCCCAAAAAAGCAACAAGTGAATGATAAAGACTCGAGCCCCATTTCAAGCGACGACCAGGCGATAGTTTCGGCCGCTATCCTCCTGGTTGAAGATGACAAAGATACTCGAAACCTTTTGAAACGCTTTCTGGAAATTGACGGCTACGCAGTAACCGCCTGCGCTGACGGCATAGAAGCTTTGCTGTATTTAGGGAAGAAACGATTCGACCTCATTATTGCCGATATCAACATGCCCAATCTTGATGGTTTCAAATTACTTGAGATGGTCAACCAGAAGGGCATTAATGAGCCCATCATTTTTTTAACTTCTCGAACCGATGCGGAAGACGAGGCAAAAGGCCTGAGGCTTGGGGCAACAGACTATTTGAAAAAGCCAATCAATAAAGAACTTTTAAGTTTACGCATTAAGAAAGTGCTGAAAGGGAGAAGATGATAATGAACACGGAGAAACCACCTGAAGGACGCTGTCGGCAATGTGGAAGGCCTGTCGAGTCCGGACAGGAATACTGTGCGCAATGCATGATCGAACGGGCGGAAGAAAATATTCCGGAATCCGCCGATCAACTATCCATGCAAGGGAAGCACTTGAAATCGGGGGTAAAAAGAGCGTTGCAGTGGATCATCCTGCTCGTTTGCCTGGTGATCATAGCCTTCCAGGTGCCTCGGTTAACGGCTGCCCTCAAAACCGACCCGCCGATTCGGCAGGGCACCAATGAAACAGACGCTGAAACAGATCGCTGCATCGCCAATCTATGGCTTGTGGCAAGACTGATACAGGATAATGAAGAAATCCCTGAGGGCCTTGTTTGTCCCCTCAGCGGGAAACCCTATGTAATCCAATATGCCGGCGATACTATCATAGCCCGCTGCCCTAATCCGGAAAAGCACGGCTTCAGTGAAATTACTGTCAGCAATAACGTTCCATGTCCGAAGCTAAAGCCATGAGAATACGATTTGAAGCACAGGGATTTACCCTCCTGGAAGTAATGATCGTCCTGGCGATCATGGGGGTGCTTGCCTCCATAGCGGTTCCGTACATTCATTCCTACGTGGAAAGGGCCCATGCCGCTGCCTGTCTGGCAGAGCGGGGTGTTATCGAGAAGGCAATCATGCTTTACTCCCATGAGCATTCTTTGCCGCTGGAGAGCCTGGCCCAGCTTGTCGAGGAGGGATACGCAGACTCTCCGCCCCAGTGCCCATACGGAGGGGTATATGCCCTTCTCCCGG
>JAGYOX010000168.1 GCA_018399235.1 Desulfobacterales bacterium | reverse complement strand
AAATTAAAACGCAGCAAAAGGAGGAGTAATATTGAAAATTCTGGTTGCAGGAGGTGCCGGCTACATTGGTTCAGCGCTTGTGCCTGAATTGCTGGAACATGGATATGACGTCGTGGTGATTGACCTGCTCTGGTTCGGCAATTATCTGCCGGAGGGGGTCAAAATAATCGAAAAAGACCTGTTCAGCTGCGAAAAGGAGGATTTTGAGGGCTTTGACCAGGTGATTTTCCTGGCCGGCCTTTCAAATGACCCGATGGCGGAGTATTCCCCTTCTAAAAATTTTGTCTACAACGGGGCCCTGCCGTCCTATCTGGCTTACATCGCCAAATTTGCAGGGGTCAAACGGTTTATTTACGCGTCATCATGCTCCGTTTACGGCTACACCATTGATAAGCTGTATGACGAGGAATCCCCGGCAATAAGTTCTTATCCGTATGGCATTTCAAAGCTGCAGGGGGAGTTCGGCGCCCTGCAAATGGCGGACGAGAATTTTTCCGTCATCAGCCTTAGGCAGGGGACGGTTTGCGGGCATAGTCCGAGAATGCGGTTTGACCTGATTGTTAATACGATGTTTAAGGCGGCTTTGGATCAGGGCAAAATAACCGTGAACAACCCGTCCATCTGGCGCCCCATCCTTTCCATCAATGATGCCGTACGGGCATATCTGAGGGCGGTCCAGGCCAACTATTCCGTCGGCGGCATCTTTAATGTAGCCTCCGATAACTATACGGTTGGCCAGGTTGGCGACAATGTCCGTGATGATATGTCAAGATTAACCGGCAGTAAAATACAAATCGAAATTCTGAACAAACAGGACTTCAGGAATTACAAGGTTAGCTTTAATAAGGCGAAAATGTTTTTAGGCTATATGCCAAAAGAAAACGTCACGGATCTTATCACAGCCATGCACAGCCATCTGGACTCATACGGCGATTTGTCGAACGCCGCCTATTACAACATACAGGTCTTTAAAAATATTGAAAACCAGCAAACAGATGGCACTTAATGGATTCATGAAAAGTCCATTTTCTCCATGGAAAACGCCGAACCCAAATATAGCGTTCTTGTAGTCACTGACTTTTTAGACCGGTCTGAACATGCGCTTTTAATCGGCCTTTTCAAGTCCCACATAAATACTGAAATTATCTGTAATCCAGCCTATGACCGTCAGGAAGAACTCAGAAAAGCCGGGATAACCGTATATCAACATGAGATAAGACACCGGCTTGACCTTAAAGCGATAAAGTTTATTCGCAACAGATTAACCATAAAAAACTACAGCATTATCTATGCCCTCAGGAATCATTCATTGTCCGTATCGCTGTTTGCCTCCATGGGCATGGCAATTAACATCGTGGGTTATCGAGGGACAATCGGACATATAGGACTTTTAAACCCCGAATCATATATTACCTATCAAAATCCCGGGGTTGATAAAATTATCTGCGTGTCAAATGCGGTTAAACAATATTTGGAATCAAAACATATCCCATCCTCGAGGCTTGTGACGATTTATAAGGGCCATGATATCTCCTGGTATCAAAACCCAACGGATTCGTATGCATTATCGGCATTCCGGATTCCGGAAAAATCATTTGTCGTCGGGTTTGTGGGCAATGTCAGGCCCGTAAAAGGCGTTGATGTTCTGATTAAAGCGATCCAGTATATCCCCGAATCTAAAAATATTCATTTTGTTATTATCGGAGATATCAGGGATCCCAAAATAAAGCGCATGCTGACGAATCAAATTATAACAAACCGGGTCTATTTTGCCGGGTTTAAAAAAAATGGCGCCCTGCTTATGAAGCACTTCAACGCTTTTGTTATGCCCTCTGTCGCTCGCGAAGGCTTGCCTCAGGCACTGCTTGAAGCAATGGCGCAAAAAATCCCTCCAATTGTTTCAAACGTCGGGGGAATGCCGGAGATTGTATCAGACCATGAAAACGGGCTAATTGTCTCCCCCGGGGACCCCAAAAAACTGGCTGATGCCATACTATTTCTATTCAATAACCCCGATGCTTGCAAAAAACTCGGCGAGAACGCAAAAAAAAGAATAGAGAATAATTTTAATGTGAATGATACGATACGACAAACGATTGATCTGTTTGACCGGCTTGCCATTATTCCCCCCGGGCCGAGGCCCGGGACCGAACTTAAAAGTAACTTTTACTGTATGCTTGAAGGCACTGAGACGATTCATCCAATTTTGTCATTTCGAGCGGCAGCGAGAAATCTTTAACAAACAAGATTCCTCGTCGCTTCCGCTCTTCGGAATGACAGAAAGTTAACCTTCTGGAATAATAATATATTTTTTTAAGTTACTTAGAAGTTACAAAACCAATTTTATGTCATTCCGGCGAAAGCCGGAATCCAGTTAATTCAATTACATAGATTGTACAATTTTTTTAAACGACTAAGCGACTTTAACCTTGAACTATGAACTGTGAACCGTGAACTCTGAATGATTAGTTACTCTTAAATCCATGAAAAAACCGTTTACGCGCGAAGCATTGAAATCCGCCCCTGTTTCCGTCCTGATCAAAGGACGATGGGGCAATGCTGATCTATATATCCATGAGCAGAACAACAATACCTGGGTAATAAAAGATTTCTCAGTCTGCCAGCCTATTGTCTACAAAACCTGGGGGCGGTTCCTGATCATGCGCGAATACCATGCCCTGGCCAGGCTACAAGGAATCCGGGGAATTCCGGAATTCCCGTTTCTCCTGGACCGCTATACGCTGTGTTACAAATTTATACCAGGCCAGACACTGGGGGAAACGGATCCGGATATGCTTGACGAAGCCTTTTTTTTCAAACTCGAGTATCTGGTTAAGCAAATGCATGAACGACGTATGGTCCACCTGGATATCCGTAACCGCCGGAATATACTGGTTGTTGACAACAGGGAACCGGCGCTTCTGGACTTTCAATCAAGCCTGAACCTGGACAGGATACCCCGGTTATTTCATAAGCTATTAAAAGATATTGATATTTCAGGGGTTTATAAAATGTGGCGCCTAAAGAAACCCGAATCCATGGACATAACCCGGCGGCGAAAACTGGAAAACCTAAATAAAAGGCGGTTTTTATGGGTATTAAAAGGCTATCCGCTCGGCACCCGAAAGGATCGCCGAAAATAATCCTTACAAAAAGTTTGATATAGGAGACTACATTATCATGTCAATCGGCAGATTCAGCAAAAAACGCATTCTGGTTACCGGCGGTGCGGGTTTCATCGGCTCCCATCTCTGCGAACGCCTGTTAAACGACGGCCATGAGATCATCTGTGCGGATAACTTTTATACCAGCCGCAAAGCCAATATCGCCCATCTGGTCAACGACCCCTACTTTGAGTTGCTGCGTCACGATATCACTTTTCCGCTTTACGTGGAAGTCGACGAAATCTATAACTTGGCCTGTCCGGCCTCGCCGATACACTATCAGCGGGACCCGGTCCAGACGGTAAAAACCATCGTGCATGGAGCCATCAACATGCTGGGACTGGCGAAACGGGTCAATGCAAAAATCCTGCAGGCCTCCACCAGCGAAATTTACGGCAATCCCTCAGTTCATCCCCAGCCCGAGGAATATTGGGGCAATACAAACTGCATCGGCCCGCGCTCATGCTATGATGAAGGCAAAAGGTGTGCGGAAACCCTTTTTTTCGACTATTACCGCCAGCATCGGGTCGACATCAAAATCGTCCGAATATTCAATACCTATGGACCCCGGATGCATCCCGACGACGGCCGGGTGGTCAGCAACTTCGTCCTCCAGGCGTTAAACAATACGGATATTACGATATACGGCGATGGCACCCAAACCCGATCGTTCTGCTATGTGGACGATATGATCGAAGGCATGATCCGCATGATGAATAGCGATCATGGTCTGACCGGCCCAATAAATCTCGGCAACCCCCAGGAAACAAGGATTCTCGATCTGGCCAAAAAAATTATTGAGATGGCAGGCTCTGATTCGAAAATTGCGTTCAAGCCGCTGCCCGAAAATGACCCGGTGCGGCGGCGGCCGGATACGACAAAGGCGAAGCAGCTGCTTGAATGGCAGTCCACTATCTGTTTAGAGGAAGGGCTGGAGCATACCATCAGCTACTTTTCCGATATGATGGGCCACTGAGTTTCACTCCTCCGACAAAAAATAGTCGGAGATAACGCCCATGAATGGGTTATACTTAACGGCATAATGCCGTTTCCCCTCCTGAATCATCGCCTCGGAAAGCGTCTTGTCCGCGTCCAGGAGCCCGTCCGCTGCCTGCTGCCAGGACGGCTCATCCATTGCCAAGAGATCCTCCACCTTTTGCCTGTAAGTCTCTGAGCCCTCAAATCCGGCCTTGGCATTTACGAACCAGGGCATGATCCTTCCGACTTTGGTTAAAAATAGGTTCTGCTCCGGGCCGAAGTCAAGACAGGAAGTGTCTGTAAAGTTGGAAAGCGTCTCTTTCTTGTCATAGTCTATATAACCGCCCTCTTCGCTGATGCGATAGGCCTCAGTGCCGGGATAGGGATAGAAAAACGTCCAGCGAAACCGGCCGGGTTTGGCCTCGGCCACCAGATCGATAGTCGCCTGCACGTCTTCGATGGTTTCTCCCGGCAATCCCAACATAACAAAACAGGAGGTATGCATGCCCTCGGCCTTGGCGTATTCAATGGCCTGTTTGATATCTTCATTGCTCATATGACGGCGCATAATGGTTTTACGGACCCGTGGGCTGCCGCTTTCCAAACCGAATTTGACAATCCGGCATCCGGCATCAGCCAGGGCCCGGGCCCGTGTGCGATCAAAAAACCGCACATGGCCATTGACCACAAAAGGGATGTCACAGGTTTTTTTATAGGCATCGCAGAACTCCTGCAGGTACTCCGAATCATAGGTAAACAGGTCATCGTCAAAAATAAACATTTTAATGTTGGTATAGGTATCCAGCAAATACTGGATTTCGGCAATCAGGTCCGCTACCGAAAAATGCCTGATATAATTCAACTCGCGGAAGCTGCAGTTTAACTCGGCGCGGTATTTTTTAACCAGCACATGGTTAAAGCAGTATGTGCACTTGAAGGGACAGCCCCGGGAGGCCATCAGGCCTACCCAGCCGTTTTTGGCGTCTATGATTTTCTGAAAGTCAAAGGCCTCGTAATCTTTCCTGGGCATCGCCTTCAAGTCGGGAAACGGCCGAACCGGATTAAGCACCATCTCCCCGTCTTTCAGATATCCCAAATTGCGAATCCGGGACGTATCCCCCCCGTTTGCCAGCACCTCCACAAACTCCAGGAACGCGTCTTCACATTCACCGGTAAAGACATAATCAAACATGCCGGATGCCAGTACCTGTTCCGGCGCCACGGTGGCATGGATACCGCCGCAAACAATGGGGGCATCGGTAATTTTACGCAGCCAGCCGGCAATTTTTTCCGCATACACCCACTGGTTGGTGACTACGGAGAAGCCGATCACATCCGGCGCAAGGGATGCCACACGCGTCTGCAGTTCGGCTTCATCCGGAAGCGGTTCCAGCGCTTCGCATAATTGAATGACACTGACCGTATGACCGGCTTGCTTTAAAACAGCGCTCATGTGGGATAGCCCATAGTTAAAGCCCAGCTGAGAGCCGGCGTCCGGATATATGAAAACAACCTTCATTTGTTATTCCTCGCATAGTTCAAGCGATGTATAATATCGTCATTATCAAAAAGTTGATGACTGCTGAGCGTATCCACGTGAATGATCTCGCTTTTTGCCCTCCCCCGGGCGTGCCAGCGTCTGACAAACCTGGGATTATTGGAGCCCGCAAATATTGTAAAGGTGGGCCAACCAGAATTGATTCAGCCCGAGCATCTGATTCCT
>JAGYOX010000167.1 GCA_018399235.1 Desulfobacterales bacterium | reverse complement strand
TTTCTGCCAACAATTCTTTCAGCAGCAGCAACCTCTCATACATAAACTGTAGATAATTATCATTGGCCCAGATATCCGTATACTGAATCTGTTCGCCCAAGGTATAGTTTTCGCCTTCGATTTTGGCAATTCCTTTGGCGCCCCGGAGCTGGACCTTCCGTACATAATCCGCCCCGCTGTCAAACGGCGGATCAATGTAGATCAGGTTGACTTTTCCCCGGAAGCCGTTTGCCAGGAGATGGGCCAGGACCTCCTTGTTGTCCCCGTGAAACAGAAGGCCGCCTTTGGGATAATCGCCCGGCCAGTCACGCCATTGGCCGGGATCTTTTTTTCGGTCAAGATCCCCGGTCGGATCAAAGGTTTCCACGTGCTGGGCCGGAAGCGCGGGCAGGGCGGAAAGCGGCCGCTTGCCCACCCAGGTAAGCATGGGACGCCCTTTTGCCGGTGTTATTTTTACATTACTGCTTTTTGTCATTTCAGGTACCGTTGTCCTCTGAGGTGATAAACGCTTTGGCGGTTTCCAATTGATTGACGGCCACGCCGTCGGTGGCGGTGAAAATCATTTCATACTTGATATGTTCGGGATTCAGTTGCTCCCATTTTCGAAGCGCCAGGGCTTTTTTACCGTTTTGCCCGTCCACGGGGTGCGCCCGGTCATGCTCCCGCTTGATTTCAACAATCAGGCACTTGCCGGGACTTCCTTTTTTGCGGATGATAAAATCCGGCGAGTACCTCCGCCATTTCCCCTTTTCATCCTTGTATTCCACAAAAAAATCGGTCTTGTCCGGATCTGTCAGCGCGCCGGTAAAATAGATGTCTTCAACCTCTGCGGGGGCGGTGTTGAGCGCCCGAAGCATCTGTTCAAAAAAGGATTTTTCCGGGTTGGAGTCAAAATCATAGGGAGTGTAGTGAAACCCGAAATCCGCCGGGTTACTCTCTATTTCATGGGCGTGCAATAGCAGGGTTTCCCGGTCGACCGGATAGCGAATTTCCGCGGTGTAGACTTCTGTGCCGTCAGAGGCCACGGTTTTCATGAATCCCTCGGGTTTGACCAGGGCCAGGGCGACTTCGACTTTTTCTTCCCGGATATTGTAGCGCCGGGTTTGATTTTCGATCTGTTCGGCCAGGTGGTTTATATGATTCAGGGGAATGGCCTGATTTTTGCCGTAAATTCGGGTCAGTTCGTCATGGAGCTCCCAGACCGGGAGGCGATAGGCTTCAGCAAAGCGCACAGCAGCGGTATAAATATCCAGGGCCTCATCTTCAGCGTCGATCCAGGCATCATCGCCGGTCTGGGCCAGCACCCGGTCGGTTGCCTGCTGGCTCATGATTGTAAAAATGCTGCGGCGCATTTTTGCGGCGCCGGTTTTGTCGGGTCTTTCAAATTCAAGCGGCTCGCTTGGGCCGTCTCCGGCCGGCACCACCGTGCGGATGGATTGGGTTACCACCACGGGCGGAAGATTGTATTTGCGCAGCTTAAGCACAGCGGACCGGGTGTCTCGGGCGGTATTGTCGAGATCGGAGATACTCTCCCCATAGGTTTCCTGGAGCTGTTTGTCCAGAATGGCCCGGTTGTCCATGGACAGGTAAATCCGGGCCGGCTGGTTATTGCCCGGCACCTGTCGCAGGCAGCGCGTGGCCGCCTGAAGAACAAAATTGTTGGAGGCTTTAAGCTTTCTGGCCAGGGCGCAGGAGAAAAGACTCGGGCAGTCCCAGCCTTCGGTGCCTTTATTGACCAGCAGGATAATCCGGTGAGGGGCGTCCGGTTCATTTAAGCGGTTGAAGGCATCGGTCTCCGCCTTGCTGGATTCCGAGGTATTTTTAAGAACAATATCGGTTGAGCGGCCCATTTGCATGAGTGTGGACTCCACCACCGGCCGGAGCTGGTTCAGGTCGTCATTCTGCGGAAAATACATGGCCAGTTTAGCCGGCGCACCGTCCGGCAGGCAGGCGCTGCCGTAATTATCGAAGAAATCCGTGAGCACTTCTTTGACAAATTCATGGGTATGGCCGGGGTCAAAATCATAGCCGTAAATGTTTCCGGAGACAGGTTTTAAGATGCCGTCTTCAATGCCCTGGGACAGGCCATACCAAAACACCACATCCTTGAGCGACTGGCGCTTGAAATACGGGGTGCCCGTGGTGTTGACTACGCAGACGAGGTTCGGGCTGTTGTCATTGAGATAATCCACAGTCTGGCGGACCCGCTTGAGATTGCTGCCCAGGTTTTGGCCGTAGGTATGGTGGGCTTCATCGGAAAAAATTGCCAGGTGCGGCAGGCTGGCTATTCTTGTTAGTCGTCGGTTGGCGGTTTCCGCCCGGGCTTCGTCTTCTTTGGCCCCGGGAATAATCATTTGTCCGATATCGGCTTTTCGGATGCTTTCTTTTCTGATCCGGATTTTCTCGGTATTGGTCACCACCGTATTGAATACAGAGCCGGGAATGACCGGAATGTCGGGGTCGCCGTCCCGGGTAAACGTCAGTTTCAGATTGGCGGCAAAGGGTTTGTAAAGCCGGGGCGGCAGAATTTTGTCAAACGGCGTCCGGGCCAGTTGGCGGAGGGACTCGATAATGGTTTTGCCGGGCGCGAAAACAAGGGCGTTCTGGACAAACGGGCCGTCCGGATATTCCATGGCCATGGCAAATTCCGTGGCAATGATCGCGCCAATAAGAAGGGTCTTGCCGGCGCCCATGGCCAGCGCCAGTATATAGCTGGGGTAGTCAAGGGTCAGGGTTTCGCGAAGGGCCTCCAGCTTGAAATTTTTTACAAATTCATCGTCATGCCGGATTTTTGCCCAAAGCTCGGCAATCTCGAAATCAACGGCCTCAAAAGCGGCTTTGGATATGCCCAGGCTGTCGATGAGTTCACGTTTGCTGGCGTACAGGGCTTCATAAAGGTCAATGATGCGAGGGGTGTTTATCTTCAGCCGCAGATACCAATAGGTTTCCAGTGCTTGAATCTGGGCCTGCCGCAGGAAACGCCGGGCGCCGGTTTCCGAATCTGTCTGAAAATCCAGAATTTCTGAAATGGCTGGATAGTCCGGTGTTTCATAACCGGCCGCACACCACTTATTAACATGAGCGGCGATTGTCTGGTGCAGTTTTTGCAAAGTACCTATGCCTTTATATTAAAATCGTTAAAGCACCTAAAATAAGCGGTAAAAACATTCCTTTTGCGATGATGAATGCTAATGCAATTCTAACAGAGACGTGGTTACCAGGCAAGATCAAAGCCACCGAATGCGCCTGAAAAGCCAGACCAGTCCTGCGGCGATGGCCAGCAGGGCAATGGTCACGATGATAAATGCGAAGGGGTTGTCCGCACCGGGGATGCCGCCCACGTTAATGCCCAGAAGACCCGTCAAAAGTCCCAGCGGCAAAAAGATGGCGGCAACAATGGCCAGGACATACATGGCCCGGTTGGTCTGCTCGGAAAGCCGGTTGTTGAGCTCCTCTTGTGTGATGGCCGCCCGGTCCCTGGCCGAATCGATATCTTCCACGAATCGATCCGTCCGTTCCGCAATTTCCCGGATGTGAAACCGGGTTTTGTCGTCGATCCATTCAATTTTCTCATGCAGCAGGCGGGTGAGCACGTCGCGCTGCGGGGCGATGTAGCGACGCAGGCTGATGCTCTGGCGGCGGGCCTGGGCCAATTGAGTACGCAACTCAGCGCTTTGGGCGGTCAACACCGAATCTTCGAGTTCATTGACCTGATCGTCCATCTCCGAAATCACATCGCCCAGGCGGTCGGCGATCCGTTCGGCCGCCATTCCCAGAAATTCTCCGTGGCTGGCAGGCCCCTTGCCGGCCGCCGCCACGGCCGTCAAGGATGTAGGCGAAAATCAATCCGTCCATATTTTCGGGTTGATCCATAAACGCCTCCAGCTGTGTAAGGATGTTAAGTGCAAATTAGGCGCCCGGCCCGCTGTGTTCAGAATGTTCTCTGTCTGCCATTTCAGAGAATCGCACGTGAAGGGGCCGCCGGTCATCCTGAGCAAGGTAGGTGGTGGTTGTGGGAAAAGCAAATTCAATTCCTTCCGCCTCAAATGCCTCCATGATCTGGATGTTCACCTTTTCGGTAAATGCGCAATACGCCCAGTAGTCATTGGGATGATACCAGTAGAGCATCAAGATGTTCAAGGAGGCATCATTGAATTCATTAAAAAAGACCCTTGGCGGAAAATCCGGGTGAATCCCATCATGATTTTCTAGGATCTGTCGAATGATTTCAACCCCCCGTTTCACTTTTTCCACCGGCGTGTCATAGGTGATCGTGATATTGGCCAAGCGCCGGATATGGGGTCGCAACCCGATGTTTTCAATCCGGTTGCCGGCCATCTTTTCGTTGGGAACGGTGACAAGGTGCCCGGTGAGCGTCCGGACCCGGGTAGACCGGAAGCCGATTTCCTCGACCACGCCGTCCGTGCTTTCCACCACCACCCGCTGGCCAACTTTAAAGGGTTTGTCGATCATGATCATAATACTGCCAAGCAGGTTTTTCAGGGTGTCCTGGGCCGCCAGGGCCACGGCGATACCGCCGATACCCAGGCCCGCCAGCAGAGCGCTCAACGGTTTTCCTGATACCGCCCGGACCAGGTAGATGGCGCCCACGATGAACACCACGAACCTGGCAATCAGGCGCATCACGTGGACGAAATTCTGGTCGAGCAGGTTCGTGTCTTTTTCGACGATGCGCGACAATTCAAATTCCATGACATCAATAAGCCTGTAGACAAATAGAATCACCGCCACCGTGCCAATGGCACTGATAATTATATCCGCAAACCGGATAGTTGCAGCCGGGACCTGGAGAATTTCCCTGGCTGCGTGGAGCACAATGGTTAGCAATAGCAGCCGAACCGGCCATAAGGCCGCGCGAAGCACAAGGCGCAGGCGCATGTTTTCGCGGCTTTCTCCCATTTGCGCCGTGAGACGACCCAGGAAGACCGCGATCAGCCGATTGAAGAGGTAAACAATAATGATAACACCCAAAATTAATGCATAGCGCCACCATTCATAACGGGTCAGCCATTCCGGCATAAATTCTGCAAGGGAATAGATATAGGCCATGGCCACACCGATCACGGCAGCGATGCGGAGCAGATTTTTCAAGGTCCCGTATATCCGATTGGGCAGGGCGTCCTGAACAGAGTCCGGCATTTGTTGTTCAACACGGTCAGCAAGGGCAATCAGCTGCAGGAGAAAAAGGAGCGCTGCAAGTGCAATAAACAGACCTTCCACCGCATGAAAGAGGCGGGCCAGTTCTTCCGCGATTTGAAGCGGCGATTCGGCCACGCGCAGCAGAATCCCGAAGGTCGCCAATCGCATTGGGGCAAAGAGAATCGTAATATTCAACCCCCGTTTCTCTTCGGAGGGTTTATAGCTCTTGCGGATGTAACGAATCAAAATCTCCATGGCCGCTAATCCGCAGAGGACGAGAAAAATGGCGATAATCATTCGCCAGTCCTTGTTCGTGTTGAAAAAATGATCAAATTGAATGCTTGCTGAATGAAAAATCTGTTCCATGGGACTCTCCGGCTAATGTCGTTTTTATCAATCGCTCAAGGGTAGTTGTTGTTTTGCGGGACAGTCTTTAATCGACCTGATAACAAGCAGGAAAAACTTGAATCATGAGTGTGAGGCGACTTTTTCCTGAGCGGGAATGAAATTTCAATTGCAATATTAAGCAGAATAAAAATCGGAAAACTGCGATGCCAATCAACATAGAGCTTAATATGCTCAGGCCGGGATACCACTTTTTTTACTTTCCAATTTTCCTGCGGCTGTGTGATTTTCTTTCTCGCATCATATAAGATATTAAGCTGTTATTTTGAAAGGATCAATTGACAATCTCGTAAAAAGTCGATTTTGGGATGGCAAAGAAAAAA
>JAGYOX010000166.1 GCA_018399235.1 Desulfobacterales bacterium | reverse complement strand
TGTGGCGTATCGCCATTTGACGCATAATTTAACCAGGCGGCGGTAGGGCACGCGGATGACCCAGTTTAAGACCCGTGTCATCCTTTTCTGCCGGTGCTCTCCAGCTTTCTGTGCGGCTTTGCTCCGGGCAAGGTGAGCCGGCAGTATTAATAATGATTCGATAAGGGAGCCTAAAAGGACAAGGATAACGACTATGGGAATATTACGCATGAGTTTTCCCATGGTGCCGCCGGACACCAAAAGCGGCCAAAATGCGACCATGCTGGTCAGCACGGAAAAGATAACCGGCCTGCCTACCTGAAGCGTGCCGTCAACTGCTGCGCGGATATTGCTGGCCCCGGTTTCCTGTTGGCTGAATACATTCTCACCGACGATGATGGCATCGTCTACCACGATGCCAAGTACCATGATAAATGCAAACAGGGAAATCATGTTCAGGGATACGTCATAAAAGGGCAGCAGTATCAGGCTGAATGCAAAACTGATGGGAATGCCCAGGGTGACCCAGAACGCCAGCCTTACATTTAAGAACATGCCAAGCAGCAAGCTTACCAAGATGAGGCCGAGTGCCATGTTTTTTATTAACAACTCGATGCGGCTTTTTAAAATGGTGGACATGTCCATGTAGTCTTCGGCATGGATTCCGTGGGGCAGGGTGGGTTGAAGCTCTGATATGTAGTTCTTGACTTTTGTCGCCACGTCAAGGGCGCTTTGTTCAGCCACCCGGTATACATTGATGATTGCCGCGGGCTTTCCCTGGAAGCGGGAAAACAGGTCTATATCGGCAAAACCTTCCTTGATCTGGGCGATCTGACCCAGGGTGATCCGAGTGCCGTCAGGCCGTGTGATCACGGGCACATCCCGGTATTCCCGGGCATAGTAACGGCGCCCCTTGGTCCGGATAAGCACTTCGCCTTCTTTGGCATCCACACTGCCGGCCGGCAGATCAAGGCTGCTGCGGGCCACGGCATCAGCCACAGCCTCGAGGGTTAGACCGTATTTTTGAAGGGTTTTTTCGGATATATCGATATGGATTTCATTTTCCCTGACGGCGGCCAGATCCGCCACGGTAACGCCTTCAATGTTGGTCAGATCGTCCTTTACGGTTTGGGCAATATGCTTGATCGAGGACTCCGGTGCGTCGCCATATATTGCAATGCTGATGACCTGAATACGCCTTGTGACTTCCCGAACGATTGGCTCTTCTGCCTCCTCGGGCATGGTGGTGATCCGGTCGACCTCTGATTTCACCTCGTCCAGAAGTTTCTTGATATCCCATCCTTTCATGACCTCTATAGTCACGCTGCCCAAGCCCTCGCGGGAGACCGAATCGATCCGCTTGATGCCTTCAAGGCCGGCCACGTTTTCTTCAATCCGCCGGACCACACCTTCTTCCACCTCAGAGGGGGAGGCGCCCGGATAGGCGATGCTTATGCTTATCTTGTCCAGCTCGGTTTCCGGAAAAATTTCAAGCTTGATATCCATAGCCGTCACCACGCCGGCTATCAGAAAGAAAAGCATCAACAGGTTGGCGGCAACATGGTTTTCCGCAAACCAGGCGATTGCCGCTCTCATGACTGTCCCCCGTTGTCTGTGCTGACGTATCTCACCCGCATGCCGTCGGTAGGCGCTTTAAGCGGAGATACCACCACCAGGTCGCTCTCTTTGAGCCCGCTTAATACGACCACGCCCCGCTCATCCATCCGTGCGATATCAACAGAGCGAAAATACATTCGATTATCATCGGGATCGACCGCCCATACGGTGTTCCGGTCGTGCAGGGCGGCCCGTGGGATCACAGCGGCATTGGATACGGTCTCTCCGTTTATCTCGACCTCGACAAACTGGCCGATGGGCAGGGGCGGTCTTGTGGCATAAGGATCGGGTACCCGGATGACGACATTGACCATGCGGGTTTTTGTATCGATTTTGCCCTCAACGCGCTCAACCCGACCGAACCATTCCATTTCCTTTCCCGCAACCCGCGCTTTTACCACGGCTTTTGTCCCTGGATTCTTGTCCGTCGTAAACCCGGGTATGGAAAACCATCTCAGATCTTCATCCTCCATGGGAACGACGATTTCCGCGGCATCAGTGGAATACAGGGTCGCTATTGTCTGGCCGGGCGTCACGTATTGGCCGATATCCACCTGTTCGGAACTTACCCGGCAGTTAAACGGCGCTTTGATCCGGGTTCGTTCAAGATCCAGCAGGGCTTTTTCCAGATTGGCCCGATTGGCTTCTAAATTGGCCCGGGCGGCTGCCAGCTGGGGCTCTTTGGCCACTAGCGGGGGCGGTTCCTTGTCCGGATGAATCCGTTTCCATTCCCTGCGGGAGGCCTCCGTTTCCTGTAAGGCCATTTCATATTTGCTTTCCGCATCCTTAAGGCTGGCCTCGGCCAGAGTGACGGCGATTTCATAATCCCGGCGTTCAATGGTCAGCAGCAGCTCGCCTTTTTTAAACATTCCGCCGTTGATAAGATTTTTTGACATCTGGATGATTTTGCCACTGATTTGCGGCACCATCTGGCTTTCCGCCAATGCCTGAACCGTGCCTTCCCCGGTAATGGTCATATCAATTCTGCCCATGCTGATAGGGACAGTCCGAACTAGGGGCAAAGGGACTTCGGGTTGCTGCCGGCCCAGCGCTTCACGGCTTGATTTGAGCAGCTTAAAGCCCATTACCCCGATGCCGATCAAGGCCACAGCCAATGTGGCATGAATGATAATTCTAACTTTGGTTGTCATGATGGTCTGTCCGTTATGAATTTTGGTCTTTTGTCTTTGAATGGGTTTTGCTTTCTATAATGTTATCCCAGCCGCCGCCCAGGGCCCGGTAAAGGGAGACCCGGTTGGTATAAATGGTATACTCCGTCTTTGTCAGGTTAAGATCCGCCTGAAATTTTGCCTGCTGGGCATCTAGCACATTAAGGTAATCCGTTAAGCCTCGCTGATAGCGATCCAAAGCGGTTTCAAGCGTTGCTTCCGCTTCATTTAAATAAACCATGAGCCGGGATCGCCGTTCGATCTGTTGTTTGCGCGTTAGCAGGGCGCCTTCGACTTCTGCGAAGGCATCAAGCAGGGTTTTGGCATAGGCAGCCAGCTGTTTTTGGTAGTGCGCCTGGGCCGCTTGCTGGGCGGCCTTTCTTTTGCCGGCGTCAAATACTGGCTGATATATATCTGATGCAATTCGCCAGAGTTCGCTTTCCGACTTAAAAAGTGATTGGAGGCTATTGCTCGTATATCCATAGCTGCCGGTTAATGTAATCTGCGGAAACCGATTGGCCTTGGCAACGCCAATCTTTGCGCAAGCCGCTTCAAGTGAGGCTTCAGCCGCGCGGATATCCGGGCGGCGGGTTAGAAGCTCCGATGGCAGGCCGGTAGGTACCGGTGGGGGGAGATCAAATCCATATTTTTGGATTCCTTTTTCATCTAAGGCTCTTGGGTAGCGCCCTTGCAGCACGGCAAGCGTCTGGCGGGCCGTCCCAATGGCCTGGTTCAAAGGTGGGATTTCCGCCTCGGACTGGGCCAGGTTTCGGCGGGCCTGCTGGACATCAAGTACAGATGACAGTCCCCGCAGGTATCGGGCTTCAACCAGCTCAAGATTTTTCTTATAGGTTTCTGTCAGCTGACGGGTGATGTTAAGCTGCCCTTCTAATGACTGAATATTGAAATACTGGGTAACTGTCTCAGCAACCAACGACTGAACAATGGTTCGCCGGTTTTCCTCTGCCGCCAGAAGATCCGCCTGTGCGGCTTCTGTAGCACGGGCCAGGCGTCCCCAGAGGTCGAGTTCAAATGATGCCGGCAGGATCGTGGAAAAGGAATCGATATTTACCGTCGTGTAGTCACCACCGGCCATGAAATCAACCACTGATTGTTGCTGCCTGGAAGCGTCGGCATTAAGCTCAACGGATGGATACTGGTCCGCCCGGGTCTGCCAGACAATCGACCGGGCTTCCATGACACTGGCTGCGGCTTCATGGATATCCGGATTGTTGAGGACGGTGTTGGCAACAACCTGATTCAATCGGGAGTCGCCAAATTCCTCCCACCACTTATTTTTTGAAACATATTGGCTGGTTCCGACTTTACCTGATTCCAGATATTCCCCGGGCACCCTAATACCGGTTTCCGGACGCTCATAATCCGGTCCAAGGCGCATGCAGCCAACACTGGCCAGGCAAATAATAAAAAGGGCTAAAGCCAGGCGTTTCATGGTTCTATTTCTCCTCTTTCAGGGCGGTAAGCCCTTTCAGGGCAAAGCTCGTAATATGTTCGATCAACAAGGATTTAAACTGATCATTATAGTCATGGCCCATGAGCATTGAAACCGCCGGCCGGGCGAAGGTAAAGTAAAGCGTCATGCCGAGAATGCTTATGATGCATAATCGCAGACGCTCTTCATCTGTATTCTTTGGCAGATTTGGTCGGATTAGGTCTCTAAGTTGTTGATTGTAGGGGAGCATGACCTCCTCAACCACCATTTTCAGTGCATCACCGGGATGGGACAACTCGCGCTGCATGAGTTGAACATGATGGAGTCGTTCTTCATCGCTCAGCGGGCCGTCGAGAAATGCGCGGGCCATGGCACCGATGACTTCAGGAACGGTGGGTTCCGGTTTGTCGGCGAGCTGACTAAAAAAGTTTTCGCGGATACGCCGGGTACGTTCCAGCCAGCGCTCATGAAATACACCCAGGTAAAGATTCATTTTATTGCCGAAATGATAGTTTACGGCAGCCAGATTGCTATCCGCCGCGCCGGTAATCTCACGGATGCTGACCGCTTCATATCCTTTGACGGCAAAAAGGCGTTCGGCCTGGTCCAGTATCCGCTCCCGGGTATTGTCGGTGGTAGGTTGCGTCATATGGGATTCCCATTGGGTTTTGATTTACGCTTTCGCCATGGCATGCGAAATGCTCTAATTTAAGATCAATTGGTAAAAAAGCAATATTTTAAACGTTTGTATAAAACGAACGTTTGAATGTCAAGAAAAAAACTGTTTTAATAATTATGTTGCTGGAAGGCCTTTTTCGGTTACATCCTAAAGTAATTTTTGGCTCTGTTTTTGTTTTGGTTCGATTTCGAAGCATGCTAAAATAGATAAATTTATGATTTTCTATAAAGTTGTATATATTACCGCGGCAATCTGGGGGGCCATCATCGGCGGGATTATCGGGGCCATTGTCGGAACCCCGATACCAGTCGCCGGATCGCTGATCGGGCTTTTTCTCGGGGTTTTCCTGGGGGCCTTTCTGGTAGAACTCGTTACTCAAAAAGGCGTTTCATACGCATTAAACTCCGCCATAGGCGCTTTTTACGGAAGGGTGGGGGCCATTCTCATCAAATCCCTGCTTGGCGTTGTTATGATTATTGCTGTTTTCATTTCTATGGTTTAGCTCGCAACTTAGGCACTAAGGCACTGAGGCACTAAGCCGATTCATCCGGTTTTGCCATTTCGAGCGATAGCGAGAAATCTTTAACAAACAACATTCCTCGTCACTATCGTTCTTCGGAATGACAGTGAGATAATATGCTGGCATATCGGGGCGGTTTTTTTAACCGCCCCGTTTCACTTTTAACTATTCCCTCCCGATGATTGCCACTGCAGCCACATTTCTGGCCGGTGTGCCGCCGAGATTATGTGTGAGACCGTATTTCAGCCGTTTAACTTTCCTCTCTTCCGGCACCCGCTCCAGCAGTTGTTCATACATGGCATAAATCATTCGAAGCCCGGAGGCGCCGATCGGGTGGCCGAAGCATTTCAGCCCGCCGTCTACCTGGCAGGGGATATAGCCATCCAGATCATAAAATCCGCTCATGACATCATCGTAAGCCCCGCCTTTTGGAGAAATATGGAGGTCCTCCATGGTGACAAACTCGGTTATGGAAAAGCAGTCATGAACATCCATCATG
>JAGYOX010000165.1 GCA_018399235.1 Desulfobacterales bacterium | reverse complement strand
CCAGTCGGCCTTTTCATAGAAAAGGGTCTGCCGGTTGTTGTCATCGATAAAGCTGATTTCCATCCGGGGCGGGAAATGATCGTCCATGATGGTTTTATACATTTGCTTGATGTCTTCGGCCATGGTCGTTCTCCTGGTATTGGTATAAGGTGCAAGGTTAAAAGATTAAATTTTAGAGTGCCTCAGTGCCTTAGTGCCTTAGTCCCTCAGTGCCTCAATCTATCACCGGACATCCGGATAGGCGCCCTTGATTTCATCAATCTTTAAGTTTCTTAAGTATTCGGTGATGGCCCGGTCATATTCAGCCGTATGGTCGAAAGCCTTTTTAGCAAGCATGGCCCGGGTTTCAATCGTGGTTTTTCCGCCAGTGGCCCGAAGCTCATCCAGGATCAGGGGGTAATCGACCGGATCCACAACCGGCGCCACCCGGAGAAAATTTTTAGCGGAGGCCCGGATCATGCAGGGCCCGCCGATGTCGATGTTCCCGCGGGCCGACTCGACCGTTACATCCCGTTGCGCAACGGTTTGCTGAAACGGGTAAAGATTGACGATTACCATATCTATGGGTAAGGCACCGGTGCGTTCCAGATCCGCGCGGTGCGAATCATTGTATGTTTCCGTCAACAGACCCAGGTAGATTTTAAAATCCAGTGTCTTAACCAGGCCGCCCTGGGTTTCGGGCTGGCCGGTGTATTCGGATACCTGGCTTAAGGTGGATGCCGCTCCATCCGGCAGCAATGAGGCGATGGCTTTATACGTGCCTCCGGTTGAGAAAATTTTTATGCCGTCTATAATTTTGATTAGCTCTGGGATCAGGAAATCAAGCCCTTTCTTGTTCGAGACGCTGACCAGGACATGCCGAACCGGAACCAGATTGTCGATGGCAGTAACCGTATTAATGCTCATAAGCCTTTCTCACCGTTAGACGGCGGCCTCCTTTTTTTGGGTTATTTGACAAACGCTTTTTCAAGCGGCGGTATCGGGTCCAACATATCCGAGAGGTTCTCTTTAACAAATTTTGGCAGTACAAAGGCGGCTACATGGATTTCCGGCGTGTAATAGCGGGTCTGGACCCTTGAGGCGTTAAACCGGTTTCGATCAAAATCGGTTAACGGGCAAAGGCCGTTGGAACCGAATCCAAAGCTCCAGAGGCCGCCCGGATATGTAAGATTGGTAAAGGTATACAAATGCAGCCGCTTGAAAAAAGGCCTTTGGTTGGCCAGCATGGCGGACTGGATTTCAAAGTCATAAAACGGGGATTCCGCCTGTGAAATCATAATGCCATCTTTTTCGAGGATGCCGGCCGCGTTTTGATAAAACTGCCGGTCGAACAAAGGCGCGGCCGGACCAATGGGGTCGGTTGAATCGATCAGCACCACATCAAACTTCTCTTCCGTGGCTGCCACATACTTCACACCGTCGCCGATGATCAATTCAACCCGGGGATCGTCCAGGGAATGGCTGATTGACGGTATGTACTCACGGCACGCATTAACCACCATTTCATCAATTTCAACCATTACCACCCGGGAGATATTATCATGTTTGACAACCTCTCGAACGGTTCCGCCGTCACCGCCGCCGATGACCAGGACTCGGGACGGAGCGGGATGAACATAGAGCGGCACGTGGGCGATCATTTCGTGGTAAATGTGTTCATCCCTTTCGGATACCATTATTATTCCGTCATTCAACAGCATGGCGCCGTGGCCTTTGGTCTGAACGACATCTACCTGTTGGAAAGCACTTTTTCCTGAAAAAAGGGTTTTTTCCACCTTGAAACCAAGTGCCACCGAATCCTGATGGGTTTCTTTGACCCATAAATCCAACGCGTTCATGAAATTGATCCCCTAACAACGGATGAAGTTGGAAAATCTGACCTGATAGCCGCAATCCAATTCATAAAGGCTTTTTTCTGTCGGACAGAATCCATCAATATTATCGGACAAGGGCGCGCTCACCGATATGCGCGGGTCATTCATCGAGCTGGTCAGAACAAACGTAAATTTGGCCGGCTGGAAGATTCCAAGTACCCGGTTGACAAGATCTATGTAACTATTGTTTACCTGGTTGGTTTCAAAGCTCGCATAGGATCCGGTCGACTGCGGAGTGACATGAATCGTAAAATAGGAGTCTTCGTTTATGGCGTTTAACGAATAGCCGAACGGTTCAAACAGGAAACTGTCAAAGCTCATATTCGGGTAAAGGGAGTCAAGTCCGGTCAGTTTTACGATATCATCGGTGTCTTGACCGCCTTCCGGCGTATACATCACCATGGCATCGGGGTGCAGATCATGCATCAGGATTTCAAGGGTGGCATCATCGCCTGCGCTGATTGAGGCATGGGAAGAGTAAAAGATATGGACATGATCATAATTTGCCGGCCCCAAACGATAGCTTTTACCCGGAAAAAACTCTGAAATTTGTGCCGCTTCACTCTCAAAATCCGACAACTGCGATTGGGGGTACATGAGATTTTTCCGTTCGTAAAAAAGAAACGCAGCGTCTTCCTTGTTAACCACCTCAAGAATTTTGGGGATGGCATTAATCAGATTTGTTTGTCCGCATGTGATGATTAGGATACGGTCTTCCCAGACAAAAAGGCTTGACTCGGATAGCAGATAGGCATCCATTACCGGCGTCGATGCGTAGCTGATAATTTCAGACCGGCTGGCTTCGATAATCCGGTCCCATCGGCCGTCGGCATTGCTGCGTAAGCCCGGCATTGGTCTTGACAGAATGATTTCGAGTTTTTTTTCAGGTCCTTCAAATTGGGTCGTCACTGCTAAGCCATCCTTCCCGATAAACTACCATCTAAAATTTATTATAATAACACTTAAAAAAATGATGTAAAACCCAAAAAATCTAAAGTAAAAGGCTACGCCACCAAAGCTTCAAACATTCATATTGTCATTTATTTGGAAATCCGTTAAAGGTTTCCATCTAACCAACCATTTAATAAAGCAGGGACGTCAGGAAGGAGAATGTCTTGCAGATAACATTTTATGGCGCGGCTCGGGAAGTTACCGGTTCACTGCATCTGCTGACAGCAGGGGATGACCGGATTGTAATGGATTGCGGGATGTTTCAGGGCCGCCGCAAGGAGACCGATCGAAAGAACCGGATGCTGCCGTTTGATCCGGGCATTATAACGAATGTGGTCCTGTCCCATGCCCATATTGATCATTCCGGCCGAATTCCGCTCTTGACCAGAGGCGGCTTCGGCGGCCGTATTTTATGCACCCGGGCCACTTTCGATGCCTGCCGGTATCTGTTGCCGGACAGCGCCCATATTCAGGAATCCGACGCAAATTATCTCAACTATAAAACGGTCCGGTCTGTTCTGGCGGATATGACGCCGGGCAAGCGTAAAGAGAAAAAACGGGCGGAAGTAAAGAAACGGTTGAAAACCGATCATGGCCTAAACCTTGAGGCCATTCATGATATGATTGACCGTTATCACTTGGACGCGGTCACCCCGCTTTATACCGTATCAGATGCAGATGATGCGTTAACCTTTTTTGACGGAAAACCATACCAGGAGCCGGTCGTTCTGGGGCAGGGGACGGAGTGCCGATTCTATGATGCCGGTCATATCCTGGGATCAGCCATTACCATGATCCGGGCATCAGAGAATGGTCAACATAAAACTATTGGTTTTACCGGTGACCTTGGTCGGTTTGGCAAGCCGATCCTTAAGGACCCCACATTAAATTTTCTTCCCGGCGACGAGGACGTCGACCTTTTGGTCATGGAAAGTACATACGGTGACAGGGAGCACGAACCGGTTGTGGATATGGCCCCGCGCTTAAAGCAGGTGCTCAATGAAACCATTGAGCGGGGCGGCACGGTGCTGATTCCGTCTTTCGCCTTTGGCCGGACGCAGGAACTGCTATACGTTATTCATGACCTTTACAACAAAAAAGAGGTCCCGGAGGTTCCGGTATATGTCGACAGTCCCCTGGCAACGGAAATTACCCGGGTGTTTGGGGAGCATCCGGAGATGTATGACCGGCAGACGCATAAAGATTTTCTTGAAAACGGGCAGAATCCGTTCATATTTCAGAAGGTACGGTTTATCACCGAAGTTGAGGATTCAATGGCATTGATGCGGCGTGAGGAGCCGCATATCGTCATATCCGCATCAGGCATGTGTGAAGGCGGCCGGATACTGCATCATTTGCGGTATAAGATTCATAACCCTAAAAATACAATCCTGATTGTCGGCTACATGGCGGCGAACACGCTAGGCCGCAGGATTCTTGAAAAAGGTGAGGCGTATGCGGAAGACGGCAGAAAAGGGGAGGCGCCGCGGCTCAAATTTTTAAACAAGGAATACCCTTTGAAGGCGGAAGTCGTCAAGCTTGGCGGCTTTAGCGCGCATGGGGACAAAAATGAAATGCTGAAATTTCTCAAGCAGTCCAACCTCCGGATAAAAAAAATTGCCCTGGTGCACGGCGAAGAGGAGCAGTCGATGGCGTTTGCGGAGACGCTGAAAGATGCCGGCTACTCGGTTCACGTCCCAAGAGCCGGGGAAAGCTTAAAGGTTCGCTGAAGTCATATTTGAAGTTTATAGGATATATAGGCAGGTCAATCAATAATGATGGGAAACGATGAAAAGATAATCTCTGAATGGGCGCGGGAAACGAATAACCCCTCTTCGATCCGGGTGTTTTTGACCAATGACAGCCGCAGTGACGCGTTTCGCGAATTTGTCCGCCGGATGACGAACTTGGCCTCGGCCGTTCATATAAAGACAAAATATGAAGCCGGTGATGGGCTTCCGGAAATACGGATTCACTCCAATATTACCTACCAGGCCGTGCCACACAACCAGGAACTGAGACCGTTTCTGGAGATTCTATCCGGGCTGCCGGACAAAATAAAGAACAGGCATCTGGCGGATACCCATGTTTTGGAAAAACTGGGAATGCCGGCGGTAATTAAAGTCTACATAAGCCCCGAGTGTCCGTTTTGTCCGCAGACCGTCCAATCGCTGGCTTCTTTGGCGATGCGTCAGGAGATGATTCACCTGGTGGTAATTGACGGAATGATGTTTTCTGAAAAGGCGGCGGATGACCGGGTGAGTTCGGTGCCGACGGTATTGCTTGATGACCAGTTCCGCTGGACCGGAAACGTACAGTTGCCAGAACTTATTGATATAATGGTAAATAGAGATCCGGCCCAGCTCAGCAGCGAGACCCTGAAGCAGATTCTATATGACGGCAAAGCCGCTGACCTGGCCAGGATGATGGCCGAATGGGGTAAGGTGTTTCCTTCTCTCTATGATCTGCTAACCCATACGGAATGGCCGGTCCGGCTGGGCGCAATGGCGACTGTTGAATATTTGGGGGAATATCGGAAAGACCTGATTGCCGATATCATTAACGCGCTTTGGGCGCTATTCGAGGACCTTGATGAGCCGGTAAAGGCTGACACCCTTTATCTCTTCGGGGAAACCGCCCACCCGGAGGCCCGGCTGAAAATCGAAGCCGTGATCAGGGGGGCCTATTCGGATCTGGTAAAAGAGGCGGCCAATGACGCCATGAACGCTTTTTAAGAAATCCTTGAACCTTAAACCCTAAACCCTAAACCTTGCACCTTAAACCCTAAACCCTAAACCTTGCACCTTAAACCCTAAACCTTAAACCTTGCACCCTAAACCCTAAACCTTGCACCCTAAACCCTAAACCCTAAACCTTAAACCTTGCACCTTAAACCCTAAACCTTAAACCTTGCACCTTAAACCCTAAACCTTAAACCTTGCACCCTAAACCCTAAACCCTAAACCCTAAACCCTGAACCTTGAACCTTAAACCTTGCACCTTAAACCTTAATCATGCTTGACTTAATCGACCTCGATATTCCGGAACTGGGCTACACCCGGTTTATTTCGGCCTGGCTCTATAAAGGCCCGGAAGGCGCATTTGTAGTGGATCCTGGCCCCGCGTGCACCATT
>JAGYOX010000164.1 GCA_018399235.1 Desulfobacterales bacterium | reverse complement strand
GCTGGGTCGGCCTTATCACGATGTTTGATAATATCGGAGTCGGAACGCTCGGCCCAGATTTCGAGCTGTTCCACTGCGGCTGCCCGGAAGGTGTCCGCCGCCCCCAGGATGACTTTTTTGCCCTCAGATCGATATTTTGCCGCAAGCTTTCCAATGGTTGTGGTTTTACCGACGCCGTTGACCCCGACAACCATGATGATATAAGGTTTGGAAAGACTTGCCGAAGGTTCTCCATAATCGATGAGGGTTCGCATCTCCTGCTTTAACACATTTTTGAATGACGCCATATCATTCACGGACTGGGCGGATTTAGACAGCCTTTGCATCAGCTCCATGGTTGTGTCAACTCCGACGTCGGCGGTAATCAGCGCCTCCTCGATTTGTTCAAGCGCCTCGTCATCGATGCCGCGTCCGCTTGTAAAGACGGATTCAATCTGCCGCGAAAAAGATTCCCGCGTTTTTGACAACCCGTTTTTCAAACGTTTGAAAAAGCTGACCTCTTTTTCTTTTTCGATTTCATGCGCAGGCGCTGGTTCTGCGGGCGCCTCTAAAGCTTCAGCCTCAGATTCTTCGGTATCCATACTGATCGGCGCCGGTCTTTCAGTCTCTTCAATTTTTGTTTCAACACCCGGCGCTTCAACCGCCTCATCGGCTTCCGGGACTACGGATGCTTCACCTGTTGTATCTATAGTCTGTGAGGTTTCAAGTGAAGACTGGCTAATGTCGCTGTCTTTTCTAATATGGCGTTTGCGGATACGCCGGACCATTAGCATCAGGAAAAGAATGACAAGAAATCCCAGGATTTCCGGCAGGAAACCAGGAATCTTAGTAATCGTCCACTTATAGGAGAATTCAATCATTTTTAGCAGGTTCAGTCCGAATTCAATCATTGGGGTTCCTTTACCGGTTGCGCCTTATCGTCTGTTGGTGATTTTTCATTTAAGATCCGTTCAACATCAACGGATACAATTTTTGAGACGCCGCTTTCTCCCATGGTGACACCATATAGCATGTCGGAGAATTCCATGCTTTTTTTATTGTGTGTCACCATAATAATCTGCGACTTTTCACCGATGATTTTCAGTAGTTCATTGAAGCGATGGATGTTGAGTTCATCGAGCGGCGCATCTATTTCGTCAAGGAGGCAGTAGGATGCGGGGTTGATAAGGAAGATGGAAAAAATAAAGGCAATGGCGGAAAGCGCTTTTTCTCCGCCGGAAAGCAGACTCAACCGACTGACTTTTTTGCCCGGTGGATGGATCATCAGCTCAACGCCGGTTTCCAGCAGGTTATTTGGCTGGGTAAGCACAAGCCATGCCTTGCCGCCTTCGAATAGACGGGGGAAAAGCTCCCTAAATTTTTCGTTGATCGCTGTAAATGTCTCCATAAAGAGATTCTGGGTAATTTTATTTATTCGCTGGATAACATTTTGCAGATCATTTAATGCGTCGACCAGGTCATCCCTGTGCTTGACAAAAAAGTCATATCGCGCCTTCTGTTCCTCATAGGCCGCAATGGCCCCCAGGTTCACATCTCCCAGTGATTCGATTTCTTTTTTCAGTTCTGTGCGGTCAGCCTCGATCCGGTCTATGGAAAAATTAGGCGCCTCCACGACCGTCTTGTATTCCTTGACATACCGGGTAAAGGATTCCGCATATTGCTCGAGAAAACGATTGGTCACATTGTCCTGATTGATTTTATACCTGGATAGGTCAAGTTCAAGCTGGTGCCTTTTTTCCTGGGTTTTCGTAATCGTCTGTTTGGTGTTGGATATTGTTTTTTCAATGGATTTTATCTGCTTGAGCAGCGATTGATACTGGTTTTCCTCGCTTTTAAGCGACTGGCGCATCGCTTCCAGGGCCGATTTTTCTTCGGATATTCCGGTTTCTAATGTTTTGATGGACGCTTCAGCGGAATTTCGTTTTTCGGATTTGATACCAATATCTGACTGAATATTTTGTATCTGCGCGGCTCCGTCCTCACTAAACTTGCGAAGCCGCCTAAGCGTTGATCTTGAGCTGTCAAGCTCTGCCTGGAGCTTGGTCACCTCAAGCTTTAGATCAACCTCGTGCTGATCATGGGTTTTTACGGTTTCTGAGAGCTCATCGATTGTCTGCTTGGTTTGGTCAACAGCCGTCTCCGCGTCTGCTATGTCCTGCTTGATAGCTTCCAGTGCCGTATCGTGTTCTTCAATTTCGGTTTCGATGTCTTCCTTTTCGCCTTCCAGCCGTTCTTTTTCCAGACAGATGATCTCATGCTGCCGGCGCGCATGCTTAACCTGCTCAGCGGTTTTATAAAGATCCTTCTCAAGCTTCATCAATTCAGCATCAATTTTTTTCTGCCGTTCATTCATTTCATGAAGCCGCGTTTCAAGACCTCGAATCTCATCTTCGAGCTCGGACTGAACCGCCTCTTGCGCTATAATACGTTGGGTTAAATTTGAAATTTTATTATCAAGCTCCCGAATCTCGTGTTTTTTTTCATAAATGCCGGCGAGCCTGCTTGCGCTGCCGCCTACCATGACGCCGTTTGACGAGATGAGTTCCCCGGATTTCGTTACAATAGTTGTTTGCGGTGAGTTTTTCCCTATGTGGATAGCCGTTTTAAAATCCTCAACAACCAGCATTTTCCCCACCAGCTGATTGATGGCTTCTTCAAATCCGTCCCGGATTGACAGGTGGTTGATAAGCAGCTCTGCGCCGCTGTCCTCAGGAATTGGCAAGGGGGTCTTTTCATTGAATTGATCGAGGGGCATGAAGCCACAGCGGCCTGCATCCTTATCCCGCAGGTAGTTAATCGAATCCACGCCGGTCTGCCGGTCCGAGACCAGAATAAACTGCAGGGCTTCACCAAGGCAGGCTTCAAGAGCCATCTCATAACCAGTATCGGGGGTCACGGCATCGGCAATGGTCCCCAAGATGGTTTGAACCTGTGGCCCTGTTTCCCCGGTTACAGCTTCCGGATGTTTCATTATGGCTTTAACGCCGTCTTTATACCACTCGTAGTTTTCCTCCATTTTTTTTAACGCCGCGTAACGGGACCTGAGCTTACTGCGATCATTAATCAGCGTGTTGACGGCTTTCACCTGTTTGCCGAGGGCATCATTTTTTTTCAAGAGTATTTCCCGGTTTTCGTCAATTTGTCCACGCAGTTCGTCGCGTTCATAGCTAAGACTCTCGAAACGGGCTTTTGCTTCAGATTCAGCAGTGCCCAACGCCTCGAGCGTCTTCAATGCTTCACCCTCATCTGTGATTAACCGGGTGAGGCGTTTTTTCAGACTGTCCTTATTGGCCTGGGCGTTTTGATATATATTCTGGTACTTGGCCTTGTGCGAGGAAAGCGCCATGATATGGCTCTGCTGCTCCTCCAGTTTCTCCCTGGCGGCGTCTAGTTTTTCCCGGATATCCTTTGATTTGGCGTTTTCCTGCTCGATGGTGGCTCTGATCGACTGGATATTTGATGTTAACCGGCCTTCCTTTTCCTCTTCTTCCAAAATTTCAGCATCCAGTTTTTTATTTTTCTCTATCAGGTCTTTGTAAGAAGATTCTAGCCCGGCGATTTCGACGGCCAGTCGATCCTTTTCCTGCTTGCGGTACTCAAGTTCTGACTCGTGCTTGTCCACCCGGCGTTGTTTTTCGTTTGTCTCCGCCTTTTGCTCGGAGATGGCTTTATCCTTGTCATTGGTTTCCAATTGCAGTTTTTCGAGTTGGCCGTTTAATTCTTCAAGTGCATCCGTTTGGTCGGCATCCTTTCGGGAGAGCTCATCCAGTTTGGATTCAGTTTCTTGAATTTGCCCGGCATAGGTAAGATAGTAATAGACGGCCACTTTTATATCGTCATCTTTTATACAGTCCTGAAGATTTTTATATCGTCTTGCCGTGTCGGCCTGCTGGGAAAGCCCCGCGAGTTGTTGTTCGATCTCATCAATAAGGTCGTTTAAACGGTCCAGATTTCGGCGGGTGGTTTCCACCTTTTGAAGGGCTTCCTTTTTACGGGTTTTATACCGCATGACACCGGCGGCTTCCTCGATAAAACTGCGTCTTTCCTCCGGGGATGCCTCGGTAATCGCCCCAATATTTCCCTGTTGGACAATTGCGCAGGATTTTGACCCCATGCCGCTGCCCAGGAAAACATTGTGTATATCTTTTAACCGGCAGGGCTGCTTGTTTAAAAGATATACGCTTTCACCGGATCGATAGAGCCGCCGCGTCATCATTATTTCGGAATACTGGTTAATGGCATCCGCTGTATTCGTATCCTCGTTTGTCAGGGTGAGAGAGACTTCGGCCATGTTGACCGGCGGGCGTTTTTCGGTTCCTGCAAAAATTACATCGCCCATGGATTTGCCGCGTAGCTGTTTGATGCTTTGCTCCCCCATTACCCATTTAATCGCATCAAAGATATTGCTTTTTCCGCAGCCGTTCGGACCCACCACGGATGAGATACCGGGTGGAAAATCAATCACGGATTTCTCCAGAAACGATTTGAATCCTGATATTTCAAGCCGTTTTAGTCGCATATGGCCGACCTGTTATGGTTTCCGTCAATTTGAATCTGGAAAAAATATCCAATGCTGGCGAATTCTTTGTGGATGTCTTTTTTTAGAGTTGATATATGCAAGTTTTACATTTTTAACCTGATTTGAATAATATCTGCAATAAAAAATTATAATGTCTATAGAGGGATGAAACTGCTGGATCTGATAAAGAAGTACTGGTTTTTGGTTGGTTTGGTGCTGGTTTTTGGGGTGACGCTGGCGGATGTGACCGATATGACGGCTGAAGCCGGTAGGTGGTGCAAGCAGCATCACGGGCCAAACCTGGTTATCTTCCTGGTATTCCTTTTTTCCGGGATAATACTTAATCCGTCTCAGATAAGGGCAGGGCTTAAAAATCTTAAAGGGACGCTGCATGCCCTGATACTGATTTTTATCGTCTCTCCCGTTATTGCTGCAATCCTTCAGTTTTTGCCGCTTAATACGGGTGTTAAAATCGGTCTTTTTCTCGTGGCCGTTATGCCGACCACCATGAGTAGCGGAGTCGTAATGACGGGCGCCAGCGGGGGGCGAATGGCCCATTCTCTGGTTATCACCGTGATTGCCAATATTCTGGCGATTGCGAGTATTCCCGTTTCCCTGTCCCTTCTGCTGGAAATAACGGGTAATGAGACTCCCATAATAATCGATAAGGCGGCGGTCATTGCAAAAATCGGATTGTTCGTGGTTGTGCCTTTATTGGCCGGTCTTGCCGTGCGATCTCTGTTTCAGCACTGGATTCAAGCGCAAAGCCATCGGTTTCAGATAGTCAATCAGTTCCTTATCCTGGTTATTGTCTGGATGGGTATCTCCCAGTCGAAACCCGTTGTATTGGAATCCGGAGCCCAGCTGATCGTTATTGTTCTGCTCGTTTTCACATTTCATCTGATCCTGCTTTGTGCGGCATGGTCAAGCCTCTGGTTTTGCCGTATTCCTCCCGGCCGCCGCGAAAGTATTTTATTCATGGGGATACAAAAGACCCTTCCCCTGTCCGTTATCCTCCAGGTCACGTTGTTTCCTGAATACGGCCAGGCACTGCTGGTATGCGTAGGGCATCACTTTATCAGCCTGATGATAGACGGATTCCTGGTGGGGCGCTTGCGGCCGCCGGCCGGATAAACATCTTTTAAATAACTTAACGGTTTAAGGTTTAGGGTTTAAGGTTCAAGGTTTAAGGTTAAATTCCAAATTACAATATTGACAATCTCGTAAAAAGTCGGTTTTAGGATGGCAAAGTAAAAAGCGATCTATTCCGCTGGCGCGGCATTTTTGCAGAAAGGAACGTTTGATTCGTACTCGTTCTCGTTCTCGTTCTCGTAATCGGCTTTTATTTTTCGAGTACGAGTACGAGAACGAGAACCGTCCCGCTTGTGCGGGACTGAGTACGATTAAGTTACTTAGAAGTGTTCCCCCCGGGCCGCGCCTATAAGCAATTTTTATGGTAGATGCGATGTAGAGACGGGCTTTAGCCCGTC
>JAGYOX010000163.1 GCA_018399235.1 Desulfobacterales bacterium | reverse complement strand
TGTTTATCCGCCCTACATGGCTAAGCTTTTGATTTTTTTAACCTTAAACCTTAAACCTTAAACCCTAAACCCTAAACCCTAAACCCTAAACCCTATTTAAGTTACTTAGAAGTCCAATAAATGACCATTCCTGCCGGGCCTCTTGACAACTTGTTAAATAATTCTAATTTTTAAATTATAGGGTTACGGAGGTACGTTTAAGCGTTTCTTCTGATTTCTACCCCAGATTTTGCACGGTTAAAGCGCGTAGCTTTTTCCTTGTTGTTTTTATCTACCAGAATTTCGATATAAGCCTTTGGCGTTAAAAAAAACAAGTGCCTCCCGAAATGCAAAGGTAATGGGTCTTGAAATGCCTGGACAAATGATAACCCGACCAAAAAGGGGGGTAGGAGAAAATGCGCAAACTTATTCCGATCATCCTTTTGTTAACTTTCTTTGCCGTAACCGCATGGGCAGGACACGTGCAGGTCGTTGACCAAGAAATTGAGTGGCTCAGCTCAAGCCCAAACAACTCTAATTATTGCTGGCATGCCAAAATTCAAAGCTGCACGGATTGCTCGAAGAAAGTCGATCTGGCGATCCATCTCTATGATGAAGACGGCCATATCGTAGACACCGTTAACAAGACAATTTATCTTCATGACAGGTGCCAATACGAATTTGAAGGAACCGCCTCTGTCAACTGTGAGGCATGCCGGATCAAGGAGGTCAGTGCCGTCATCACGCATGTTACCAATCTTAGTCGATAACAAGGCCCTTATCGGCGCCATAAAAACGATATTCTTATTGAATATCAGCTTTTACCAGCAGTCAATATTGGGTCTTTTCTTCCCTTGTCGCGATTCGGGTTCCGGCTGGGAATGCAAGCCACACATGATCCAGTGGCGGGTTTCAACCGGGTCGATCACGTCATCAATCTCAAGGACCGAAGCCATGTTAATCGCCTTTCCGTGCTCGTAATGCATGGCGACTAATTGTTCGTATGTTTCTTGTCGCTTAGCGGGGTCTTCTATTGCATCCAATTCCTTTTTGAAGCCTAACCGGACCGCGCCTTCAAGCCCCATACCGCCGAATTCCCCGCTCGGCCAGGACACAATAAAATTGGACGTATGAAAGCTGCCGCCGGCCATGGCCATGGCCCCTAGACCGTAGCCCTTGCGTAAAACTACACTGAAGATGGGGATCGTGGCGTTGACGGCGTTGGTAAATATGCGGCAGAAATGTCTCACCTGGGCCGTTTTTTCCGCTTCCGGCCCGACCATGAAACCGGGTGTGTCGATGAGAACAATCATGGGAAGGTCAAAGGCGTCACAAAGCTGGATAAAACGAGAGATTTTGTCAGCACCATCCGCATCTACCGCCCCTCCGAGATGAAAAACATTGTTGGCCATCAGACCGAAAGGACGACCTTCAATTCGGATTAGAGCTGTGATGACACCCTCGCCAAATTCCCGCCGAAGTTCCAGCACGGAATGCTTGTCGGCCAGAACATCAATGATTTTCCGGACATCATAAGCCCGCCGGCGGTTTTCCGGAACCAGCTGCCTTAACTGATGTTGATCCGAACACTCCCAATCAGGCAGGTTCCCCTGAAAATAGGAGAGATACTGTTTTGCCGTCCGAACTGCCTCGACGTCATCCTCAACCACGATATCGACCACACCATTGGTCGACTGTACGGAGATGGGACCTATCTCTTCCGGTTTGAATTCACCTAAGCCGGCCCCTTCAATCATAGCCGGCCCGGACATCCCGATATAACTGTCCTTGGTGGCAATAATCACATCACTCTGGCCCAATAGGGCCGCATTGCCAGCAAAACAGTACCCGCTAACGATACCGATGACCGGGACCAGGCCGCTTAGCTTGGCATAGTTGGAGAAAGACATGATCTCAAGTCCCGCCACCATGACTTCAGCCATATCAACTTCCCCCGGGCGTCCGCCCCCGCCTTCGGCAAAAAGTATAGTAGGCAGCTTTTGTTTGTAGGCCAATTCAAGCATCCGATCTTTTTTCTTGTGGTTGAACCATCCCTGGGTACCGGCCAAGACGGTGTAGTCATAGCCAAGCACCAGACAGCGGGTCTTAGACTGATCGAACAGATGACCGTTTATGGCGCCTAGTTTAGCTACAAGCCCATCAGCCGGTGTCTTTTTGATCAGTTCCTCCATGGATTTCCTCCGCCGCTGGGCGGCCATTGTCAGAGCACCATACTCTATGGAACGTTCCGGATCCATAAGGTCAGCGATATTTTCGCGCAGGGTGCGCCGTCCACTTTTATGTCGACGCGTCACAGCCTCTGGACGGGCCTCGTCCAGGGTAGCATTATGCCTATCAAGAGCTTCAGCCAGATCCGGACGTGTTTCATTTGCATCCATACTTATTCAGCCCCTCTTTATTTTTGCCGTTTTTGATTGTTTCGTAAAAAAATTATTCCTTATCAAGCATATTGATCAATAAACGTTTTTTTTGTTATTGACAAATATGGCAGATATTTTGCGATTATTCAACTGCGATGAGGTTTGAGGCAATGTTCATTTTTTATTGGTTATTTGAAGCGCAGGAGAGCTTGGCATGTCGAAAACAGCGCCGTTTGAGAGATACAGTGATGCCTATGAGCACTGGTTTGAGAAAAACCGGGATTTGTATGCTGCCGAACTCGAAACCATCCGGCGGCTCATGCCTGCAGCCGCCGGGGAAGGCATGGAGGTAGGGGTTGGCACGGGTAAATTTGCCGTACCGCTTGGGATAAAGATTGGTGTTGAGCCTTCGGAGAAGATGGCTGTCAAAGCAAGGGCGCGGGGCATTTCGGTTTGTCCGGGGATAGCGGAGGATTTGCCTTTTCCCGGGGACAGGTTTGATTTTGTGTTGATGGTGACAACCATTTGCTTTGTCGATGATCCCGCCCGGTCCGTGAAAGAGGCTTTCAGGGTATTGAAGGCCGGCGGATTCCTGATTATCGGATTTGTGGATAAAGGCAGCGAACTCGGCCGTCAGTATGAAAAGAATCGGGAAAAGAGCCGGTTCTACAAGGAGGCCGTCTTTTTTTCTTCCCAAGAGATACAGGGGCTGATGAGGGAGGCGGGCTTTAAAATTAAGGATGCCAGGCAGGCCATAATCCCCGGGGAGTCGTCCGATACCATTTGGGATGGCTGCGGGCAGGGCTCCTTTGTGGCTGTTAAAGGGGTAAAACAGGGGGCCTGACGCTAATTTTTTATATGACTACTCAAATGGGCAATATAACATACCGGATCGGCGGTTTTTGGGGCAGGGCTATATATGCTGTGGCTGTGGTGTGCCTGGCAACCGGGTTCGCGCTGCCCTGCATGGCTTTGGATAAGCAGGAACAACGGGTTACCCGTCTTTATTACGCGGTTAATGATAAGGAAACCGGTGAAAGAAAGGGCGAGGTCTATATTCGTATCACCAGGGGGTCGGATTTAAACGAGTGGCATGAAGTTCGGACATACGAGGAAGAGGAGGAAACGGAGACGTTTGATGTGGCCTTTGATCCCGAGACGCTGCGTCCGATGAGCTATAAAAGACGGATTAAAGATCCTGAAGGCGTTCGAACCGTGCGACTGCAGATAGACGGAAGGCTGTTGAAAGCCACAATTACCGATCCCGGGGGGAAGGTTTCAAACCAGCGTCTGCCCCTTCCCAAGGGGACGGTTATTATAGAGCCTTTCATGAAATACTATCTCACTCAAGTGGTTGACGCTTCGCAGCGCAGCGGGGAGTTTAATGCCGTCGGCCTGTTAGGGGATAAAATGAAAATATTTCCTGTTGATTGGGAAATAACCGGGAATGAAACCATTGACGTACCTGCCGGGCGATTTGAATGTATAAATATTCGGGTGTCCTCATCCTCCTGGTATCTGAAATTTTTGGACACGAGCACGCCCGTGTGGCTGGATGTTTCGGGAAAGCATTATATCGTCCGGACAACCGTTCGCAAGAGCCTGTTTGCCGAGGAAATGCCTATGGTATTAACCCGTATTGACCATGGCCCTATTTTTCCCCTGCCTGACGAATCAGAGTGAACCGGCGAGCGCTCAGGCTTTTTGAAGAATGCCCATAATCACTGTGGCGCGGCCGTCGGCCAGGCTGCGCCCCATGTTGGCGATTTTTTCCTCTGCATTCGGCCCCATCAGCAAGTGAATCCCTAACGGCGAGGGGCCATTGGCACGCCTTTTGGCCCGCATTTTTTGAAACCATTGGTTGGAGATTTCTGTGACATCCCGCCATTCAATAAGGTTGAAATACTTTTCCGTTAATTGCGCCTTTAACTCATCGGCGTGTATGATAAAGCTGGTGGACTCGTCGCTGGACCAGGGAACCGGCATATAGGGCTCCCCGGCTTTGCCTTTGAATACCTCATGAAGGGCGATTTTCCCGGAAGGCTTTAAAACCCTGGCGAACTCGGAAATATATAGACCCTTGTCTGGAATGTTCATCTGGACATGATCCATCCAGACGATGTCAAAGCTTTCATCCATAAACGGCAGGACGGCGCCGTTTCCGCATCCGAATGCGGTCTTGTCATCAAGTTTTAGTCGTTTCGACAGGTCAGCGGCGAGATGGACATAGCTGGGCGTGAGATCGATGCCGATGACATGACAGTCATACCTTGATGCCAAATAGCGGGCCGTACCGCCGGAGCCGGAGCCGATGTCCAGGACCCGGTCCGCCGGCCGGACCTGGAGGCGCTCGGCCAGCTCGACAGTCGATTTACGGCCTCGGATATGGAACCCGTCAATTGCTATCAGGTCGTCCACGCTCAGATTCTCAAGGCCGCCCTTTTCCTTTTTTATAGCGGCCAGGACATTGGCCGTCAGGTTTTTATCGACATCGTAATGTTCGGTTATGAGATTATTTGTCATTTTTTTTAACCTCTTATCCGGTTGCAATCAGATAGGCGAGGTAGCCCGCATAGCAGAAAAGCAGCAGCACGCCGCCCCACCGTTTGACCGTACAGTCTTTGCGCATCATTAACCACGGCAAAACACAGACCCCCATCATCACCCCGTAGTCGATGATCAAGCCGCTTTCAATGAAACCGCCCGGCACCTGAATCGGCCGGACGATACCGGCGGCGCCTATTACCGAAAGAATGTTGAAGACGTTGCTGCCCACCAGGTTGCCGATGCTGATGTCCATCTGTTTTTTCATGGCGGCGACGACGGAAGTCGCGAGTTCCGGAAGCGATGTGCCAAAGGCCACAACCGTCAGCCCGATAAATTTTTCACTGACGCCGAATTGCTTCATGATCACACATGCGGAATCAATCATTGTATCCGCGCCAATGACCACACCGGCAATGCCGGCAGCAACCATCAAAATCTGCCTGGGTCGGGATTTGATGACTTCAATCTCTTCGACTTTGGCCTCGATGTTTTTTCCCGTTTCCGGCGTTCCCCCGGCGGCGTTATCATTCGGCTGAGAATAGGGGGTCTGGCTGCCGGGTTTTTCTTTTAGTGATATATAGTAGTTGAAAATGGTGTATAAAATGACCCCCGTAAACAGGGTGATCCCTTCTATACGGCTGATGTGCGAGTCCAGAGAGAGCAGCAGGAGGTATATGGATATGGCGAGCATCAGGGGGATGTCTCGCCTGACTACGGATCGGTTGGCGGTAATCGGCATCAGAACGGCGGCCGCGCCCAGGACAAGGGCGATATTGCAGATATTGCTGCCAACGACATTTCCCACGGCGATCATGCTTTTGTCCTGGATCGAGGAGATGACGCTCACAACAAATTCGGGGGCGGAGGTGCCGAATGCGACTACCGTCAGACCGATGACCACCGGAGTGATGCCGAGGCTGCGGGCCAGATTGGCCGACCCTTTGACCAGCCACTCCGCCCCGAAATACAGCAGCAGAAACCCGCCGGCGAGCAGTATCAGGTGTATTGTCATAGGTATTTTGCTTTACCGGAAAAACTAAACATATCCATAAACCGCTTCTAAGTAACTTAACGGTTTAAGGTTTAAGGTTTAAGGTTTAAGGTTTAGGGTGTAAGGTTCATGGTTAAATT
>JAGYOX010000162.1 GCA_018399235.1 Desulfobacterales bacterium | reverse complement strand
TCACGTACAGCTAAGTACGCTGCATTCCTCGGGATTTTGCGACGCCCCCTGATCTTAAATGGGGCTTGAACTTTTTACTTTGCCATCCTAAAATCGACTTTTTACGAGATTGTCAAAAATTAAATATTTTAACAATAAATGAAGTAATAAGCAAGATTGAAACCCTGCCTTCGGCCCGGAATGAAAGTTGAGATTAAGTAAAATACCTATTCAGGCAAATCGCCCCGGGAAACCGCCTTTTCAATCCATTCAGCGGCAAAATCCCAGAGGACCGAGGCACCGTTTGCCATATGATGGTTAAGATCAACCACCTGTTCTTTTCGAACGCCATGCTCTTTCCAGGATTTGCCGTGGGTATAAAGATTGTGAAGCAGCGGCTGAAGGCGATCGAGTGCCGCGGCAAAACCGGCCTCCGATGTCTGCCTGGCCTCGAACTCATCCCAGAGCTCACGAAAATCATCCGCCTGGTCAGGGGGCAGCAGGCTAAAAATCCGGTCCGCCGCCGCCTGTTCGCGCTCCTGCTTATCCTCCCGGGCGTTTCCATCATAGGCGAATGTGTCTCCGGCATCGATTTCAACCAGGTCGTGAATTAAAAGCATTTTTATCACCCGAAGCATATTGATGTCCGGTTGATTGGCATGCTCGGCCAAAACCATGGCCATTACCGCTATATGCCAGGAGTGTTCGGCCGAATTCTCAAAACGGCTCGTGTCCGTCAAATAAGTCCGGCGATTAATTCTTTTAAGCCGGTCAATCTCCAAGATAAATTCGATCTGCCGCTCCAACCGCTGTTTTTCCATTCAGAAGGCCTCCGTCCATATTTAAAAAATTGATTATTTATGTTAGTAAAATAAATTGCAGCGCACAACCATCAAATAAAGATTCGGAGGAAGAAATGGGCGAAGGGACGTTTAAAAAAGTCGGAAAATCGGCTAAAACCCTGTATGGACCAAGAGCCGTGCTGGTATGCGGGTTTTCAGCGAATGAGCAGAAGTTACTGATGGAATTTCTGGAAAACATTCAGCTCACGGATCTGGCCGTAAGCTTTGCCGCAGAATCAGACGGGGAAAAAACGCTTAAAGATTTGATGGCAAGGCCGGACCAGTCGGGGCGGGATGCGGATTCCGGGTTGGAGCGGGCTGTTATTCTATCCGGAATAACTGAAAAGGAGCTCCACCAAACCCTTTCCAGCTATCAGAATGCAGATCTGCCCCGCCCCTTGTGGGCTACACTCACGCCCTATTCCGAAAGCTGGAGCCTGTCGGCTTTGCTTGAAGAGCTTAAGAAAGAGCGCATCGCCATGGAACAAAAAAGGAAATAACGCTCAAATATTGATGACCTTATCCGCCAACTGCATGGCCGTAACAATATCAAGCATGTTGGTTGTTTCTCCCACCTGCTTTTGATCCATCAGATCAAAATGGGTCAAACAGGTCCCACATACCAATATATGGATCCCTTCTGACTCGAGTTGTTTCAGAACATCCAGCACTTCCGATTCGATGACGGTAAGCTTGACCCCGTTATTCACAAAAACGAGACGCCAAAGGTCAGCGCCCATCTCACCAATCGTTTTTAAGAAATTGATCATCAACTTCAAGCCGAGCTCATCATCGCCGTAGCCCATCCGGTCGGTACAGACCATTACCATTATTTTTGACTCACCTGCAGGCGGCTCTTTTTGAGGCTCAGGCTTTGAAACGGTCGCTTCGCCACGCATCCCGGTGAGCATGATCTCATTTCCCCTGGCTTCAACCGAAACCTTGTAATCGCGGGATTCAAGAAATCTGGATACATTCTGGCTTGAAGCCTCGGTATCCACCAGTACCTGAATTTTTTGCGGCTGCTTGTTTTCAATGGCCTCCTTGGTCATCAAGACCGGGGCCGGGCACGAAAGTTTCCTGGCATCAATTTCTGACATTATTTCTCCTATATTGATATATTTTATGTTAACGTTATGATAATATATTTTATTAAAAAATCATTCAAATTGATATTTTCAATTAAATAAAGGACATTCATTCAAAAAATTGATGGCTTCGTTATCATGGCAAGCCAGGGACAAACAAAAATTTGCGGGGTAAAATGGATTTATGGCATTTAACCATTTTTAAAAAAATTGTCGAGACCCGGGGGTTTTCCAGCGCCGCCAGAGAGATAAACCTCACGCAGCCCACGGTGAGCAGCCATATGAAGGAATTGGAAAACCATTTCAACTGCCAGCTGGTGGATCGTATCGGCAAGGCCACAGTGCCGACTAAGGCGGGAGAACTGCTATACGCCTATACTAATCAACTGCTCAGCCTGTACGAGGAAACCGAAACCGCCATGGCCGAATTTCTGGGCAACATCCGTGGACGGTTGGCCATTGGCGGCAGCACCATTCCCGCCGGCTATATCCTGCCCAAACTTATCGGGAGCTTCTTAGAACAATACAAAAATGTGCAGATTTCTCTAAACAGCGGGGACACGGAACAGATTATACTAGATATTCTGGAATACCGGTTGGAACTCGGCGTTGTCGGCGCTCAAACCGACCGCAAACGGATTTCTCAGGCAAAACTTGTTCATGATGACATGCGCCTGGTTGTGCCGGCAAATCATAAATGGGCCAAAAAAACGCATATTGAGCTGGACCAGCTGTTTGATGAGCCATTTATCATGCGTGAGAGCGGTTCCGGGACATTGAAATCACTCCAGAACAGCCTTTCCAAGCTCGGCAAAACCCCGCGCGCGTTAAATGGGGTGGCGGAATTCGGAAGCACGGCATCGGTCATCCAAGGCATCAAGAACGGGGTGGGTGTTTCCATTCTTTCGCCCATAGCCGTTGCCGACGAATTAAGTTCAGGCACCCTGAAAGCGCTGACAGTAAAGGGGCTTGACCTTTCCCGCTACTTTTATCTCACCACGCACCGCAACCGGACCCCTTCACCCTTGTGCGATGCGTTTATTAAATTCGTTAAAACCCGGTTTGGGGTCGAATAACCCACCTATCAGGCGGGATGGATCAGATCATGCTTGAAAGTCCACGGATCTATCGTCACATCCCCTACCTGTATCCCGTTTATCCGAAACAGGTCATCTAAGCCAAGTGGCGTGAATACCGAAACGGTTTTAGAGGAAGGGTCGAACTTCTTTATAATTCCTAACCCAAGCGTGAACCCCTCCCTGTCTTCCAGTCCAAGTAGTCGGTCCAGATAATACCGCGGATACGGGAATACGCCGTATCGAGTCCAGAAAAAATGCTGGACCATACCATTCCGGAAATATCGGCGAAAACTTTCTTCCCTAAAGGCTTGCCGTTCATCAAATTCCCGTCGTCGAACGGCGGAGACACATTTCATATCGATAATCGTCATCCTTCGGCAAATTTGAAGCGGCCTTATCAGGGTTTCCAGCTCCTGCGCACGCTGCAACACGATCAAAACAGATGGCCGCAGCATATCAATTTTGGCAAATTTCAAACGCAACCCGCCTTTCTGCGGATCCACAAGCCCGGAGGTATCCATAACAATCGGACCGGTTCCGATTTCCCTTGCTTTCTCAGCAAGACGGGCGCAGCCGGTGACAACCTGGAGCATATGACCGCTCGGCGTTGTGGACCCGACGAATCGATGCCAGATATGCCGGATGACCTGTCGACCGTCTGATGTTTTGATATGGCCAAGGCTTATCATTGTGGGCGGAGACAGGCGCCCCTGGCCCGGATCGGCATCAATGGCGAGAACCTGACCATGCATCGCCGAAAAACGGTTTACAAGATAGCGAAAGAGTGCTGTCTTGCCCGTATCCGATGCACCGACAATCATTATGGGGCCGGATATGCCGGACAGGTCCAATCGATCCCACTCCGGCGGAACGTCCACGGTATCTTTCAAACTATAATCGCCAGGCTGATCGGTTAACATCATACTCAACTGCTCCGCTATAAAAGCGCCCATTTATTCCCGTCATGCCTCAGGCGATAGGTTTTTCCGTCGTCACACAGCACTTCAAAATAACGATAATCCGGCGTCTGCCAGTTGGATTTCACTGAACGCACTTTAGTCTCCCGATCGCCTATCCTCATGGATTTGGGGGTCTCTTCGCCGCGATACCCGGCGTAGCATGTCACAATAATCTCCATTTCGATAAAAATCCATCCCCTTCCCACCCAGTGGCAAGTTTCAAGTAACAAGGTTTAAGCGTTTCTTCCTTTTCAGTATAACATTTTTCTGCTAAAGAAAAAACTGATGGTGAATCGAGGAATTTTTAAATAACGAAAGCTTGCAATGTTTGACTCCACGAAACTCTCAGACAACCTGGACAAGGAAACCCGCCAGATCCAAAGGGTGGTGTTTTACGCGTTTTTGATCAACATTGCTCTGGCCGTGCTCAAAGGCGTGCTGGCGGCAATATCCGGAAGTCTTGCCGTCACCGCCGGTGCAATCGACTCACTGACCGATGCCTTTGCCTCAGTGGCCGTATATGCCGGGGTGAAACTCTCGACCAAGCAGTTTAAAAATTTTCCGCTGGGCCTTTATAAAATTGAAAACGTCATTTCGGTCATTGTGGCTTTTTTTATCCTGTTTGTCGGCTATGAAATCGCGCGCCAGATATTTCTCGATACCGGCGCTCCGCCTCCTGATATTTCAATATGGGTCGTGGCCCTTATCGCCCTGGCAACATTTATAACGTTTATGTTCGGCCAATACGCCCTGCACCTGGGCAGAAAGACCGAATCGCCCACATTGATTGCCGAAGGCCACCACCGGCAGGCTGATGTCCTGTCCTCCCTGGTCGTTTTTATCTCGGTTGTGCTAAACTATACCGGAATCGATTTCAACATCTTCGGCCTTGGCATAGATCACCTCGCGGCCGGCGTCGTTTTAATATTTATCGCCCTTGCCGCCTGGCGCCTGCTTTCCGACGGCATGCGGGTGCTGCTGGACGCATCCGTGGATGCGAAAACACTGGATACGGTTCGGGAGATCATGACCAATGAACCGGCGGTGATCGATATCAAGTCACTGGTCGGCCGCAACTCAGGTCGCTTTCGTTTTATCCAGGCATCAATTACCCTGCGTACCCAGGACCTGAAAAAAGCCCACGACATCAGCAGCCGGATCGAGCACGAGATTCACGACCATGTCCCCCATGTCGGTCGCATCATGATCCACTATGAACCGGAAGCCTCGCGTTACCGACGCATCGCCGTGCCCATGGAGAACACGGATAAGGCCATCAGCTCCCATTTCGGTGAAGCCCTTTATTTTGTTATTTTCCTGCTGGATCGAAACCAGCGCCAAATTCTTGAAAAGTCATTTGAAAAAAATCCATATATTGATCAAGCGCACGGCAAGGGTATACAGGTAGCCGAATGGCTGGTTTCCCGCCATCACATTGATGAGTTGGTCGTCAAATCGGATATGAAACATAAGGGGCCGGGATACGTTTTTTCAAACGCCGGGGTTACCACGCGGGTAGTTGAAACCGAAAATTTAAATGACGTTATTGATACGTTCTTTCCTCAATCAAGCCAATCAGAACCTTCTTCCAAAGCTAGCGAATAACCAGTGGTAGCAATGCCGGAAAAAATCGACCTTGAGCACATCACCATTGTTTTGCAGCAGCCCCGGTACCCGGAAAACATCGGCTCCGCCGCCCGGGCCATGAAGAATATGGGATTAAAGCAGCTTGTAGTTGTCAATCCCGAAAATTACGATATCAAGCGGGCGATGACACTGGCAACCCATGCGGCATCCGATATTGTTCTTCGCGCAGTTATTTCGAACGACTTGGCCCATGCAGTCTCCAATTTCAACTATGTGGTGGGCACAACCGCCCGGCTTGGCAATCAACGACAGGTCATCAGGCACCCGGCTGAACTGGCTGAAAAGCTCATCCCCGTTTCAAAAGAAAATTCGGTCGCCATTGTTTTCGGTCCCGAAGACCGTGGACTGACAAATGAAGATATCCGTCTCTGCCATGCGATGGTCAACATTCCCACCGCTCACTTTACCTCCATCAACCTGGCCCAGTCGGTAATGATTATCTGCTACG
>JAGYOX010000161.1 GCA_018399235.1 Desulfobacterales bacterium | reverse complement strand
GCGCCAGCGGAATAAAACGCTTTTTACGAAGCCATCAATATTTTATGTCAAATCGATTGAACATGTTTGCATAAAGCATATCTTTTCTGGTAACTAAAAATTTCAAATAGTTGTTAACAACTGGAAAAGAAGTTGTCCATAAGGTTTGGATACATGAATAAGACAAAAAACGGTCTGACGGTTATTACTACCCATATGAATGCTGATTTTGATGCTGTCGGTTCAATGTTGGCCGCTCAAAAACTGTATCCTGATGCGATTGTTGTTTTCCCGGGATTCCATGAAAAATCTTCAAGGCACTTCTTCATTGATGCGATGGCGTACCTATTTAATATGGTGGACGCCAAATCAATCAATGACTCTGAAATAAAAAGACTGGTTATTGTTGACACCAAACAAGCTTCCCGAATCGGAGATCTGAGCCGTCTGCTTGATCGCAGTAATGTTGAAATCCATGTTTTCGATCATCATCCGGCGCTAAAAAACGATATCAAGCCGGATTATGAAATTTCACGCCTGACCGGTGCCAATGTGACGCTTTTAACTGAAATCATCAGAGAACAAAATCTTGAAATTCTCCCTGATGAAGCGACTATCATGTGTCTGGGCATTTTTGAAGATACTGGATCTTTCACGTTCCCGTCAACCACACCCGAAGATTTTTCTGCAGCCGGATATCTCGTCTCAAAAGGCGCAAACCTCACGACCATTGCGAATCTGATAACCAAAGAGATGGATCCGGATCAGATCGCCTTATTGAATGATCTGATCCATTCGGCGGTCCATCATTTTATCAACGGCGTAGATGTGGTCATAAGCAGCGTCTCCTGCGAGGAATATATACATGACCTGGCGTTTTTGGTACAAAAATTTTTAAAAATAGAAAATTTAAACGCCATCATCACCATCGCCCAGATGAAAAACAAAATATACCTGGCCGCACGAAGCCGGATCCCGGAAGTTGATGTTGGGGCAATTGTAACCGAGCTGGGCGGCGGGGGACACAGTTTTGCCGCCGCCGCCACGATAAAAGACAAAACCCTCGTCCAAACAGAACAAAAACTTCTTGAAATAATGAGAAAAAAAGTCAAGTCCAAACAGCGCGCCCGGGATATCATGTCATCACCTCCCATCACTGCAGCCCCCGAGATCTCATGCGCTCAAGCCAGAAACCGGCTTTCCAGGTATAACATCAATGCGCTCATGGTGGTTAAAGAAAATAATGGAGGGAATTCATTACAGGGCTATATCACCCGGCCGGTTATTGAAAAAGCGCTTTATCATAAACTCGACGACATTACGATTAGTGAGTACATGACGACAGAATTTGCCGTTGTGGAGCCGAATGCTGATATTTTTGAAATCCAGGAAAAAATAATTGAAAACAATCAACGGGTTCTGCCCGTCATGGAAAACGATGCCCTGCTTGGCGTTATCACACGGACCGACCTGCTGAACATCCTCTTTCAGGAGTCTCATGAAAAACTTCTCCAACCGCAGGATCCACTAAAAGAAACATTTCATCCCCGCACCAAAAAAATCGTGGGTTTTATGAAAGAACGGCTCCCGGATCGACTCTATCAAATGCTGGTTCATATCGGTCAGGTGGCCGAAGAGATTGGATACAATGCATATGTGGTTGGCGGTTTCGTGAGAGACCTGTTTTTATATCGGCATAATGAAGATTTGGATATTGTCATTGAGGGAAATGGCATTGAATTTGCTAAAGAGTTTGCCCGCCGGTCCAACGCGCGCATCAATGCCTACGCAAAATTCGGGACAGCCGTTATCATCTTTCCAGATGGATTTAAAATCGATGTAGCCTCCGCCCGGATGGAGTACTACAAATTTCCGGCAGCACTACCCACTGTGGAGATGAGCTCAATCAAGCTGGATCTGTTCAGACGGGACTTCACGATTAATACACTGGCGGTTTTTCTCAATCAGTCCAAATTCGGGAAACTGATCGATTTTTTCGGCGGGCAAAGGGATATCAAGGAAAAAGCCATCCGCATCCTCCATAACTTAAGCTTTGTCGAAGATCCGACCCGGGTCTTTCGGGCCATTAGATTTGAACAGCGATTTGGTTTTACCATCGGCAAACTCACCTCCGGCCTGATCGAAAATGCCGTACGGATGGATTTCTTCAAGCGCCTCTCCGGTCGGCGTGTTTTCTCGGAGCTCTGCCAGATACTAAAGGAAGATACGCCGTTGCCGGCCCTGTCGCGGTTAAATGATTACAACCTGCTCAAAGTCATCGACCCAACGATTCAATTCAATCAGACGATGATTGCCCGTTTAAATGCCGCACGAAAGGTTATTTCATGGTTTGACCTTTTATATACAGAAGAGGGATACATGCGGTGGGCAATATACTTTCTAATTTTGCTCCGCCATGTCGATGAAAACACCTCGACCCGTATCTGTCAACGCTTTGAACTGGGGCCGAAATATCAAAAAATTTTCGTCAAAGAACGGCTCGCCGCCGAAGAGTGCATCGGCAGGTTGCACCGCGACCTGCCTAGCACAAACAGTGAGTTGTATCGAAGGCTGGCGGACTTCCAGATCGAATTGGTTCTTTACATGATGGCCATCACGGATCATGAAACCATCAAAAAAATGATTTCACATTATGTTACCGAACTCAGAGGGGTCAGGTTGTCCGTGGGCGGAAAAGATCTGAAGGCATTGGGCGTTCCCCCTTCGCCGATTTACGGAAAAATTTTAAATGCCGTTTATGAGGCCAAATTAGATGAAAAAATAAAAACCAGGGAAGAAGAGATCGCCCTCTTGAAGGAATATGCTGCCAGATATTAACCCGCTTCAATTGATCATTGTTTTTTTGCCGCTGCTTTTTGCCATTACGATTCACGAAGTGGCACACGGATATATCGCTCTGAGATTCGGTGATAGCACGGCAAAATTCGCCGGCCGGCTTACTTTGAACCCGATTAAACACTTGGATGCCTTCGGCTCCGTCTTGCTTCCGTTGATTCTTAAGATCTCGGGATCCCCCGTCATTTTTGGATATGCCAAGCCGGTGCCGGTGGACTTCAATAGCCTTCGGAATCAACGCGTCGGCACACTATGTGTGGCCTCTGCCGGCATAGTGACCAATTTTGTTGCCGCATTGATTTGCTCGGGTATTCTGCAAGTCATTCGTCCATTTTATGGCGCCCTGACATCATCCCTGTTTAAACCGTTCGTAACCATTTCTATTCAAATTTTGGCTTACAGCGTAATGATTAATCTGGTGCTCGGCATTCTCAACCTCATCCCGCTTCCACCGCTTGACGGGGGCCGGATTCTGGGCACATTGTTGCCGCAAAAATTGAACCGACGTTTCCAAATCATTAAACCGTTCGGCATTCTCATCCTGATTGTGTTATTAATGACGAATTCTCTTGATCTTTTTATATCTTTTTTTATATCCCCGTTGATTAACTGGATGCTTCATGGGTACCTATAATGGCTTTCATCTAAACGGGCCAACAGGAGAGGAATGAAATGACTATAAAAAAACGGATTGTCAGCGGAATGCGTCCGACCGGGGCGCTTCACCTGGGAAATTATCACGGGGCGCTTAAAAACTGGATTGATATGCAGGATAGTTTCGATTGCTTTTTTTTCATCGCCGACTGGCATGCACTAACAAGCGATTATGAGGACACCTCTCATATCAAAGAATACATCCGGAAAATGATGATTGACTGGCTGGGGGCCGGACTTTCGCCGGATAAAAGTACTTTATTCATACAATCTCACATCAAGTATCATGCCGAATTGTTTCTTCTGCTATCCATGATTACCCCGGTGCCCTGGTTGGAACGCAACCCCACGTATAAAGAACAGATTGCGGAGCTTAAAAACAAGGATTTATCAACCTTCGGTTTTTTAGGGTATCCGATTCTGCAGGCGGCTGATATCATTATCTACAAGGCCGAAGGCGTACCGGTAGGCGTTGATCAGTCCGCGCATATTGAAATAACCCGGGAAATTGCCAGACGATTCAACTACTTTTATGGACATGTGTTCCCGGAGCCCGAGACAATCTTAACCGAATCCGCCAAAATTCTGGGAACGGATCGACGAAAAATGAGTAAAAGCTATGACAACGCGATTTTTCTTTCAGATACGCCTGATGCCATCCGTAAAAAAGTGGCCACCATGATCACCGACCCCCAGCGTAAAAAAAGAAGCGATGCCGGTGATCCGGACGTGTGCAATGTCTTTTCGTTTCACAAAATTTATTCCACCAAAGATATGGTCGACGAGATCAACCAGGACTGCCGGAAGGCTGCCATCGGCTGCGTTGAATGCAAACAAAAGATGGCGGAAAGCTTGATTTCATTCCTCAAGCCGATCCGGGAAAAGACCCAATATTATCAACAGAATCCAGACACCGTGGATGATATTATCGCCAAGGGAAATGAAAAGGCGTCAACCGAAGCCTCAAAAACAATGGAAAGCGTGAGAGAGGCCTTAAAAATTTAAAAAAAACTGAAATGGTTAACGAGCCCTATACCATAAAACTTCAGGATATCTTTGAAGGTCCCATGGATTTGCTCGTCCATCTGATCAAAAAGAATGAGGTGGACATCTATGATATCCCAATCGCATTTATTACTGAAAAATTTCTCGAGTACCTGGAATGGATGAAATCTCTGGATGTCGATATCGCCGGTGATTTCCTGGTAATGGCCGCCACATTGGCCCATATCAAGTCCCGGATGCTGCTGCCTTCACGTAATGAAGGCACAGATACGGATGAGGATGATGATCCCAGAAAGGAAATTACCGGTCCGCTGATAGAGTATATGCAAATGAAATCTGTAGCGGAAAAACTTGCCCGGCAGCCCATTCTTGACGAAGACGTATTCAGCAGAAACGTTGAAAAATATAATCTTGTACACGATCCGTCAGAAGAAACGCTTCAGGTGGACCTGACAAGTCTTTTAAGTACATATCGATCCCTACTGGACAGAATAGCGGATCAAAAAGGGCTCCGCATCACATTTGAAGGGATTTCCGTAAAAGAGAAAATGACTGAACTTATCGATATAATAAAGGAAAAAGGGGCGGTCGCATTTGATTCACTTTTATCGGACACCCCGGATCGCATCGAAATCATCCTCACTTTCCTTGCGATCCTTGAAATCGTCAAACTCAACATGGTCCGTCTGATCCAGAGCAGTCCATACGGCAATTTACGGCTTATTCATCGAAAAGCTGACGATGCACGGCTCCAAAACTAAAAACTTATAACACCGCCTATGCTCCAGATAAAATCGATTATTGAAAGCCTCTTATTCGCTTCAAAAGGCCCGTTAAACGTCGAGGAGATCAAAAAAGTCATACCGGATGCGGAAAAAGAAGAAATCAAAGCCGTACTCAACGAGCTTAAAAATGAATTTGAAAAACGAAACGGCGGGTTTGTGCTTCACGAAGTGGCCGGCGGTTTTCAGTTTAGAACCAAGCCCGAGCATAAAGAGTATATCCACCGGCTATTTCAACCGAGCCCTGCCAGGCTCAGTAAAGCCGCATTGGAGACACTGGCGATTATTGCCTACAGGCAGCCGGTGATGCGCAGCGAAATAGAACATATCCGGGGCGTTAATGCAGGAAACACAATCCGTTTACTCTTGGAACGTAAACTTGTGCGCATTCTCGGGCGACGCGAAATTCCAGGCCGCCCGATCGTTTACGCAACAACGCAAAAATTTCTGGAAATATTTGATCTAAAAAGCTTGAAGGATCTTCCCACCCCCAAAGACATTGATGACCTCCAGACCGCATCAAAGCCCGATGACCAGTCACTGCCCTTTAAATCAGAATCAGCCGATCCGTCCACCTCAGAAAATAATTCTTGACTTACCAGCAATGCTCACATTAAAAATTCGGAAAATGGGCGGTTAACTCAGTGGGAGAGTGCTACCTTCACACGGTAGAAGTCGCTGGTTCAAATCCAGTACCGCCTACCAGGGAATATAAGGGTTTACGGGCATTATCGTCTGTAAACCCTTTTTTATTGGTAGTAAGAAAAGATGTGTATGGTGTGAATTGCTGCCTGATATGTTTTTTGGGAAT
>JAGYOX010000160.1 GCA_018399235.1 Desulfobacterales bacterium | reverse complement strand
ACGGCCTCCCGTTCATCGCTATTGCCCATTAAACACCAGTTCGCCTTGCCCGGTAACCGATAAAATACCGTTTTTATCTTTTTCCTTGAGCTGTTCCATTTGTTGAAGCACTTGCTCTTCAAGTGTTTTATCCAGGAAGGCCACCTGCACCCGTTTATCCGGGAACGTTCGTATGGACGGGAAGGTTTTGGCCATCAGGTCAATAAAATAGTCCCGGGCCTCGCCGTCCTTGATCTCCCACATTTCGCGGGGAATTTCCTGGGCGTTTTTGAAGCGGACCGTATTGCCCACCGGCTCACCCAGGAAGATCAGGTCGAAACCGGTCGCCTTTGCCCGGCCGTAAACACTTAGGCGATTGTCTTGAACCAGCCGCATTATCGCATCCAGGTTTTGAAATTCCAGTTTTATACCCTTTACGGCAGGCGCCTGGGCCTTTTTTTCCGTTTTTTCTGCCTGGTCGATAGGTTTTGTCGCCTTCTTTTCGGGCTGTTTGGGTACCGGTTCAGCCTCGGGCAGTTCTTTAACCGGCGGTGTCGGCTCGGGAGCCGGTTCTACAATTTTTTCCGGTTCGGCGACTGGCTCCGGCGCTTCGGGTTCTATTATTTCCTGAGGTTTTTTGGCCTGTGTCTGAACAGCGGCACTGGAAACTGTGGACTCTGCCTGAAAGGGGATGCTCTTGATCACCGAGAAAATGATCCAGAAGACAATCCCGATAATCGCCAGAAACCGCATGATATCGGTTTCAAGCACCTGGTCGTCTCCGCTGGTGTCGCTGCCCAGTAGGCCGAATTTATCCATTTTCAGTGCTTTCCTTTAAAATGAACCGGTCCCACTTATCGCCGAGCAGAATGATTTTTAATAACCGGAGGACGTATCCGCAGAATCCGCCGAAAACGGTGGTACTCAGGGCCAGCAAAAGCCCACCGTTGACCAGCCTTTCCAGAAGGCCGTATGCACCGGCTTCAGCCATGCTTCCGCCGCCGGCATCAATGCCCTTAAGCGCTTCCATCAGGGCGGTTTCCATTCCGATGGCCGTCCAGATGACGCCGACCCCGAAAAATGTCGATATTGTCGTGTTCAACAGCCGATCGTAAAAACTGAGTTTTGCCAGTTCTGAATCGTGGCGATCAAGGAGGTAGTGCATCCGGACAATCAGCCAGCCGTATAGAATAAACAGCGCGCCAAAAGCCACGATGGACAGCCTTAGATGACGATACATAAATGCCGCCGGGTTAAGCAGCCAGGGGGCTGAGGCCGTAATGGAAATCCACCCGGCAAACACCCCCAAACCGAGTAGAAGGGCTGTCCACAAAATGGATAAGAAGACGATTGCGGGTATGGATTTCACGGCGTGCCCTCCATCGTTGTTGCCTGTTCTCCGGACGACTGCACAAGCTGTTTCTGCATCTCTAATAGCCGTTCTTTGGCCGCGTTGATTTCAGCATTCATCAGATGGATGCCTTTGGCCTCAAAGCCTGCCTTCTTTAACCTTATCTCCCGATCGAATGCCTGCTGAAGGACGTCGCCCTCTTCTGCAGACCAATCTTTTTGAAATACAAGGAAGTTTTTCCAGAACGTCATTTGCAGCAACTGGTCAACCTGTTTGTCCGAAAGCTGGAACTCTGTCTTTAAAAACTCTGAAAACCGGCGTTCTTTATTTCCGGCATCGTCTTTTGCCAGGAAGTACAGATAGGATAGGGCGCGTTGGTAAATTTCGTCGCCTATCGTTATATATGGGTCTTTTGGGGTAGCCTTGCCGGTAGCTTGTTCCGCCGCCGGCAGGGCTCCGCTTTCATCTTTTTGCTGCAAAGCTGAAGGCTCTGTCTTTTTTGCTGCGGTATCAGCTGTTTTCTGCTCAGGCTCCGGCTTTGTTCCGGAGGTCTCTGTCTTGGGCCCGGTGGCTGCTTCCGTATGCGGTTTTTCCTCCCGGCTCTGCTGTTTTTCCCCCTCGAATGCCTGTTCGTTTTCAGCCGGCTGGGCCTTTTTTGCCGGCAGCTTTGTTTCCAGGGTGGCTGGCTGGCTGATTTTTTCGTTCGTCGGCCGGGGTTTTGAATTAAACTGCAAAACCCCTGTAAACATCAGCACCCCGACTATTCCGCCCGCGACTATCAGAGAAGCAATTAATTTAAAAAGCGTGCGCATACCGACTCCAGATAGAATGGGTTATTCATTGGGGTGGCAGACCGCCCACATGGTGTTGTAGACATACATGGCATTCAAAAAGTGAGAGTCCGGGCTGCCCTGCTCAGTGGCCTCAAACCCTTCCATTTTCATCCGGTACTCCTTTTCCAGGTTTTTTTTGATTTCCGGGAGCTTATAACAGTAATTCTCAATGCTGCCGGTATCCGGGAGGCTGGCGAAATGGTTTGAGAAATAATAGTTCCATGTGGTGACCACCAAATTTTCCGGCACCTTCCCGGATCGTTTGAGCGGCTTGACAAAATGATCCCAGACGATATCCGCGTTTTTGGGAGTCTTGCTGCTTTTGCATTGCCTGACGACTTTGGCAAACACGTCTTCAAAAAATTCCTGGGAGTATGGGTTGCTGTTGATAACCTCAACCGCCTGGCTGCATGCGGTTTCAGCCCGGAATGAGTCGATCTGTTGGATCGTACTTAAAGAAATAATCCTCGGTTCTTCCTTTTCAAATATCGTGCAGCCGGAGACCAGCATAGTGACAAGCATTACACTAATCAAGGATACAATTGTTTTTCGAGTCATGATATGCTCCTTTCCACGGTTATGGAGATATTTGTTTTTGATGGCTTCGTAAAAAGTCCAATATCTGTGTTGCGCTGCATCCCTCGAAATTTCACGTACAGATAAGTACGCTGCATTTCTCGGGATTTGCGCGCCTTGATCTTGAACTTTTTACTTTGCCATCTCAAAATCGACTTTTTACGAAACTGTCTGTTTTTGCTTTTTGTCAAATCTACTATCGCCGGTCAAATCCGCCGCCACCCTTTTCAGGCTTTTTTTCTTTAATGGAATCCGCCGCCTTGTTTTGCCGATAGTAATCGAGCACTTTACTGTTGGGTTTGGCCGACAGGCGCGTGCCGGTATACTGAATGCCTAAAACATTGGGCATGGCTTCCACGGCCTTGGTGGTGCTGAAAATGATTTGCCCGTAATCGCGTTGGGCTTCCAGGGCGAATCTGGCTTTTTCAAACTGTGCCCCCAGGTACCTGGCTTTTTTGGCTTTTTGGCTCATATTGATCTGCGTATTGCCGGCCCGCACTGCCTCGGGCATTTCATGGCCGAAATCCGGCACCAGTTTTTCTAAAGCGGCGAACAATTCATTGGTCTGATCAGGGAAATCATCCATCTCCAGGGCGAACGGGCTGCCCGCATCACTTCCCCCAATGCCCGGTACCTGGGGGGTCTCAGGTTGAACGCCGTTTAAGGTCTTCTCATAGAGCGCCGCCGGTGATTGCCCTATGGCCGTTGATTGGACAATGTTCTGGGCGGACGTGGCCCCCTGTTCATAGCGAGCGGCTACATCAGGCAAATATTCCGATAGTTTGCCGTAAAGCGAAATGCCGGTCTCCCGCATCTGTTCGGCCATTTTTTTGCAGGCGTCGCTGACTTGGTCCGGGTTGAAATTCTGCTGGCCGCAGGAGTTATTCCAGGTGTTGTACTGGGTATCGAATTTTTCCATTAGATTTGAGATCTCCTTTGCTTTGCTGGAGCTTGCCAGTTGGCCGAGCTCCGAACGGGTATTGGTAATAACCCGCTGAATGGCTACACCCTCTCCTGCTGCGTACACCGATGAAACGCTCGACAGGAAAAAAACAAGAATAAGGACCCATAATGTGTGCCGTTTCATGAGAGTTGCCTCCTTTTATTTGGTTATATTTTTTTTGGGTTTTACTAATATTGACCTGTAACCGATCATTTTATTCAAAAAGAGCCCAAATTTTTTGCCATCCGCATTTGTCTTATCAATTTTGATAGGTCAATCGTTGCATTATGGAAGATTTTTCATGTAAACAAAATAACACAGGGGAAGGCTGGCAAAATACGAACAAATCCGCCACTATCATAAAGTCCCTGTTGGGCGGCAGCCTTACGGTAAAGATTAGATTTTTTAAAGTTTCTATATTATTATATATTATTATTGTTGAGGGGCTGTCAATTTGAAATTGGAAACTGGCAGGCCCTGCGAGGTTTTAAATGAAGAAAATCCAGTTTACCTTGTCTAAATAGGTAATTGTGGAAATTCAAACGGGTATTCAAAAAGGAGCTTTTATATGGAGAAAATACTAAAAGGCCTGTTTGCAGTATTTTTACTGGTAATACTGGGCTGTGCGTCTACCCCCTCGGTCAATAAGGGGGCACTGGAGCTATACCCGGGTATCGATGCCGTTGCCGGGAAACTGATTCAATCCACGGATACGGAAAAAGCCGGAAAAATCGCAGTAGCGGATTTTATCGGGCCGAATGGTCAGATTACGCATCTGGGCCGGCACGTATCGGATAAGCTGAGCGTGCGCCTGTTCTCGAGCAAACAGTTTTCAGATATTATGGAACGCAAGCAGCTGAAGCAGGTCCTCACGGCCCATAAACAGGAACTTTCCGGATATTTTGACCAGCAGACCGTGCACCGGTTCGGGCATATGATCGGTGTGGACAGCATGGTGATCGGAAAGCTCGAAGATGTAGGCACCGTCATCGATCTGACCGCCAGGGTCGTCCACTCAAAAACCGGCCGTATACTGGGAATGGCCGATGTAAGGATTTTAAAAAACGAAACCGTGAATCGTCTGCTTAGCCGGCGGGAGATATCCAACCTGACGGTCTCTGTGACCCCCTCGGTTTCCGGCACGGTCACAGCCGGCGGGAAAAGCGCCCGGCTGGTAAACGGGTCGGCAGCGTTCAGCAACCTTTCCCGGGGGGCCTGCCAAGTTAATATCAGTGTATCTACGCCTGGCTATGAATCGATCAGCCGGAGCATTAACCTTCAATCCCGAAATGAAAACCTGGATATTAACCTCCAGTCTAAACAATACGATGCTTCATTCCAGATCGTGCCGCCCGAGGCCGAACTAAGCGTGGATGGTGAAAAGGTTGGCCTTAACGACCAGGGATTCGCCAAGGTTACCGGGTTATTGGCGAAACAATACTGCTATTCGGTCAGTGCCGAGGGCTTCAAGAATCACATCGGCCGGTTCAACCCTTTGAAAAAGCAAATAATAATGGTGGAGCTGAATGCCGAGGATCCCTTCTACAGCCTGAAATCGAATTTTTTTAAAAAGGTTAAAACCATTGAGAATGATTTTGATATCCAACTGTGGACAAACCGGGCGGATTTTCAAATGGGGGAAAAAGTTACATTCTATTTTCGGTCCGAACGGGACTGCTATCTCAACCTGGTGGACGTAAACAGCCGGGGCGAGCTGACCCTCTTGTTTCCCAACCGGTATCAACGGGACAATTTTATTCGGGCCGGCCGGACCTATCAGATACCCGATGGATATCACGACGGTTTTGAATTCGAAATTCGGCCGCCGGCCGGAACGGACAGGATCTATGCCATTGCCGGCAATTCGTCCATAAACATTTTTGACGAAAATTTCGATCATTCAACCTTTATGGCCGTTACCCGCGGTCAAACGCGGGATGTCAAAGTCCGGGGCATCGTCGTGAAGCTCAAAAACGCCCGGCTGGATTCAGCCGCCGAATGCCTTATCCGAATCCACTAAATGAATGTGATGGATTAAATAAATGGAGCGGAAGGCTTTAGCCTTCCATTAAAATATAATGGTTCAAACCGCCGCCGGTTTGCGAAATATGGCCGTTAACGGTAAACGCGATGTAGCGGCGAATAAATTGTACGATATGGCCGCTAATGGCAGATACGATGTAGCGACGGGCTTTAGCCCGTCATTTGCAGACGCGGCAGCGGGTTCAGGATGCGTCCGCTGGAAGGCTGAAGCCTTCCGCTACATGGGCTGTGCCAGGGGAGATCGATTTTAGGAACAATGGCCGCTAACGGTAAACGCGATGTAGCGGCGGGCTTTAGCCCGCCATTTGGAGGTGCGGACGTTAGCTCGCCTCATCTGATAAAGGAGATATAGAGCAATGCGAAATTACCCCAAAACAACATTTTACACGCTGTTCATTTTCATTTTCGTATTTTTTTTATGGACTT
>JAGYOX010000016.1 GCA_018399235.1 Desulfobacterales bacterium | reverse complement strand
AGGCTTAATAAAATAAAAGGGGGTATTGAAATGGCCAGTCAATATAAGGGATATGCAGGGAAAATTTTGGATGTCAACCTGACGGACGGCACCATCGGTGAATACCCGCTGACAGATACGGATCGAGAAAAATTCCTGGGCGGCCGGTTCTTGAGCACCAAAATCCTTTGGGATCAATTGCCCCCGGGGACCGATCCCCTTTCGCCCCAAAACATTTTAGTGGTTATGACTTCTCCCATGACCGCTACCGGCGCACCCTCCACCAGCCGATACGACATATCCGCCAAAAGCCCGCAAACCGGGGGGATCGGCCATTCAAACAGCGGCGGCCACTTCGGGATGCACCTTAAACGCGCCGGCTGGGACGGCATCGTTGTCCGCGGCAAATCGGAAACACCGGTAATTATTGATATCAATGAGGATGATGTCCAGATAAAACCAGCCGACGATCTTTGGGGAAAGAATACCGAAGAAGCCCAGGAACAGCTCGGCAAAGGCGGGAAGATGGTCATCGGACCGGCGGGCGAAAACCTCGTCAAATACGCGGTTATCGTATCACAGGAACGGGTTCATGGCCGAACCGGCATGGGAGCGGTCATGGGATCGAAAAATCTTAAAGCCATTGTAGCCAAGGGCAAAAAGAAAATCGAACTGGCCGAGCCGGAAAAATTCCGTGCCGGGGTCAAAAAATGGGTCAAACTGCTCAAAAACCACCCGGCCACCGGCGATTTATCCCCAAAATACGGCACCGCCCAGTTTGTCAATATCCTGTCCGAAAAAAACGCCCTGCCTACCCGCAATTTTTCCCGAGGCAAATTTGACGGCGCCTATAATATCAGCGGGGAACGCATGGCCAACGACTATTTGATAAAAAACTACGGATGCCCCTCCTGTCCGATTCGCTGCGGCCGCGTTGTTGAACTTGACGGCAAAGAGATCAAGGGTCCGGAATATGAGACCCTCTGCCTGATGGGCTCAAACCTTGAAATCGACGATATGTCCGCAATCATCCGTTGGAACTATGAAATGGATCTTTTGGGTATGGATGCCATTACAACCGGCAATACCATTGGGTTCGCAGCGGAATTGAATGAAAACGGGTTGTGGAAAAACGGAATCGAATTCGGCAAAAAAGAAAATATCTCCGAGATCATCCATAAAATCGCCTACCGGGAGGACATCGGAGATGAACTGGCCGAAGGGACTCGTATTTTATCAGATAAATACGGCGGAAAAGATTTCGCCGCGCACGTAAAAGGGCTTGAGATTGCCGGTTATTCACCTAGGGCGGCGGTTGGGCATGCGCTGGGCTATGCCACCTCAAACCGGGGCGCCTGCCACCTGGATGGCGGCTACATGGCCTATTTTGAGGTAAACGGCCCCATGACGCTGGACCCCCATCACTACCGGTCCAAACCGGCATGGACGATCCTGGACCAGAACCTGCTGGCGGCCATCAGCGCCGGAGGGAACTGCCTGTTCACGGCCTGGACATTTGTCCCCAAATTCGCCTATAAGCTGCCCGGCCACAAGACGGTTTCCTGGATTATCACCAAGTTTTTAACCTATACGTGGTTTTTAATCTCCATGCTCCTGGCAATGCCGCCGGCATTAATGAAAATCAATCTGCCCGTGCTTCCGCACTCCAAGTTTATCAAACTGGCCACCGGCATGAAAATGGACTTCGGCAAATTCATGAAGGTCGGCGCCCGGGGTTACAACCTGGAGCGGCTTTTTAATATCCGGGAGGGTATTACCGGTGCCCAGGACACCCTTTCCAAGCGTTTTACTGATGAACCTTTAATAAAAGGCAATCCAAAAACCAAGGTGCCGCTCGCAAAGATGCTTCCACCCTATTATAAACTGCGTGGATGGGATGTAAACGGCATCCCCACGGAAAAGACGCTTAAAAAGTTAAATCTTGAGTTTGTCGATCGAGCGCGGCTTCAAGCATAGGCGTAGAAAGGTGACAGTTTTCAGGTGTCAGGTGTCAGGCCTACCAACGCTACTATAATACTGAAACCTGAACACTGAAACCTATCAATCGCGTATCACAACCGCCTGATCCGGATGCCCTATCCGGGCTTCCAAGCTATCCCCGCAAAGTGTGTGGACTGTAATTGTGACGGGCCCGTTGTAATCGCCCAGCCCGAATAGAACCGCCGTGTCATCCTGACTTCCCGTCCCCCGGCCGCATGCCACCTCCCGCACCTGCGCTTTATCCCCGTATATCAACCGGATGAGACTGCCGACCCCGTATCGGTTGCATCTGCTGTCTTGAATTAAGACCTTGACCCAGTGGTTGCCATTACCGTTGTTTTTCAGCAGGGTTACCCCGTCACTGCTTGCCACAAATAGGTCATTGAATCCGTCATTGTTAAAATCCGCAAATGCGGCGCCCCAGGTATTTTTCAAGCGTGTGCCGGAGAGCCAGGTCTTATCAATAAACCGGCCATTTCCGTCATTCAGGTACAAGTGGGCGTTTCTTCCGGGGTAGACGGAGGTGATATACAGATCCAGATCCCCGTCATTGTCAACATCCGCCAGTGCGGGATCCGAATTGGTCTCCTCAAAGGCGATGCCGGAATTATCAAACCGGTTTATAAATTCAAATGACGGGTTTCCCTTGTTCATAAGCACCATGGTTTTATCGGAATATTGGATATAACGGGGATGGGCCAGGTTGGTAATGACAAGGTCCGGGTCGCCGTCATTATCCAGATCCCCGCTGACAGAACCAATTGAATGACCGAAGGCGCCGTCGGTCATATGCCCCCGGACATTGAAGAAATCGGCCTTATCGGTGAAGCCGCCGGTTTGATCGTTTAGCCACAGAAAATTAGGATCCAGCCGGTAATTGGCCACCACGATATCCTGGCGCCCATCCGCGTTAATATCACTCCAGGCCACGCCCCGGCCGCACATGGCCTCCTCTGAATAGATGCCTGCGGATCGGCTGACTTCTGAAAATGTGCCGTTCCCATTATTGTGATATACCTGATCCGGTGTTCCAAGCGCACGCATCACACCCCTTCGCTCAAAGTTAGCGACATAGAGGTCCAGGAAACCGTCGTTGTCCATATCCCCCCAGGCAGCGGCTTCCGTGCGATTTTTGGGCAATGGACCGCCAAACGCCATATCCGTAGCATCTTCAAACCCCTGCGCCTCATTGTTCCGCAATAGATGGTTTTCGGCATGGCTCGTCACAAAAATATCCAGATCGCCGTCATTGTCATAATCCGCCCAGTATCCGCCGTTTGAACTTCCAATGCCATCGGTGCCGGCTTCAGCGGATATGTTGGTAAACGTGCCGTCCCCGTTATTCCTAAATAAGGCCGCCCCGTCCAGCAGCAAATCGACAAACCCGTCCCGGTTAAAATCCCCCCAGGCAACCCGCTCGGCCCGAAATTCCGCAAATCCGGCGGATTCTGTTACATCGGTAAATGTAATGCCGTTTTCCAGTCGGCTGAAATAATGGGCGGGGTCTCCTTCATAGCCCCGGTGTTCCAAAAGCAGATCGGCCAGATAGTTTTCAGAATCCTCCTGCCGGTCATCGATTTCAAGGGCCTGCCGAAAATATGCGATGGCCTTGTCATGGTTTTCAAGGGATTCTGCAATCCGGCCGAGATAATGATAGACACCGCTCCAGTTTCTGTCTTCACCGGCCACATACATCAACTCCTTCTCTGCATTATCCAAATGCCCGGCATTAAATAAGGCCTGCCCCCTAAGGTAATGCATATAGTCCATTTCTTTTTTTTGTTCCGCCTGCCATAACCGGTCATTAAAAAATGGGGGTTTTGCTTCAGATGCCGTACCAGCCATTTTGATGCTTTGATCAAGTAGCTGTACGGCCTTTTCCGGCATTTTTTCCTGTTTGATGAGCCACAGCGCGATGCCGACATTTACCCTTTTATCCGGCGCTACATTTGGCAGGTTGGACCGAACAAAAGCCATTGGCGATAGATGGTCTTCGCCATTTTCCCATTTGGCTTCAAGCAGTTTATTGATGGTATATTCGACAAACCGTCTATCCGGGAAATATTCGATATAGGCGGACATCAGGCGGATCTGCTGGGAGGCATCATCCCTTGCCTGGATGATCTGTTCAAACAAATTCTCGGCGATTTGCCCCCTCACCAAAGACGACGTGGACGCCGCCAAAGGCGCAAGCTTTAAAATCAGGCGCTGCTGGGCTGCTTCATCTTTTAACCATTGATATCCTTGATAGACCGCTAAAAGCTGCTCAGGATGTTCTTCCGCCGCTTCAAGCAATTCTTGGATTTCATTTCGCACCTCTTGCCTGGTCTCTTCGGAAAGATTGTCCGCCTCAAGCCGTGCCGCCCACTCAAGAACCCGGGCATCATAAAATGAGGGTTCAATGTCTATTGCCTGTTGGCAGACATATGCCGATTCCTCATACCGGTCCATCGCAAACAGGGCCCGGCCCGACTCATAAAGCCATTCCGCGCGGTCAGGCATCATATCGCCCGCTGCTTCCAGTATTTCTATTGCTTGTGAATGATGACGTTCGTTTATTAGATGCCGGCCCTGATCAACCATGTTTTCATATACCACTTCAACACTGCTCCTGCCCGAGTGCATGGGCTTTAAGATTGAACAGGCGGCCATAAACAGAATAAATAAACACATTGAAGTGAATTGAAGTAAAAAACTTTGATGACGCATCCTACGTATTTCCTATAGGTGATGAAGACAAACGTTTGGATAGATCTCAATCCGGCTAATTTTGTAAATCCTCCGTATCAGAATCTCCAATCGTTTTCAAAATAGCCCAAATATTCTTGATCCCCCTCAATGGCTTGTATTCGGCATTACTGAATCTCAAAGCCGATAACATTCAAATAGTATCACACAAAAGCCTTATTGACTCAAACGATCATATTTTTTATTGAAAAAAAATAATACGCTATAAATAGATTTAGAATTTTGCTATGCTTCCAGACTACCAACCGCTCCCACAACTTGGCCGCTTTATTAATTATGCTGGCGAACATCTGCTGTCAGAAAAAACAGATCCCATTCTTCACCGCTCTACAGATGAATTGATGCAAAATGTTGCCAATCGCTTATCGCTTAAGGATTTTGGCAATCCCTACTTCAAGGAAGGGTTAAATCTTTTATTGGAATCCATCAATCAGGATACAAACTTAACATTTCTTGGCAAAATTCTTTTAAAAACCGCTATTGAACGCAACCTGGAAAATCGTCTGAAATTTGTCGACCTAATAAATAACCACCCGGAAATTTTATCAACGCCCCTTAACAGGCCGATTATTATTATCGGCCTGCCTCGGTCCGGCACCACATTTTTGCACCGGCTGCTGGCCGAGGATGTTTCCAACCGCGGTCTCTTCCTATGGGAATTGACGCATCCCATCCCCCAAAAAGGCGGAGAAGACCATCGAAGGAAAATTTCAAAGATCGAATACATTATATATCGGCTTGTCTCCATAAACATGGATCATATTCATGTTATCCGGAACAATGTCTATGAAGAATGCATATGGCTGCTTGCCGCAACATTTAAAAGTGGGGCCTTCTGGGCAATGGCACCTGTTTATTCATATTTGGAATGGTGTCTTAATAATGACCGGTTAAAAAGCTATGAAGAATACCTGCAATTTTTAAAAATATTCCAGTCACAAACACCGGGCAAAAGGCTGCTTCTAAAATCACCCGCGCATAACGGATCCCTGACCGAACTCAGACACATCATGCCAGATGCCATTCTTGTTCATACCCATCGGCACCCGATGGCGGTTTGCAACAGCACCAATTCTCTTATCTATTGGGCCCATTGCAATACTTCAAAACGGCTTGATGTAAAAAAAACAGCAGAATCAAACATCCATTTACTCCACCATGCGACCCAAAGAAATCTGTTTGCCCGAAAATATCATGGTGTGGAGGTTTATGATATCTGGTATGAAGAACTGCTGAATGATCCGATTGAAACTGTCAAAAAATTATATAAGGCCCATAAGATTAATCTGACAGAAAAAACGGAAGCAAACATGAAAGCATTTGTCAGCAAGAATCCCCAGCACAAGCATGGAAAACACAAATACTGTGCCGATGATTTCGGCATCCGGGAAAATCAGATAATTGAAAAATTCGAAGAATATATGAAAAGTTTTGGTTACTAATACAGATAGTAATATAGACGGTCATCATTCAAGTGACGACCTCCAGGTCAATTCATCCATATCAATTGTATCAATACTGTATCCACTTTTAAAAAGCTCTTTGCAGATTGTCACGACCTGCCTGTCATACCATTTTCCAGCCCTTTTGCTTATCAATTCAAGTGCTTCCTCCAAAGAGTATGCCGGGCGATAAGGACGATGGGCCGTCAAAGACTCAACCACATCGGCAACACCTACAATACGGGACTCAAGTAGAATTTCCCCTTTTCGCAACCCTTGAGGATAACCTGATCCATCAACGTGCTCATGATGCTGAAGCGCAATTTCGGCAAGGGGCCAAGGGAAATTAACAGGCTCCAAAATCTCATAGCCCTTTTGGCAATGGATTTGAAGATACCTTATATCTTCATCCAGAAGTATTCCGGGGCGGGCCAGAATTTCGGTCGGCACGGCGATTTTTCCAATATCATGAATAAGAGCCCCCAAAAAAACACCGTCGATACGCTCTTCTGAGAATTTTAATGACTCGGCTATGGTGGCTGCCAGATGAGCGACTCGTCTTTGGTGATCAGCCGTATAAGGATCCCGAATCTCGACAATCCGTGATATAGCGAGAATAGTCTGCATGAGCGCTTTCTTGATTTCTATTGTGCGTTGCTGGCTTTCCCTGGCAGCGTGCTTTTGTCCTGAAATATCCCGAAGATAGGCGAAAAATAGGGGGGTAGTTTTAGAATTGTCTGCAATTACTTCTAATTCAGCGGTAAAAAGAGACTGGTCCGCCCGTTTCGCGGTTACCTCCACCCGCTGACCAATAATCACTTTTTTGCCGGTAGCAAGAAAATGATCAAGACCTTTTTCGTGGGCTTTTCGTAGTGATCTGGGAATGAGTTTTTCAGCAACCGTGTGGCCAATGACTTCGTCACAACTGTAGCCGAATATTTTTTCAGCAGCAGGATTAAATGCGATAATCCGGCCTTTGCAATCCATAGTGATAATGCCATCAATCGCCGATTCCATCAGAGTATGAAGGCAATCTAAAGAAACATTCCTCTTCCTGGTCAGGAATGCAAATGGTTTCATTTTAAACCATCATGGACCAACTGCTTAACTTATCTTTATAAAATTCTTTACTCAAAAAGCTTATCCTATCAACTTTTTAAGCATAAGGGAAAAACGGCCTGCCCCTCCACTATCTTTATAAATTATAGCTTATTGGATTACTAACACATGAATCCCTTGATGGCAATTATAGAAATCAACGCATTCACAAACTGGAACGTCAAGCAATTATTTGGATTTAGGAGGACATTTCATGCAACTGATCCGGCCTTCCATTCTCTTGTGACCGGCTCTGCAGTTTTCATGAATCGTTCCATTATTGATTTTTCCGGCGGGTTTTAAAAATTTTTTTGATCATTTTCGGATCATCCCAAAATCGGTCCGTTTCCTCATAGAGACGACTTAGTTCGTTTTCTATGTGTTTTCTTTTTTTTTCAAATTTTGACGCCTCTATATCAGAGGGCACATAGATGGGTTTCCCAAACCGAATGATTACCCGAGAAAAAATTTTGGGTATCATAAATTGGTCCCAACTGTTCACGGTCCATCTTTTTTGTGCGGAAGTTATTGTTGGGACAATGGGCAGGCCTGTGGCCTGGGCAATTTTGAGAAGACCGGGTTTGATAATGCCTGCAGGGCCTTTAGGGCCGTCAACGATATGACCAATACGGTACCCGTTAAGGGCCAGTTCATTGAGTTTGGTTAAAGCTTCCCGGCCTCCGCGGGTAGACGAACCCCTTACAGGTTCCCATCCGAGAATTTTAACAATATGGGCAATAAATTCCCCATCCCGGCTTTGACTGATCATAATGGCAATGGGTTTGCGTTGCGCGAAAAATGCAATGCCTGGGAAAAAGCGCTGATGCCAGGAAATATAGATAAGCCCTTTTTTCCTATCTATAAACCGTTTTTCATTATTCGAATCAACAACTCGAACCCGGTAGGTAAACGATATGAGTTTGACGATGAACAGACCGGTATAAGGTAATGTATCGATAAAGAAAATAATTCCATCTCTTCTGGGCCATGATGGCTCCCTGACTTTGCTTGGTGCCCACAGAGAAAACCCTTGCTAACGTCTATGTTTATATAGTCAAATGAATCAGGTCTCAAGTTTTTATAATATGCACAAACAACGCAAGTTAAGCAAACAATTATCATTCAATCATTGACCTGCCTCTTCCCCTGCCATATAACACAAAAAAAAAAGGCTTATGGGTGACCATACCCACAAGCCCTTGATCTCTTTGGTAGGCGCGAGCAGACTTGAACTGCTGACTTCTACCGTGTCGGGGTAGCGCTCTACCACCTGAGCTACGCGCCTGTTTGATTAACAATTTTTGATAATATTACAAGGAAAACTTGTCAAGAATAAAAACTGAAACAGCATATGGCCAAACGAAGTTATTTGATCGGAGTAATATTTCTGGTCGCCGCCATCATCTGCGGCGTCGTCATGGGTGCGATATTCGCCATGATTCGGGACCTCCCACAAATTCGAGCTCTCGAAGATTTTTCGCCTTCAGCCATAACACGGGTTTATTCAGCGGATCATGTCCTCTTAGCAGAATTATATAAAAAAAAAAGGGACCCGGTTCCTCTTTCAAAAATTCCGGATAAACTCCAACAGGCCCTTATCGCAACAGAAGACCGCCAGTTCTACGAACATAGCGGAGTTGACCTCAAAGGGATTCTTCGAGCCATTATAAGGGATATAATAGCCGGAGAGTTTGTGGAAGGTGCCAGCACCTTGACCCAGCAGCTGACCAAAACCCTATTTTTAACACCGCAAAAAACGCTTGAGCGAAAACTTAAGGAAGCATTTCTGGCCCTTCAACTGGAGCGCCGCTACACCAAAGATGAAATCCTTGAACTGTATTTAAACCAGGTTTATTTTGGCAGCGGGGCATATGGAGTGGAGGCGGCCGCCCAAAAATTTTTCGGCAAACCGGTCAGCCGGCTGAACATTTCTGAATGTGCCCTGATCGCCGCCATGCCGAAGGCACCGTCCATATACTCGCCGCTTGTCAACCCGGAGCTGGCGATAAAAAGGCGAAATGTCGTATTACATCAGATGCTGGACGTAGGGGTAATAAGTCGGGAACAGTATGAGACGGCAAAGAAAAAACCGTTTATTCCGCCTGAAAAATTTGAGAACTCCACAAAAGCCCCTTATTTTGTCGATTATGTAAAAAAGATACTGGAAGACAAAATCGGTGCGACCCGGTTATACACCGATGGACTGACGGTTCAAACGACCCTTTGCTATAAGATGCAGCAGTCGGCGAAAAAAGCAGTGCAAAAAGGAATCGCTGATTTAAACCGCCGGATGGAAACCCATGGAATTGAAAAACCGGATCCACAAGCCGGGTTGATCGCAATTGACGTTTCCACCGGCGGGATTCTTGCCATGCTCGGGGGCAAAGACTATCACAAAAGTCCGTATAACCGAACAACCATGGCGAAACGGCAGCCGGGATCCGCCTTTAAACCGATTGTCTACGCACTGGCTATTGAACAGGGATTTTCACAAAACATGCTTCTGCTGGATATCCCTGTCGCCTTCCAGGGGGCAGCCCCGGATATACAGTGGCAGCCGGAAAATTTTTCCAATACCTATCAGGGAGAGATGACGCTTCGCAAAGCATTAACCCATTCAAAAAATATCCCGGCGGTCCGCTTGATCGAAAAGCTGGGGACCGCCAGCGTGGTTTCTTTTGCCCGTTCTCTGGGGCTTGAATCAAAACTCTCTCCCAACCTTTCTTTGGTACTGGGAACTTCTGAGATCACACTTCTCGAACTGACCTCTGCCTATGCCGTATTTGCCAATAGCGGCGAATATATCCGGCCCACACCCATCACCGAGATCCGGGATAAAAACCGGAGAATCATCTGGCGGCCAAAAATAAACAGGCAGATCGTCATGTCAGAGGCCGGAGCAGCCATCATGGTCGATATGCTTCAGGGAGTCATTAATGAAGGCACGGGAAAGAAGGCGCGAAGCATCACCAGGCCCATCGGCGGAAAAACCGGCACCACCAACAAATATAAAGATGCCTTGTTCGTTGGCTTCTCACCGACGCTAGCCGCCGGCGTCTGGGTGGGCTGCGATGATTATACAACGCTGGGCCGATATGAAACCGGTGCCCGGGCAGCCCTGCCCATATGGAAAGATTTTATGGAAAACGCTTTAAAAAATATGCCCTACCGTTTTTTTGGCATTCCGAACAACGTGGTTAAGCGGCATATGGACCCCGACACCGGTGAGATCTTTTCCTCATATCAGCCAAACAGCATAACCGCAATCTTCCGCAAGGAGAAACTTTAAACGGATTGAAGGACGGAATAAATATAAAAACAAAAATTTGAGACCCTCGGTTTGGATAATAATAAAATGCTTGATCCACCCGACAAGAACAGATAAAAACCCCGTTATGATCCGCAAGGCCAACATAGAAGATATTAAAACCATCCATGCCATGCTCAAGCATCATGCCGACAAAGGCGAGCTTCTTGCCCGGCCGTTAAGTCTTTTGTATGATCACCTCAGGGATTTCTCAGTATTTGTTGATCCCGCGACCAATAAGATAAGCGGCTGCTGCGCATTGCAATTTTGTTGGGAAGATCTTGCAGAAATCCGATCCCTGGCAATCGTTGAAGACAAACAGGGACAGGGCATCGGCACCCGGCTCCTTGAAACCGCCTTTGCAGAAGCCCGGCAGTTTAAAATCAAAAAACTGTTCACTTTGACCTATAAACCTGATTTTTTTAAAAAATTCGGCTTTTCAGTCATTGACCGATCCGAGCTGCCGCTGAAAATATGGGCGGACTGCATCCATTGCGTTAAATTCCCGGATTGTGACGAGATTGCCATGTTGAAAGAGCCGGTTTGAAATCAGGAATAAATGAGATTGTAGTACACCGGCGGGTAAAACCAAACCCATGGCCGGGGAAGAATCCGTTGTGAGCCCACGGTCAACCAGAACATCTCGGGCTTTATTTCCCTCAGCTTGCCGCTTTCCGGTGGAACCGCATGTGAAGTATAAGAATAGGTGACCTGAAAAAGAAACACCCCTTCCTTGTCTTCACTATCTATCAGGTAGTTTTCCTTGAATCTCCTGAGGGACATCCCATTGGCCTCTGCCACCCTGGTCATTTCCTTATTGGAAAGCTTGATCAACACGACCTTGGTCACACCGCGCTCCGAATAGCGCAGCAAAGCCCGGGATTCACTGCTGGAGACATAAACAGTTGAAATGCATGGGACCCGGCGCAAAAACTGGGCGGCAACAATTGCAGCAGTCCGCCTGCCGCCCACCATATCCGGCAATCCATAATACTCAAAGAATTTTTTCTGTATATCCTCGGCATATTTCTCCCCCTTCTCGTAAATATCCTTGGAAATATACCGCAGGGTTCGTGCCATATCCTCAGCCGCCTCAGTAATGGGCCAGTCAATGCGTACGTGGAAATGGGAAAGCTGATAGCGATACTTTCCCCTTGGCTGAGATGTATCTCGCTGGATGAGAAGCGCATAGTCCACAGGCAGCAGGTCTTTTAAAAAATTAAAAAAACTTATTGATTCCAGAAATTTCTGCGTGCGATCGAAATCATTTTTTAATGACAGGGTTTTGGAACGAAGCAAATTGGTTTTTGTCGATCGATTGGAATCAAAAAAACGGATGTACTTCTTATGCTTGGCAGGTATGAAATCTTCTAGAAATATCAGTAGAAATGAATTCTGGCAGTCATACTCGACCTTGGGAATTCGTGCGCGGGGTTTTAATTCTTTTCGTTCGACGAATGGGTATGGAATCTCACGCGACTTAAAATTGTTGTACGATTCAGTCAGTGCGATTTCTAAAACAAACTGATCCATCTCATCGCGTAAAAGGTTATAGTATGACCGCCGTAAACGATTGGCTAAACTTAATTCCTCCCTGACTCGCCAGTACAATACTTCCCCCGTTTCCGGTAGGTGGTTGATATTTTCATCCCAGAACCTATTTAAAAAAAATTATCATCTTTTCAAATAATAGTCAACTGAAATAATTAACTATCTTTTATTAAATCGTCTTGCCCACCCATATATTGCCTTTCTATAATATACGGCGAACAGCAAAATGAGCAGGCTAGCCCCCAAAACCAAAGCATAAAGGGCATACATCTGCTGATACAATAGGCCACCCTGCAAACTCAGCATTAAAGTGCCGGGCATCCGGCCGACTCCCGCTATTATAATAAACAGCCTGAACGGCATGGCTGTGCCGCCTAAAAAAAGACTGAGATAATCCTTTGGGAATCCAGGGAATATGAAAAAGGCCAGAACAACAATAATCCCCTGACGCGTTAGAAAAATGTCCATACGCTGTAACTGTTGATCGGGAATTAATCTTCGAACAAACCGATACCCCACCAGGCGGCCGATCCAAAAATTGATGGCCGATCCGAGGGTAAGCGCTATGGTAGAGTAGATAAACCCGCAGCCGGCGCCAAATAAATAGCCCCCGACAAAACCGCTGACCTCCCCCGGCACGGGCGCAAAGATTACCTGAAGCACCTGGAGCAGCATAAAGCCTAGAGGGGCGGCTGCCCCCCAGGTTTCAATTAATGATTTGACGGCTTCACGGTCGATTAGGATATCATAGAATCTAAGCAGCGGATCCAGGCATAAAAGGACGATACCCGCCGAAAAAACGACGGCGAAAACCAGAAAAAGCCCGAAACGACTGGTAAAAAATGACCGGAGCGATGGCATGAACCGCTCTTTATTCTAAATCCGGGCCACCGAGCGCAACCACCCCCGGCAGGGGTTTTCCCTCCATCAAGTTCAAAAAGGCCCCCCCGCCGGTAGAGATATAGGTGAACCGGTCACTCTGGCCGGTGGAATGTATCGCCACATCCGTATCTCCGCCGCCGACAATTGTAAGTGCGTAGGAGTTGGCCACATTATGGACCATTGAAACGGTTCCCCGGCTGAAGGCATCTATCTCAAATATGCCCATGGGACCGTTCCAGATAATGGTGCGGGCATCATAAAGAACCTCTTCAAACAGTCGGGAAGACGCCGGTCCGATGTCTAATGCCATCCAGTCATCGGGAATCTCCTGGATAGGCACGATCTTAAATTCGGCCTTTGGGTCGATCTCCGGGGCGACTACGGCATCAACAGGAAGGTAAAATTTGATTCCGCCTTTTATAGCAGCCTTCATTATATTACCGGCCTCTGCTACCAGATCATCCTCCACCTTGGATTTTCCAAGGTTGTAACCTTTGCTTTTCAAAAACGTATTGGCCATGGCGCCGCCGATGATAAATTTATTCACCCGGCCCAGCATATTTTTTAATGCCTGTAACTTGCCTGACACCTTGGCGCCGCCGATGATGGCAACCAGGGGCCGCCGCGGGTTCTCCATGGCCTCATGAAAATATTTGAGCTCATTCAGCAGAAGGAATCCCGCTACCCGCTCTTGCACATGCCGGGTAATGGCCGAAACAGAGGCATGCTCCCGGTGGCATACGGCAAACGCATCATTTACATATACATCGCAAAGGGAGGCCAGTTCCTTGGCGAACTCGTCGTCATTTTCCTGTTCGCCCTTATGGAAACGCAAATTTTCAAGCAACAGAACTTCCCGGGTCTTCAAATCATCAACCATTTGTTTAACCTCGGGGCCAATGCAATCCGGCGCCACCTTGACATCGAGCTTGAGATAACGGCCAAGCCGCTTGGCAACCGGCGCCAGGCTGTATTTCGGGTCCACCTTTCCCTTTGGCCGATCCATATGGGCGCAGATGATTAAAATTCCATCGTGATCGAGGACGTATCTCAATGTGGGCAAAACCTCCCGAATCCGGGTGTCATCGGTGATATTTTGAAAATCATCCATCGGGACGTTCACATCCACCCGCACCAATACTTTTTTCCCTGAAACCTCGATGTCCTTTATGGAACGCATTGTCGCCTCCCTTATTTTCCTTTTCTCTGTTTGGTTTTTTGGTGCAACGCTTTTTTCTTCGACCACCGCTGAATAAAACTAATCGCCCGGGCTTCATAAGCCCGGTCTATCATTTCAGATTCAACCTCATGTCCGGCCGGTTGCTGCATGGCAGTCTGCAGGCATTCGGTTTTAAATACGCACGCCATACATTTTGGCGGTGAATGCCTCAGGCCATCCGACCCTTTTGGGAATACGATTTCAAGCCTGCCGAAGCAATCCGGTTTATTTGCCTCACCGCTGTTCATTGCTGGCCGCCCATTTTGATATATCTTCCTGGAATTCCTTACACATCCGGCTTATATGCCCGTGATCGGCAAAACTGAAATATACCTGATCGCCGATAACAAGATGCTCATGTACCGTGATCCCCATGGTCATACAGGCAAAGACCAACTGCCGGGTAACCGTAAAATCCGCAGCCGATGGCTCCGGATCGCCGGAGGGATGGTTATGGGCAAAAATCACGGCTGCCGCCCGCCGGTTAAGGGCGCTTTTAACAACTTCACGCGGATACACGGAACTGGCTGTCAGGGTTCCCTGAAACAGCACTTCGGATACCAACACCCGGTTCCTGGCATCCAGATAAAGCACCTTAAAACACTCCCGATCCTTTGATGCCATGCTGCTGTATAAGTAGTCAAACAGGTCCCTGGAATTTGTCAATGGGTCCTTATCGAGGAGTTTTTTTTCATGGTAGCGCTCCGCCACCGCCTTGACAAATTTTATGCCAAACAGGTTTTTGGGGCCGATCCCGTTAATTTTGCAAAGTTCATCCTCACTGGCATCAAATACAGCCGGCAAACTTTTAAACGCTTTGACGGCCGCCTTGGCCGTCTCTTTACAATCCTTACGGGGGGTGCCAAGCGTTAGCAGCAGCTCAATAACCTCATAGTCATGAAACCCCTCCAGCCCGCCGCTTAAAAACCGCTCCCGCAGCCGGTACCGATGCCCCTCGTCCTTATGCGCCAAAACTTTATCTATAAATAAGCTAAACGTTTAAAAAATAATGACAAAATAAAAAACTCAATTCCTCACAACTTCTCTTTGCTTATTGCCTTTACCGGACATCCAGCATTTCATCCTTCAAATCCCGGGTCATTAATTGATAAACCGCCTCAGTGGCGGAGAGATTTTCATACAATACAGCATATACGGAGTGGCAAATCGGCATTTCCACTCCCTGCTGCCGGGATAGATTATATACGGACTTTGAGGTTTTCACGCCTTCAGCCACCATATTCATTTCGGCGAGAATATTGGTTAAGGATTCTCCCTCCCCGATTTTTTTCCCCACCGTATGGTTCCGGCTGAGGCTTCCGGTGCATGTCAGCAGAAGATCCCCTATGCCGGCAAGACCGGCAAACGTATGCGGATTGGCGCCTAAATGAATCCCCAGGCGCCGGATCTCCGTTAGTCCTCGAGTAATCAATGCCGCCCGGGTATTTAGGCCTAAACCCAAACCGTCCACAATCCCCGAGGCAATGGCAATCACATTTTTTACCGCCCCCCCGAGCTCTACCCCTATCAGATCATCGTTGGTATAGACCCTGAAATACGGCGTGACAAAAATTTTTTGAAGATAAGCGGCTGCGGCGGCGTCGCCGGATGCCACCGTGACTACTGTAGGAAGCTTCTTTGCCACTTCCGTGGCAAAGCTCGGTCCGCTAAGGGCGGATATCCGGTGCTCAGGTTCCCCGGAAAGGGTTTCCTTCAAGACACCGGTCATTGTGAGGTAGGTTCTATTTTCGATTCCCTTGGAGGCTGTAACAACCAGAGAATCCGCGTCCATATGCAATTCTGCCTGGCTTGAAACCTCCCGCATGACATGCGACGGCACCACGAATAGGATGATCTTTTTTCCGGAAACAACTGCGGCCAAGTCATTAGATGGAACAATGGTCTCGGACAACTGGATGCCAGGCAAAAACATCCGGTTCTCCCGGGTTTCGGCGATACTTTGTTTAACCGCAGGCTCATATGCCCACAGATCAACCGAATATCCCTTACCGCCAAGCAGATGGGCAAGCGCCGTCCCCCAGCTGCCAGCGCCGACAACCCCGATTCGAACCGCTTCGGCATCCATATCCATATTAATCTTCTTCTTCTTTTTCAGCCAGTCGCGCCCCACTGACCAACCGTTCATGGGGCTCCATGTCCATTAACTTAACCCCCTGGGTATTCCGACTGATAACTGAAATGCCATTGATCGGCATGCGGATGATTTTTCCGATATCGGTCATCAGCATGACCTCATCCTCATCATTGACCACCAGAATGGTCACCACACGGCCGTTTCGCTCGTTAGTCTTGATCGTGATGACCCCTTTGCCGCCTCGGCGGTGCACCGGATATTCATCAAGCAGCGTTCGCTTGCCGTATCCGTTTTCAGTTGCGGTAAAAAGCGTCTGTCCGTAGGTCAACACCTCCATACCCACCAGTTGATCGCCTTCCACTAGCTTCATGCCGCGGACGCCACGGGCAATGCGTCCGGTAGGCCGCACATCCGACTCATGAAAGCGAATGGATTTCCCGAAAAGCGAACAGAGAAACACATTCCGGGTACCGTCGGTCAGGCGGGCCGCAATCAGTTCATCGCCTTCCACCAGGCTAATAGCAATTTTTCCGCCGGATCGGGGCCGGGAGAATTCCATAATATCCGTCTTTTTAATCACCGCCTGCCGGGTAGCCATCAGCACGTGATAGCCGGGCTCAAACTCAGGAACCGCCAGCACCGTGGTCAGCTTCTCATCCGTTTTAAAATTCAAAAGATTAACAATGGCCTTGCCCCGGCTGGTTCGCCCGCTTTGCGGGATATCATAGACTTTGCACCAATAAACCCGCCCCTGGTTGGTGAAAAACATGAACGTATGATGGGTGGAAGCCACGAAGAGATGGGCGACAAAATCCTCATCCTTGGTCCCCATGCCGGTTTTTCCTTTTCCGCCCCGCCGCTGCTGCCGGTAATTGGTAATGGGGTTGCGCTTGATGTAACCGCTGTTGGTGATTGTCACCACCATGTCCTCTTCGGCGATCATATCCTCGAGTGTGATCTCCCGAGTTTCGGAAACAATCCTGGTGCGGCGTTCATCCCCGAATGACTCCTGGATTTCGGTCAACTCGTCCTTAACCAGGTTCAGGATGATGCGCTCGCTGGAGAGGATCTCCTTGAAACGGGCGATATCCTTTAGCACATCTGCATGCTCCTGCTTAATCTTATCGCGCTCAAGGCCGGTTAAACGCTGCAGGCGCATATCAAGAATCGCCTGGGCCTGGACCTCCGTCAGCTCGAAACGCTGCATCAACTGGGTTTTGGCCTCATTCGGAGATGCTGAATTCCGAATCAGGGTGACTACCTCATCCAGGTTGTCAATGGCAATAATCAAACCCTCCAGGACATGGGCCCGGGCTTCCGCCTTGGCCAGATCGTAGCGGGTCCGGCGGATAATAATTTCCTTGCGATGCACAATGAAATGCTCGAGGATTTCTTTCAGATTGAGCATTTCCGGGCGCTTGTTAACCACGGCAAGGAGGATGATGCCAAAATTACTTTCAAGCGGCGTATGCTTGTAAAGCTGGTTCAAAATCACTTCAGCGATCTGTTCGCGCTTTAGCCCAACCGCCACCCGGATACCGTCCTTGTCGGATTCGTCCCGGACATAGCGAATTCCCTCCAAGTGCTTGTTTTTGACCAAATCGGCGATCTTTTCAATAAGGCTTGCCTTATTGACCATATAGGGGATTTCGCGGATAACAATAGTTTCAGCCTTTGTCTTTTTGTCCGTTTCAACCTCGACGCATCCACGAATTCGAATTTTACCTCGCCCCGTGGTATAGGCATTGTGAATCCCCTGGGTGCCGTAGATAATACCACCGGTGGGAAAATCCGGCCCCGGCAGATAACCGATCAGCTCCTCACAGGTCAGTTCAGGACTATCAATAAGGGCCTTAATGGCTTCACTGAGTTCATTGAGGTTATGGGGCGGTATATTCGTGGCCATGCCCACGGCGATGCCTGATGAGCCGTTTAATAACAGAGACGGAATTTTTGCCGGCAAAACCTGCGGTTCTTCCAGAGTCTCATCGTAGTTTAGCTGGTGGTCCACGGTGTCCTTGTCAATATCCTCCAGCATCTGATGCGCCAAGCGCATCATCCGGACCTCGGTGTACCGCATGGCCGCCGGAGGGTCCCCGTCGATCGAGCCGAAATTACCCTGCCCATTCACCATAGGATAGCGCAGCGTAAAACTCTGGGCCATTCTGACCAGCGCATCATAAACAGCTGCGTCTCCATGGGGATGATACTTACCAATAACGTCACCGACGATCCGTGCCGATTTTTTGTACGGCTTGTTCCAGTCGTTTTTCAATTCACGCATCGCGAAAAGAATTCGTCGATGCACGGGCTTTAAACCGTCCCGCACGTCCGGAAGCGCCCTGCCGATAATGACGCTCATGGCATAGTCCAGATAGGACTGCTTCATCTCCCGCTCGAGACTTATTTCAGGTAGGCTGCTTTCCATTGAGGTATCCGTTTCTTAAATCTTTAATGGGCTTTTATGTAGTGTCAATAGTGTCAGCCGACCTTAATGCCATCCTTAAAGGCAAACCCCAGGGCGGCAAATCCCAGCAGGATCTCATAGATATACATAACGGGAAAACTCTCAAAAATCGAGTACACGATCCCGCCGCCGACAATCACAGGGACGCCGAATACAATCAGTGTGCCAAGTATTCTGCCAATGTTCATGGATTGATCTCCTTGTCAAAAAATGTTTAAGCCTCAACCATCATGGCCATGCCCATACCCCCCCCGATACACATGGAAATCAGGCCAGTATTAACCTGCTTTTTCTTCATCAAATACAGACATGTCACGGTTTGCCGGGCGCCCGTGCAGCCAATGGGATGGCCAAGGGAAATCCCGCTGCCCACCGGGTTGGGCTGCTCATAGGGCAGATCCAGCTCCCGCATACAGGCGATGGCCTGGGCGGCAAAGGCCTCATTAAGCTCAATCACGCCGATGTCCTTTAAATTCGCCCCGGTCTTCTTCAATACCTTCCGGACGGCAGGAATCGGGCCGAGCCCCATGTAGGCCGGGTCAACCCCGCCGCTGGCAAACGCCTTGATTTTCGCCATGGGCTCAAGCCCCAGTTCTTTGGCCTTATCCGCACTCATCACGACAACGGCGGCACCCCCGTCATTAACCCCCGAGGCGTTACCGGCTGTCACAGTGCCGTCTTTTTTGAATACCGGTTTGAGCTTGGCCATTTTTTCCATATCGGTTTCCATTGGGCGCTCATCGGTATCCACAATCACATCGCCTTTGCGGGTTTTAATCGTGACCGGAACGATTTCCTCTTTAAAATGACCCGACCTGATGGCATCAAGCGCCCGGTTGTGGCTGAGCACGCCAAGCTCATCCTGCTCCTTTCTGGGAATATCGTATTTTTCAACGATATTTTCCGCCGTCAACCCCATATGATAGCCATAAAAAATTTCATACAGTCCATCATATACCATAAGGTCGTAAATATCGCCTTTGCCGGTGACCTCCATTCGATGGCCCCAGCGGGCTTTCGGAAGCGCCATGGGCGCCGTGCTCATGCTTTCCTGGCCGCCGGCAATGATAATTTCGGCATCACCCAGCATAATGGACTGGGCGGCCAATGTGATCGCCTTAAGCCCGGATGAACAGACCTTGTTGACCGTAAAGCCAGGCGTCTCTTTGGGCACTCCGGCATGAATCATGGCCTGACGGCCCGGATTCTGACCCTGCCCACCGAGAAGTACATTGCCCATTATCACCTCGTCCACCACAACGGGAGTGGCATTGCTGTCCCACTTATCCGCCTGGGTTTCAAGCTCTACAGGGCCTTGATCTTTTAACCGATCCGGTGATGCCTCTTTCATCGTTTCACTGACAACCGGCCGGAGCCCGGCCCGTTTAAGCGCCTCACGTATCACGAGGGTACCCAATTCAACCGCCGTTACATCTTTTAATGAACCACCGAAAGAGCCAACCGGAGTTCTTGCGCCACTAACAATTACCACCTCTTGCATATCTGCTCCCTCCTTGGTATGAATTTTTTGATTACGGAGAACTTTTATAAAATTATATTTTTTAACAAACCCGTTTCTAAAAGACAAGAATAAACCCATGTGCCTGCTTGCCATTGCAATTGAGCAACATCCGGATTATCCCGTCATCATCGCCGCCAACAGGGATGAATTTTACAGCCGGCCCACCGCACCGCTTGATTACTGGGAGGATCAGCCGAATATCCTTGCCGGCCGCGACCTTCAGGGTATGGGGACCTGGCTGGGAGTAGCAAAAACCGGAAGGATCGGTGCCATCACCAACTACCGGGACCCTAAATCCTTAAACCGACAAAGCAAGGGCCCTTCCCGCGGCACTCTAATACGGGAGTTTCTCGAAGGCGCTGACCCGCCAGAAACCTATATCGATCGAATTCGATCCCATAAAAATATTTACAACGGGTTCAACCTGATTGTGGGAGAGTTGGACGAACTCTGGTGGTATTCAAATGTCACTGACGATAGCAGAAAATTATCCCCGGGTATTCACGGCATCAGCAATCACCTGTTAAACACCCCCTGGCCAAAGGTAGAGAAAATAAAAACCGCTTTAAACTTAATCCTCAAAGAAAACAGCTACATTGAACCGGACCGCATTTTTGAAAAGCTTGCGGACCGAAAGCGCCCGCCGGACCATGATCTTCCGGATACAGGCGTTGGCTTGGAATGGGAGCGAATTCTTTCGCCCATATTCATTACCAGCGATATTTACGGGACCCGGGCCTCCTCGATCATTTTTATTGACCGGTCCTGGCATGTAACTTTTTATGAACGGACATTTTCCCTTGAAGATAATTCGATCAGGGCTGAAAATACCCGCCGGTTTGACTTTAAAACAACCAAAACCCGATAGATCAAAATAGGTCCGTTAAAAAACCCTTTGATTTTTTTGTTGTTTTACTGTATATAGGTTCACTATCCACCCATTAACCCGCCGCAAAAAGGAGATGCTCTATGAGTGTTGAGCCCCAGTTCTGGAAAAAATCTTGGGATCCGGGTCTTGACGATCTCGACCCAAAATCCTGGGAAGTATCCTATGTGGATGCCATCCGGCCGACGTTTGTAACCTATGCGGATACCCCGGCCTTGAGCTTCATGGAAATTGAAATCCCTTTTAGAGATCTGGACCGGTATTCCAACCGCTTTGCCCACATGCTGATGGCAAACGGGTTGAAAAAAGGGGATGTTGTCGGCATCAACCTGCCCAATATCCCGGAATACGTCATCGCCTGGCTTGGCACGCTCAAAGCCGGTTGCGCTGTTTCCGGCGTATCCCCTTTGCTTTCCGCCGATGAACTCAAGCACCAGCTTGCGGATTCCAATGCAAAAGCCCTTGTGACCCTGGATGCCATTTTTGCCGCCCGGGTAACCGAGGTCGCCCCGGCCCTGCCATCGCTTCAGGTCATTTTGACAACCAGTGTGGGGGGCTTTCTCCCATTTTATAAACGGTTTTTGGGCCAGCTGTTGGGAAAAATACCCAAAGGAAAAATTACCCCGATTAATACCAAGACCATTATCCCATTTAAATCGGTTCTAAAAAGCCGGGATTATTCAGACGAACTCCCAAAGGTGTCCGTGACTCCGGATGACATCGCCTACATCCAGTATACCGGCGGCACCACCGGCCCGCCCAAGGGCGCCATGCTGAGCCACCGGAATGTCATGGCCGACGTGTTGATTATCCAGGCCTGGTTAAACTGGGAGGAAGGCCAGGGACTCGCCTTATCCGGCTTTCCGTTCTTTCACATCGCCGGCCTTTTCTTTAATATTAACTGCGTCTATTTGGGCTGGACCCAGGTGCTGATTCCGGATCCCAGAAACACCGACCACATCTGTAAGCAAATCGAAAAGTATCGGCCGACCGCTTTGGCCAACGTACCTTCGCTCTACTACCTGCTGATTAAAAATCCAAAATTCAAAGAACTCGACCACTCAAATCTCGAAGCCTGTATTTCAGCCGCCGCTCCCTTTCCGGAGGAGTCCCAGCGGGAAATCGAAAAAATTATCGGAGAGGGGAAACTGGTCGAGGCCTATGGTATGACCGAAACCTCGCCTTTATCCATAGTGAATCCATACCGCAGCAAAAAAAAGCTCGGCCACATCGGGCTGCCGCTCTTGAATACGGATGTCAAACTGGTTGATCCCGCTACCGGCGAGCCCGTGGAAATCGGTCAAGCCGGGGAAATATGTGTTAAGGGTCCCCAGGTGATGGTAGGCTATTTGAACAAACCCGAAGAAACCAAAAAAGCCATTGATGAGGACGGCTACATGCACACCGGTGATGTGGGGATATTTGATGAAGAGGGCTACGTGCGAATCGTGGACCGGACCAAGGACATGATCAATGTCAGCGGATTTAAAGTCTTTTCCAAAAAGGTGGAAGAAATAATGACCACCCATCCGGCCATTGACATGATCGCCACCATCGGGCTGCCCAATCCGGATAATCCGGGCTCTGAACTCGTCAAGGCCTATATCACGCTATCGCCTGATTATTCATTCGACGGCGACGAAGAAAAATTAAAAGCCGATATCCTGAAATTCGCCAAAGACAAGCTGGCCCCCTATGAGACCCCTAAAGTCATTGAAATCCGGGATGAACTCCCGCTAACTCCGATCGGCAAAATCGATAAAAAGGAGCTTCGCAAAGAACAGTAGGTAACACCGTCTGAAAATGCCAACGGAAAGTTTTCAAGGCAGGATATCCGGACCTATGCAATGTCCGGCCGCGCCCGGTACCTGGAGATAAAGCTTGCCCTTCACGACATATCCATAACCTTTTTTGATGAGACGAGCGCAAGAATTGATTTGACGGCCAGAGTTAAAGCCGGAGGCAACGGCGGTCGCCCCATCGATGAATTCAATGAATTTGTTTGTGAATTCAAAAAAATCGAAGGGGACTGGTATATCAGCAGCGTGGCGGCTGTTGAAGCGCTGGAGAAATAATTTTAGGATCTCTCGCAAAGAGCGCAAAGCATTTTAGTATATTTTTCTTTTTGGTTTCTGCGAGTTTGGCGAGACGAGCCTGTTTTCAACTTTTAATTTTAACTGGAATCCCAGCCACCATCCAGATCACCTGATCCGCGCATTCAGCCATACGCTGATTGGTAAAACCGGCCAGATCCCGGAACCGGCGGGCCAGTTTGTTTTCAGGAACGATGCCGGTACCCACCTCGTTTGATACCATAAAAACCGGGCACCTAGTTTTCGAAAGGGCGCATTCCAGCTGCTCCACCTGATTTAACACCTCTTCATCCGTACGCTCATCCATAATCAGGTTATTCATCCATAGTGTCAGGCAGTCGATAACGATCACATCTGCAGTCCCACCCTGCCGGTCAATAGCTTCCGGCAGGGCCAGGGGGGCTTCCACGCTTCGCCATTTACCGCCGCGCTCCTCCTGGTGGCGCCTGACTCGGTCCTTCATTTCTTCATCATAGGGAACGCAGGTGGCGACAAAACAATTCTTGGAACCCAGACGATCCTCTGCAAGGACCAAGGCATGGCGGCTCTTGCCGCTCCGACACCCCCCTATCACAAATACCGTTTCCCCCATTAGAAAATCTCCTTACTTTGCTCCGTTTTCCTTATTACCTGATTGCCTTAGACAGACGTCTGCCATTTCGAGCGCCAGCGAGAAATCCTTTTATTAAATTATTATAAATATTCAGGGGGTAGCCGAATAAACGCTACCCTATCCAGCCGGGGGCCGTAGCCGGGTTGATATTCTGAGGGCAGTTGCGCTTTGACCGTTTTGCCGCATTTGGCACACCGGCACTTGTGTAACACGTAATGGACAACATCCATCTTGATTTCCGGCAGCTCGATCTGCTGATGCCTATAAAATGGTCTTTTGAGCTCCATATTCAGGAGCATAGCACGATAAAAATAAAAAGTTTAGTTTTATTTTGAGCTTTTTCAATAAGTTATATGTACTTTAAAAAGTAAGTGATTTCAAATGGTTAGATAGAAACGCCGCCCCCCTGAATGGTTATGACTTTTTACTATTGATAAAAAAGTGTCGCAAGATGACGCTATGCAATATAAGATGGTTGCAATTCCTTTAGGTGGGGTATATTAATTTTTTTTTGAGGTGCCTTTCTTTTATTGAATTTAAAACGGTACATTTCGAAAAAGGCTTTCTTTTATACTCCCGGAATCGTCAGATTTTGATTGTGGTTGCCCACCAATTTACTTGTTTGATGGTTAATCTCATTGATTTATTTCTCCAGGGACAAAACTAATCGAGAGTCCTGCATGGATTGCTTATATCGCTTTGAACTTAGCGCCTTCCACGGGAATGATTCAGCAAAGTTTCAAAAATATTCTGAAAATTAAAAGATTAGAAAATCTTTAGCCCAAAAAAGTATTTATTAAAGGAGCAAGGATGAATATAGAAAGGATCGCTCTTGTTGAAGCAATTTCGGATTTAACGCATGTATACAGTCGAACCTATTTGCCGCGAGTAGGGCTGGCGACTATAGCCGCAGTTCTTAATCAAAACGGTTATGAGTGCGACTTATGGATAAAGCCCATGACCGAATCGGAAAAAAAGAATCTGGCAAATTACGATCTTGTCGGTATCGGTTCTTTATCGAGCACGATTAATGAGGCTTATAAACTGTCTGATAATTTGAGGAAAAGGGGAACAAAAGTTGTGATGGGCGGGCCCCATGTGACCTTTAGTCCTGAGGAGGCATTAAATCATTGTGATTATGTGGTTAAAGGTGAAGGTGAGGAAACGTTTCTTTCTTTGATAAAGGCGCTTGAAAATGGGGCGATTCCTGATGGAATTAGGGGGATTTCTTACAGAAACAAAGACAATGCGATTCAACACAATGAAGGCCGAGGCGTTGTCAATTTTTCTGATATTCCTTCTCCGGATTTTTCACTTTCCCCCCAGGTTAATCATAATGATATCCCACCAATCATTATTACATCGAGAGGCTGTCCCCACGACTGCTCATTTTGCAGTGTGACCTCGATGTTTGGAAGGAAATACAGGTTTAAATCCCATGAACAGGTTGTTGAGGAACTCCACCCCGTTCAACATAAAAGCGTCTGCTTTGGCGATGATAATTTTTGTGCCAACCCCAAACGGACAAAATCCTTGTTGCGGGAAATGATAAAAAAGGATGCTGTCCCGTTGCGGTGGTCGGGTCAAATATGTGTGAATGCCGCATCAGATAATGAACTGCTCGACCTGATGGAGGAGACAAGGTGCAGAATTGTATATGTTGGAATTGAATCCGTAGATCCTCACACGCTAAAGAGATATGGCAAAGCACATACTGTGGATGCTGTAAAGCAATGTGTTGAAAATCTTCATAAACATAATATCGGCATACATGGCATGTTCGTGGTTGATAGCAAAGATCGACCGGATGCTCCGAAAGCGATCGTCGATTATGCAATAGAGACGGATATAGATACAATTCAGGTTTTTTCCCTTACACCATTTCCCGGGACCAGGGCGTATGAAGAAAACAAGGATTTATTGCTGCACAGTCAGTGGCCGCAATATGATGGCATGCATGTTGTTGTAAGACCCGAAAAATGTTCAGCATATACAATGCAGACGGCCATCGTAAACCAGATGAAAAGATTTTACAGCTTAAAGCGGATACTGACATCATACAGAAAAAACAGGGGATGGCGGGTTAAGTACCTTTTGGGCGGTAACCTGCTGGTAAGAAAATGGATAAAGGAAAACGCGGAATATATTGAAAACCTGAAAGAATATTAAATCAGGGGACAAATCAGGGGACATCATACCCATTAAATGGCTGCGGAAAAATTAATTGGTATGGTGTCCCCCGATTTAAAACACAATCCCTTTTTAGCTTTCGATGCCGACCCTGGCTATTACCCCATTATCGTAATAATGCCTGATGGGTTTCATTTCCGTGATCAGATCCGCTTTGGCCATTACCGTCTCAGACACCCGGCGGCCAGTGATGACCAGTTCCACGGTATCAAGTTTAGCGGCAATAATATCCAGAACATCCCGGGCCTCAATCAGCTTAAAAAATTCCGCCACCCCGGCCTCATCCATAATGACGATATCATATACCCCTGATTCCACAGCCGCCTTGATCGCCTCCAGGCAGCGCCGGGCGGCCGAAATATCTTCCGCCTTAGGTTCTCCACGGATGTAGCCGCCGGCGCCGAACTGTTCAATGGTGATTAAATCCGAAAATCGTTCCAACGCCTTAATCTCGCTGTAACATGACTTCTTAATAAACTGGGCGATATAAACCCTCAGGCCCGCACCGACAGCCCGCAAAGCAAGCCCTAGCGCGGCAGTGGTCTTGCCCTTGCCGTCGCCGGTATATACCTGGACGTAACCTTTTTCCATGTTTTACCCCTTTTTTGTTTCTCTACCCATTAAAACCATTCCTTACTACCCATATTGGAAGCCATCCCATTATTTCAATAAAAAAGTGTTGACTCAAAATATACCGATCGGTATATTTTATTTTATGAATAAAGCCAAACGCACCCGCCAGTATATCATCGAAAAAGCCGCTCCCATATTTAACAAAAAGGGCATCAGCGGCACCTCCCTGTCCGATCTCACCAAGGCCACCGGTCTCACCAAGGGGAGCATTTACGGCAATTTCAATAATAAAGACGATCTTGCCATCGCCGTATTCAAATACAATGTGGACAACCTGACCCGCTTTTTCATCCGCGGCATAAACAACGCGAAAACCTATATAAATAAGCTCCTTGCCTATCCGGCAGCGTATCGCAAGCTCTATAAAACCATGCTGGCTTTTGGCGGCTGCCCGATTCTAAACACAGCCACAGAGGCTGATGACACCCACCAAATGCTTTGCCGCCTGACGGCCGAGGCTATTGAGGGCTGGCGAAAAACCATTATTGAATTGATTGAAAACGGAAAACAGGCCGGTGAGATTCGTCGGGACACGGATGGAGGTATGGTTGCGGACATTATGATTTCCCTGTTTGAAGGCGGGGGGATCCTATCCAAGGTCACCGGTAAGGACGATTTTATGATGAGCTCGATATATCATGTTGAATACGTTATAAAATCAATCTCCAACGGCGCTATCAGACCCCTTGAAAGGAGTTAAAATGAATGGCTGGCATAAAACCACATGTGTGCTGTGCGCCCAGAATTGCGGCCTCGAAGCTTTGGTGGAAGACGGACAAATGGTCAAAGTCCGGCCGGACAAGGACAATCCAAGGAGCAGGGGCTATGCCTGCCGCAAGGGAACTGAGTATCCTTTACCACCAGTACCCCAAAGACCGGCTGACCGAACCGTTAAAACGCGTCGGCGACCGGTTTGAACCCATCCCCTGGGAACAGGCGATTGATGAAATTGCAGAAAAGATGAGCGAAATGGCCGAAAAACACGGCCCGCGATCCGATCGGCACCCCGATCCACCGGTTTGTGCCGTGCCGCGTGGAGGCGGCTTGAACTCGCAACCAGTTTTTTTCTTGACACTTGCTGCCCATTGGAGGATTTTCCAAATTTAACATTAAAATCAAACTAAAGGGAGATACCATGCAGGATCCATTGTTTGAACCGATCACCATCAATCGGTTAGACATTAAAAACCGGATTTACATGCCGGCCATGCATCTAAATATGGCCGACAACTTTGAAGTCACAGACCAGATCACCGCCTTTTATGAGCGCCGGGCCAAAGGCGGCGCCGGCATGATCTGCGTGGGGTTCGCCACCGTGGATGAAATGTCCGGCAATACCTTAAATATCGGCGCGCATAAGGATGACTTCATTCCCGGCTTAAAACGCCTGGCGGCGGTCATCAAAGATAACGGGGCCCGCTCCTGCGTTCAGTTAAACCACTCCGGCCGATACAATTTTTCATTCTTTCTAGACGGTAAGCCGTCGGTGGCCCCCTCCCCCATTGCCTCAAGACTCACCAAGGAAACCCCCCGGGAGTTGTCCGTGGATGAAATCCACGGGATCATCGAAAGCTTCGCCAAAGCGGCGGCCCGGGTAAAAACCGCCGGATTCGACGCAGTCGAGGTTTTAAGCGGCACCGGCTATTTACTCAGCGAATTCCTCTCACCCCTGACCAATAAACGCGAGGATGAATACGGCGGATCCTTTGAAAATCGCATCCGATTTTGCATCGAGGTCATGCAGGCCATCAGAAAAGCCGTAGGCGAGGACTTTCCGGTAATCGTACGCATGAACGGAAACGATTTCATGCCGGGCGGACAAGGAATGGACGAATTGAGAGAATATGCAAAATCACTGGTGTCAACAGCCGGTGTTAACGCACTCTGCATCAATGTAGGTTGGCATGAAGCCCGGGTACCCCAGATTACCACCGCCGTGCCCCGCGGCGCATTTGCCTATCTGTCCAGGGGGATCAAGGATGTGGTGGATGTCCCGGTCATTGCCAGCCACCGGATCAATGATCCGGAAATTGCCCGGGGACTGATTGCCGACAGCATGTGCGATATGGTGGCCATGGGCAGAAGCCTGATAGCTGATCCGGATTTACCGGAGAAATGCCGCACCGGCCGGGAAAAGGAGATCATCCACTGCGTGGCCTGCGCCCAAGGGTGCTTTGACAACCTGTTTAAGCTAAAACATGTGGAGTGCCTCTGCAACCCTCAGGCCGGCCATGAATGCGAGATCACCTGCGAAGCGGCCGAGAATCCAAAAACCGTCATGGTGATCGGCGGCGGGGCAGCCGGCATGAATGCGGCCATCGCCGCATCCGACCGGGGCCATAGTGTAACTCTTTATGAAAAAAGCGGTCATCTGGGCGGACAGCTTTACTTAGCCGCCGCCCCGCCGGGGCGTGAAGAGTTTGCCCAGTTGGCCCGAGATCTTGAAAACCAGATCGCCATAAGAAATATCAATGTCTGCTTGAATACCGCTGTGAATGAAGACATAGTTGATAAAGAAAAACCGGATCACATCATCCTGACAACAGGGGCGACACCCATGACTCCCCCTATTCCTGGCATCGAGCTGCCTCATGTGGTCCAATCCTGGGATGTGCTTTCCGGCAAAGTTTATACCGGGAAAAAAGTCGTGATAGTGGGCGGTGGAGCGGTTGGCGTAGAGACCGCACTCTTTCTGGCGGAAAAAGGCACCTTGAGCGCTGAAACGCTGAAATTCCTGTTTGTCAACCAGGCGGAAGACCCCGACGTCCTCTATGAAATGGCCACAAAAGGAACCAAGCAGGTTACGGTTCTTGAAATGATGGAAAAAATCGGAAAGGATTTCGGAAAAACAACACGATGGGGCATGCTCCAGGATGTATCCCGTTACGGCATCCAGAGCCAGGTAGCCACAAAAGCCCTTGAAATTACGGAAAAAGGCATTAAAATCGAGGCCGAAAACGGGCCGGTAGAAATCCCTGCGGATACGGTAGTGCTTTCCGTTGGCGCAAAATCGAATAATGAGCTTCAGCAACTTATTGAATCCAAGGGCATTGCCTGTACTGTGGCCGGGGATGCCGGAAACGTGGGCATGGCTTTTGATGCCGTGCACCAGGGGTTCAATGCGGGAACTAACGTATAGGGTAAGGACTGGATCAATGCTGGATACCTATTTGGCGCACAAGGCGGAGCGCGAAGGCATGGGCATACCGCCAAAGCCCTTGAATAAAAATCAGGTTGAAGCGCTTACAAAACTGCTGATAACCCCGGAAGACCATGATACCGCCCTTTTGGTGGAGTTGATCAAAAGCCGCGTCCCGGCAGGCGTGGATCCGGCCGCCGAGGTGAAAGCGGACTTCCTTTTTAAAATTGCATGCCGTGAGATCAAATCCCCTTTGATCTCCCCCCAAACCGCTGTTTTCTGGCTGGGCACCATGGGCGGCGGCTACAATATCGATCCGCTGATTAAACTTCTGGATGATGACAAACTCGCCCCTGACGCAGCCAAAGCGCTTTCAGAAACCATTCTCGTCTTTGACGCCTTTGACGAGATTTATGAGAAAGCCGGTGCCAATCCCCATACCAGGCAGGTCATTGATGCCTGGGCAGAGGCGCGCTGGTTCACGAACAAACCGGAAGTCCCGGAGTCCATCGCCCTGACCGTGTTTAAGGTGTCCGGCGAGATCAATACCGATGATTTCTCGCCTGCCAGCGAGGCCTGGAGCCGTCCGGATATCCCGCTTCATGCATTAAGCATGCTCCAGCATCGCATGGACCAGCCGATGGAGACGATCCGGCGATTGAAACAAAAGGGCTATCCCCTCGCATTCGCAGGCGACGTGGTGGGGACCGGATCATCCAGAAAATCCGCAGCCAATTCCCTGATCTGGCATATCGGCGAGGATATCCCCCATGTGCCCAACAAGCGGCGCGGCGGCGTGGTGCTGGGCGGAAAAATCGCGCCCATCTTCTATAATTCCCTGGAAGACGCCGGTGCGATGCCCATTGAATGCGACACTGCCCGCCTTAATACCGGTGATACTATTGAAATCCAGCCTTATACGGGTAGAATCCTGAGCAAGGAAACCGGCGCCGAGCTTGCCCGGTTTCAGTTTAAAACCAGCCTCCTTTTGGACGAGGTCCGTGCCGGCGGACGGATTCCGCTTATTATCGGCCGCACCCTAACCAATAAGACGCGCAAAACAAGAGGGCTTAATGCGTCGAATGTTTTTAAACAGCCCGTTGAGCCAAAAAATACGGGCAAAGGCTACACGCTTGCCCAAAAAATAGTGGGCCGGGCGTGCGGCCTTGCCGGTATCCGCCCCGGCGCCTACTGCGAGCCTAAAATCGCCACAGTGGGTTCCCAGGATACCACCGGCCCCATGACGCGGGACGAGTTATCCGAGCTGGCCTGTATGAAATTCAATGCGGACCTGGTGATGCAGTCTTTCTGCCATACGGCCGCCTATCCAAAACGGGTGGATGTGGAAATGCAAAAAAGCCTGCATGAATTCATCAAAAGCCGGGGGGGTGTCGCATTATACCCGGGCGACGGGATTATTCATTCGTGGTTAAACCGCATGGTCCTTCCGGATACGGTGGGTACCGGTGGAGACTCGCACACCCGTTTCCCCATCGGCATTAGTTTCCCCGCAGGCTCCGGACTTGTGGCGTTTGCCGCCGCCTTGGGCATCATGCCGCTGGACATGCCGGAATCCGTTCGGGTCTCCTTTACCGGAAGCCTCCTGCCAGGTATCACCGTTCGGGATGTGGTCAACGCGGTTCCCTATGCGGCCATCGATCAGGGAATGCTGACAGTCGAAAAAACAGGTAAAAAAAATATTTTTTCCGGGCGGATTATTGAATTTGAAGGGTTCCCTGGCTTAACCGTTGACAGCGCCTATGAACTGGCCAACTCATCAGCGGAACGATCGGCGGCCGCCGCTACAATAGCGCTTGATATAGACGCCGTAAAAGCATTCATAAAAGAAAATACCGCCATTTTAAATAGATTGATCCGTAATAATTACGGCGATGCTCATACCCTTGAGCGTCGCATCCGCCAGATGGAGGAATGGCTGGAGGTCCCGCAACTGCTGGAACGTGATTCGGACGTGGAGTATTCGGCGGATATCAAGGTTAACCTGTCCGACATTACCGAGCCGCTGCTGGCCTGCCCCAATGACCCGGATGATGTAAGGAAATTGAGTGATGTGGCCGGAACGCCGGTACAGGAGGTGTTTATCGGGTCCTGCATGACCAATATAGATCATTACCGAACCGCGGCCGCCATCCTCGACGGCCATAAAAACCTGACCACAAGGCTCTGGATCGCCCCCGCCACCCGCATAGATGCCCTTCAATTAAAAGAAAACGGAGATTACAGTATCTTCGGTGCCGCCGGCGCCAGAATCGAGACGCCGGGCTGTTCCCTGTGTATGGGCAATCAGGCAAGAGCGGCGGATAACACCACTGTGGTTTCCACCTCGACCCGCAATTTTCCAAACCGACTGGGCGACAATACCTCGGTCTACCTCGGATCCGCACCGTTGGCGGCGGTTTGCGCCATTCTCGGCCGAATACCCGAAAAAAATGAATACATGGGCCTGGTAAAAGAAAAAATCTCTTGAAAAATCCATTCAACCAGTATATTCAGCCGCCCTTGACCATTTTTCGATAAACGTAAACCGCTTTTATTAACCGCTGTTTGACAGACATACCTTTGCCGCTTTGCCAATAACCTACATCGAGGCCTGTATTGACGTCAACTAATTTATTAGAGGATACGGCCTCATGCAGACTTCTGCGGCCTCTGCCACATCCGAATTCATCCGGCAAACCCTCCCGGGGTTACTGGACTGCTATGCCATCACCTACCTGGCGGAAGGCGACTGCATTGAATATTTCCTGGTTGATCGGGCGAATGATGAAGAAATTTCGCAAAATCTGGTAATTTCCCTGAATCGCTTTGCCCGCAGAATTGAAATTATCCGTTTTTATCCGGAACTCCATAAACAGCCGAACACAAAGTTTTTCTCAGCCGTCTGCTTCTACCTGCTTGTTCATCACTTCGCCCGATATTTTGGAATTTCCCACAACCATAAAGTATTTGTCCGAACCCAGCCGGAAATTTTTACCCGATTTTACAAATCCCTTCGTGACTTCAATTTTTACCCTGAATCCCAGCTCGCCAATACTATTGACCTGCTTTCCGACTATATTCAAGCTGATGTGGACACATCAATTATCAAAGAAAGGGTTACTGATACTGAAGAAATGCGGTTCATGATTGCATAACCCCCCTTTTCTTTTTTATAATACTATAAAAACGAATAAATTTTGATCCTCCGACTATTGTGTTACGATGGGTGATACGATAACTTTCAAGTATTTCATGGGATGTATAAACGGAATGAATAGGGCAAAAATCTTTATTATTCCGTTGCTCAACAGTGATTTAATAGGAAAATCTACTATTCGACTGATTCGAAAGTGTATGACAACATTTCCTTTGAACTACCCTTTAAAGTAAAAATATTAAAGGTCCCACACCCTGAGGTTAGACCTGCAATCCCAGAAAGTGAATCAGAACCATTAGCTATACTACCATGATAGCCAAACATTATTTGTCCTGTATCAGCAGCTCCCATAGCTCCAAAAGCCGTTGCCTGCGCATAGGACTCAAACCTGCCCAGCCCTTTGATTACATGTTCAAATATAACAAAGCCTTCTTCATAACGCTCGGAAATTATCATGGGAGGATTCAAAAGAGTAAGCTTAGCTGAAAATTCACCAATTTTATTATTTTCAAAAATAATATTTCCAGAGAAATTATAACCTTCAAACCATTCCATTTCGCCTTGGTGGCCTTCCATGAATATTGGCGTTATTTCTGTGATCACCTTTTCCAAGCTTATATCCATTTCAGCGTAAGCCGCAGTTGTTCCAATAATTAATAAAGATAAAATTAATAAAAATAGAGACTTTTTCATGACTCACCTCCATCGTTTTTTGGGAAAAGTTTTTTTGTAATGCTTATTTTATTTAATGGTTCACTTAATAAGAATTTTAATAGCTATTAAGGTTAATTCGGTTTATTTTAGTTGAGATGCCCTGCCCCGGTTTTTCAATAAATAAGCTTCGGTTATGACCGAAGCTTATTTGTAAATGTTTCTGCTTGAATTATTCTGTAAGTAGACGCAGGGTCCAGAAGGATCCGGTTTGGTATAAAGGATTGGGGAGCATCTTAAACACTGAATTACTGATGGCACTGCCGCCTATAATACCCCTTTCCGGATCGGGCTCCACGATAAGGTTACAGCCAACCAAAACTATTCCCCAATAGGGTTCACCCATGAACTCCATTGGTAAAAAATTATTTGTCACAATGCATTCTCCGCAAGCCGTAAAGTCCAAACCATCCACACTCGCCTCAATATAAAATGGAGCCGATTCAAAGGGAACGAACTCCGAACCTTGCGCAATTACGGCCACCGCAGTCCCTGTGCCGATTTGGCGAACCTTTTCCTTGACTATCTTGCCATCCTTGCATCGGGTATTAACCGCCCAGAGGCTTGCCCCCAGAGGCACGACGACATCCCCTGCTTCAAAATTCGATGGAGGATTTGATGAATCCCATTCATCATTCCAAAAAGGCGCCCGTTCAAGAACTGCCGGGTCATATGGTACTGCTGGATCATCCATGGTCTGGAACATGTAAATCTTTTCTTCAAATCCATATGCCGTTGATGGCCCATAAATCCCCGCAAAAATAAATGCCAGCATTAAAAATAAACCGATAAGTTTTTTCATGAAAAACCTCCTTTGTTTATGGTTAATGATTAAAGCGAGCACTATTTAAACTCTGGACAACCCCGCCTTAATTGTTAATCATCCAAAGTACAGCGCCATTCTTCCAACAGCAAAGCAAGACTATACAAACGTTTTCGGCATCTAATCGATATGGATAACTGGAGAGCCTAATCACAGAAGAAGTCTTGCCCTTAATGAACAGATAAGCTATCTTGGGCGGCGTTGAGTTCGGAATCATCAGTTTCATGAGGAAATACATATCAGTCTTGATGAATTTCGAGACAAATAACAAGCCGGAACGCCTGTAAAAAAGGCAGTCCGGCTGTCTTGGAAAGATCCGTAACTTTCCGTCCCAATCTCACGATTGGTTTGACTTTTTCATATATTTTATAATACTGCGAAAAAAGTCTTTGTCAAAATCTTTTAAATCATAATCAAGATTTTGTGTTTTATGTTTTTAAAGGATAGGTGACAGTGGCCTTTTTACAGTCCTGATTCCCTACTTCAAATAGCAGGGCAGGATAGTGGCAAGCATTCTTTACTGGACTCTTGCCATACATTTAACCCCCTGCCTATTATGTTGGCTCCACAATAGAGTAAGGGGCGTTAAAAGAAGATAAATGATATCCGCTATTTCCCACTTGAATCGGCACGCTCAGTCTAAAATAGCTGTCTTATGAACCTATAATCTCTATAGTTGAAGCGAATTCACTTTTTCAATTTTCTCTATTTTTTTGCTAAGCGCCTCTATCATCTTCTTGTATTCTTGCATCTCATCGATTTTCTTTTGCTGTGTCTGAATTTCATTTTGTTGTACCTGAATTTTATTTTGCTGTTCTTGCACAACCTTGGTCAGCAGGGCAACGACCTCCATGGAATTCATGCCCTTTCTATGTTTTGTCGCCACCAACTGGGGTACTTCTTCGGCAATGAAGCCGACGTTGAGCTCTTTATCGTCATCGTTTTTATAGCTGTATTTTACGGGGGTAAGCGATTTAAAGGTTTCCATCGCCTCTTCAGTACCGAGGGCGTCTATATTCTCTTTATACTCCCTGCTGGAGGCGTCGATCCACTGGCCGCTGGATGAGCAGGAGGCGCCGTTTCCCATGCTTAAGGATACGTTTCTATAATCCAATGTTGAATTATTGATTACAAACTCACCGCCCCCCGTACCCTGTTTGGTGGCGGCAATCCCCTGGGAGCCTTCAGAAGTCCTGAAGTTCCATTGGAATCCTTCTTTATCATTAAGCAAGGAAAAGCCGACATCCGATGTCACGCCTGAGTCTGTGTTGTTAGCCTGGAGGTTCATTAAAGTCCGCAGCCCGTCTCCGCCTGAGTTGGAGCCATACCAGTCGTTTGTTATCGATCCCGTATCATCAATAACCAGGGAATTTGCAGGGGCATTTTCATCGATCACTACTATATCCTGCTGAGAAAAGTTCCCTTCAATGGCCAATTTACCGTCATTAAATTGGATGTGCATCGCATGATCATCGGTTGAGTCCCATAAAGCGATTTCTGGGCTTACGGCGCAAACGGTAAACTCGTCAAGTAAATTAGTTGTTCTGCCGATAGCGAGGTATCCTTTACTCCTGTCAAAAAACATACCGCCATCGGCAAAGTATATGTCGCCATTATAGTCAGCCACCATGGTGCCTATTGAGCTAGAATTTGAATCGACTCCGCCATCATGGCGCAGGATAATGATCGGTACAGCGGCTAATGTGCCTTCTGAAACTCCATATATTGTAAAATGATTATTCGTATCTGAATCACTTGTTCCACCTTCTGTTTGAATCCACCAATCATATGAAGGTATTGGATACTCATCATCAGTATCGTCAAAAACTAGGTACGGGCTGGCACTCTCTGCCCTCAAATCCGCGGCTTGGGCTTCGGTCACAAAGCAATCCATTACGGTAGCTACCAGCATCCGTGTCTTTTGTCCGATTTCCTGCCAGAACGACTGGGTGTTTTCTTCTTCCTGGACATCAACATTATTGGGGACGATCTGCCGGTTGATCACCCGGAAGCTGTCGCTTTTGTGAAAGCCCTTCTCTCCGGTGGCCTCATCCTCTTTGTCGCCCGTGGCCTCAGGGTCTAACACCAAGATGTAGATATCCATCTTGTAGACCCCGTCGGGCGATCCCGACGTGACCACCCAATCAATTGGTGTGCCTTGGGATGTTTCTTCAAGGACCATCTCATCGTTGGGGTCTTCAATGAAGACCTTCATCTTCAAAAGGTTATCAACATTCTTGGGAA